>NZ_JBLXFR010000002.1:0-217287 GCF_048261845.1 Stappia sp. | reverse complement strand
GGATGTCGCCGACGCCGTTGATGGTCACGGTGCCCGCCTGCCCCCCCCTGCCGCCATGGCCCCCGACGGACGCCCCGACGGTGATGGATTGCTGCGTCGAGGCCGAAACGCTGACGGTCGAGGCCGAACCGCCATTGCCCCCGCCGCCGCCGATCGACTGGGCCAGCACGCCCGTCGAGTTCGCCCCCAGCGTCGTCACGCTGCCGGAGCCGGCAAAGGTCACCGCATGGCCGCGCCCGCCGGTTCCGCCCGAACCGCCGATGGCGACCGACGCGCTCAGGCTCGGCCCGATGCTGACCCCGGCACTGAAGGCGAGCGCCGAGCCGCCATTGCCCCCGCCCCCGCCGACGGATTGCAGCACGATCCCGTCGGAATTCTCGCCTTCGGTCCGGATTGCCCCGGCGCTGGAGAGCGACACCGCCCCGCCATTGCCGCCGTGCCCGCCCGCGCCGCCGACGGCGACATCGGCCGAAATGCTGTCGGTGTCGCTGCCAACGGACAGGCTGTAGGCATGCGCGCCGCCGCCATTGCCGCCGCCCCCGCCGATGGATTGCAGCACGATGGCGTCCGAATTGGCGTCATGGGTCGTGACCATGCCATTGGCCGTGCCGGACACCCGGCCGCCATCGCCGCCCGTACCGCCGCGCCCGCCGATGGCGACCGCCGCCGAGAACGACACGCCGTCCGCATAGGAGGTCGACGACGAGCCGGCCGAGCCGCCATTGCCCCCGCCCCCGCCGATCGACTGGGCCAGCACGCCGACGGAATGGGTGCCCGCGCCGTCGACGAGATGGGCGTTCGTCGTGTTCTCGGTTCCTGTCGTGACCCGGGATCCCGTGTCGAGCCTGATATCGATGGCACCGCCGTCGCCGCCGGAGGCGCCATTGCCGCCCATGGAAACGGACGTTGCCAGGATCGGCGCCGACGAGGAGGCATGCGCCTGACCGCCCGAGCCGCCGCCACCGCCGATGGACTGCGCGATGACCGCCGACGAATGATGGCCACGCGTGGCGATGCTTGCCTGGTTGCCGAGCGAGACGTTCAGCGTGCCGCCATTGCCCCCGGTGCCGCCACTGCCGCCAACCGCCACGGACGAGAAATAGGCCTGCGCCCGGGCGCTGCCGCCCGATCCCCCGCCGCCGCCGATCGACTGGACGATGACCGCGTTGGCAAGGTCCCCCTCGGTCAGGATGCTCGCCAGCCGGTTGAGGTTCACCGTGACGGCGCCGCCATCGCCGGCCGCGCCGCCGGAGCCGCCGATGGCAACCGCCGAGAACACACCGGTGGCCACCGCATTGCCGCCGCGCCCGCCGCCACCGCCAACGGAAACCAGGTGAATGCCGTTGGCGAACGCACCGGACGTGTGGATGTTGTTCTGTCCCGCGGCCAGGCTCGTGCCGGTCATCTCGACGGTGACGTCGCCGCCCCGCCCGCCGGCGCCGCCATCGCCGCCCACCGCGATCCGGCCATGGCTCGCCCCGCCATCCTGTCCGCCGCCCGCCACGCTGATGCCGTAGATCGCCGTGGAGAAATAGCCTTCGGTGGTGATCGTGCCGTTGTTGGTGACCGTGATGTCGCCGCCCGCCCCTCCCGAGCCCCCGGCGGCGCCGTGGCCGCCCGCGCCGCCATTGCCGGCGACCGACTGGGTGAAGACACCGTCGGAGAACTTCTCCCGGGTCAGGATCGAGCCTGTATTGCTGACGTTGATCGTGCCGCCGTCACCGCCGTTGCCGCCGAGCCCGCCGATGCCGGAGCCGCCCGCGCCGCCATGTCCGCCGGATGTCTGGACAAGCACCGCCGTGACGCTGGTCTCGTTCGTCGTGATGCTGCCGCTGTTGGTGAGCGTGGCAAGGCCCCCGTTGCCGCCATTGCCTCCGCGCGCCCCGGTATGCACGTGCCCCAGAAGGCCGCGCTCCGAATACCCGCCCGTGTTGCCGTCCCCGCCGGTGCTGCGCACCCGCACACCCACATAGGCGCCATTGCCGACGGAGATCGTGCCGCTGTTGTTGATCGTCGCCGCGCCGCCATGCCCCCCGGAGCCGCCTCCGCCGCCGGCAAGTCCGGCGAACGCGCCCGCAACCAGGTCATCCGTCGTGCCGCCGCCCAGGCCCCCGGTCCGCCCCGTGCTGGTTGCCTCCAGCGCCGAGCTTCCGTCACCGCTCACCGTCAGCGTGCCCGTGTGGGTCAGCGTCACCGTGCCGCCCGACCCGCCGTTGCCGCCTTCCCCGCCGCTGAGCACATGCGTCCTGTTCGAAACGCCGCCATGCCCGGCCAGACCGCCAACAGCCAGGACGCCATGGCCGGTGACGCCCGTGGTCAGGGACCCGTCGACAAGGAGGTTGATCGTACCGCCGTTTCCGCCCACGCCCCCGGGCGCGCCGACAATCGCGATGCCGATATTGTATTCATCGCCGTTGCCGCCCCGGCCGCCATTCGAGACGACAGTCGTCGAAAGCACCGTGCTGTCCGGCCCCGTGCCGACCCTGCATGCCACCGTGCCCCCGGTTCCGCCGGCATGCGGCAGCACCGTTCCGTGGCCGTCGGCACCCGCGCCGCCGTTCCTGACGATATGCAGCCTGCTCCCCGCACCGGATGCATCGCAGGCTGGAGGTGTTGCGCCGTCTGCCAGGGCTGCGCCCGAAATCATGATGGCAATGAGGGAAGTTCCAAGCCGAAGCTGATCGTGCACATGTCTGTGTCGCGCAGCCTTGGCCATGATCAATGTCCTTGAATAATACCGGCACTCCCTTGATTAGTCTTTGATTCTCCCTGCCTTGTCCATGCACGAAGCCGGTTTCGGCGACCATGCGCGCCCGAATACGACGTCACATGGCTCCCGTTTCGGCGCACACCGTTCATGATGCGGAAAGGCGGCAAACGTCATTGCCGGAACGGCTGGCCGACCTTGCGGATGCCCGGCGCGGCATCGAGAACCAGCGGATCGAAGCCTGCGCCGCCCTGCTCGATCATCGAAAACAGCTGGGCGCGCATTCTGGGTTCCCAGAACTTGCTGATGTGGTCCGCGACCCCGTCGATCGCCTCCTGGCGAGGCCGCGTGCGGAAGAAACCGGCGATCTGGTTGGCCATGTAGGTGAGTTTCTCAGGCGACATTTGCGTCTTTCCGGGACTGGATGCGTGCGGGATTCGAGAAGATTTCGAAACCGTCCGACCGGCAAAGACCGACAAGGCAGATGCCGGCCGTCTCGGCCGTCTCGACGGCGGCGGCCGTCGGCGCCGACGCGGCGACCAGCATGCCGCAACCGGCCATCGCGGTCTTCTGGACGAGATCGACGGACGCCCGGCTGGTGATCAGCATGATCCCGGACGCGGGCGCGACACCCTCGCGGGCAAGCCCGCCCACCAGCTTGTCGAGCGCGTTGTGCCGGCCGACATCCTCGCGCACGGCCAGCATGCCCGCTCCCGGCAGCCAGAAGCCGGCCGCATGCGCTGACCTGGTGGCGTCGTGCAACGGCTGATGCGCGGAGATCGCCGCGATGGCGTCGCGGACCTCGCTCGCCGCCAGCGGCGCCAGACGCGTCGCGACCTGCGGCGGCGGCCGCATGGCCTCCTCCAGACTGTCGATGCCGCACAACCCGCAGCCGACCGGGCCGGCCATCGACCGCCGGCGTTCGTTCAGTCGCCGGCCGGCCTTTTCGGCAAGCCAGATCCTCAGGTCGATGCCCCGTGTCGCCCGGACGGCTTCGATCGAGACGATTTCCTCGCGTGTGGCGAAACCCTCGGTGATCGAGAACCCCGTGGCGAAATCGTCCAGATCCGCCGGCGTTGCCATCATCACCGCCTGGGTCGATCCGTTGTAGCTGAGCGCAACGGCCACCTCTTCCGCCAGTTCGCGGGAACGGGGAACGCAGCGGCCATCGCGGCACGCGACACCGGAGACGGGACGATGCGTCTTCATGGCTACTCGGCCGCCTCGATCCGCCGCGACAGCGTCGAGAATTCCTCGTACTTCTCCTGCCAGTCGGTCGGCCCGTTCGAGGGCATGACCTGCACCGCGGTCACCTTGTATTCCGGGCAGTTCGTCGCCCAGTCGGAATAGTCGGTGGTGATGACATTTGCCTGTGTCGTCGGGTGATGGAAGGTCGTGTAGACGACACCCGGCGACACCTTGTCCGTGAGCGTCGCCCGCAAGGCGGTCTCCCCGGACCGGCTGGCCAGCTTGACCCAGTCGCCGTCCTTGACACCGCGCACCTCCGCGTCATGCGGATGGATCTCCAGAAGGTCCTCGGCATGCCAGACAACGTTCCCGGTGCGCCGGGTCTGTGCCCCGACATTGTATTGCGACAGGATGCGGCCCGTGGTCAGCAACAGCGGGAAGCGCGGACCGGTCTTCTCGTCCGTCGCGATATAGTCGGTGCGGATGAACCGCCCCTTGCCGCGCACGAACTCGTCCACATGCATCACCGGCGAGCCGTCCGGCGTCTCGTCGTTGCAGGGCCACTGGACCGATCCCTTTTGATCCAGCAGCGCGTAGGAGACATTGGCGAAGCTCGGCGTCGTCGCCGCGATCTCGTCCATGATCTGCGAGGGATGGGTGTAGGTCCAGTTGCCGCCCATTGCATTGGCGAGCATCTGGGTCACCTCCCAGTCGGCGTAACCGTTCCTCGGCGCCATCACCTTGCGCACCCGGTTGATCCGGCGTTCCGCGTTGGTGAAGGTTCCGTCCTTTTCCAGGAAGGTCGAGCCCGGCAGGAACACATGGGCGTAATTGGCGGTCTCGTTGAGGAAGAGGTCATGCACGATGACGCAGTCCATCGCCGCAAGACCGGCCGACACATGCCGTGTGTCCGGGTCCGACTGCAGGATGTCCTCGCCCTGGCAGTAGAGGCCCTTGAACGTGCCGTCGACCGCCGCGTCGAGCATGTTGGGAATCCTGAGGCCCGGCTCGTCGGAGATGGAAACGCCCCATAGCGTCTCGAAGATGTCGCGCACCTCCTGCCCGTTGACATGCCGGTAGCCCGGCAGCTCGTGCGGGAACGAGCCCATGTCGCAGGAGCCCTGCACGTTGTTCTGGCCGCGCAACGGGTTCACGCCGACGCCCGGCCGGCCGATGTTTCCGGTCAGCATGGCAAGGTTGGCGATGCCGATGACCGTGGTCGAACCCTGGCTGTGCTCCGTCACGCCAAGCCCGTAATAGATCGCGCCGTTGCCGCCCGTCGCGTAGAGCCGCGCGGCCGCGCGCAGGTCCTGCGCGGGAACGCCGGTCAGGCTTTCCACCGCTTCCGGGCTGTGCTTTTCGTCGGAGACGAATTCCGCATAATCGGCGAACGCGTCCACATCGCAACGCTCGCGGATGAACGCTTCGTCGAACAGCCCTTCCGTCACGATCACATGGGCCAGCGCCGTGACCACGGCGACATTGGTGCCCGGCCGCAGCGCCAGGTGATGGGCGGCCTCCACATGCGGCGTCTTGACCAGGTCAATGCGGCGCGGATCGACGACGATCAGCTTCGCCCCCTGGCGCAGCCGCTTCTTCAGCCTGGAGGCGAAGACCGGATGCCCGTCGGTCGGGTTGGCGCCGATCACCACCACCACGTCGGTCTGCTCGACACTGTCGAAATCCTGTGTGCCGGCCGAGGTGCCGAACGTCTGGCCAAGGCCGTAGCCGGTCGGCGAATGGCAGACCCGGGCGCAGGTGTCGGTGTTGTTGTTGCCGAACACGGCGCGGGTCAGTTTCTGGACCAGGTAGGTTTCCTCGTTGGTGCAACGCGACGAGGTGATGACGCCGATGGCATCCTTGCCCAGCTCATACTGGATGGCGCGCAGCTTCGTCGCAGCGAAGGACAGCGCCTCCTCCCAGGAGACCTCGCGCCAGGGATCGGTGATCTTCTCGCGGATCATCGGGTTGAGGATGCGGTCCTTGTGCGAGGCATAGCCATAGGCGAAGCGGCCCTTGACGCAGGAATGACCGCGATTGGCCTTGCCGTCCTTGTAGGGCACCATGCGCACCAGCTCGTCGCCGCGCAGCTCCGCCTTGAACGAGCAGCCGACGCCGCAATAGGCGCAGGTCGTTACCACCGACCGGTCGGGCGTGCCGATCTCGATCACCGACTTCTCCTGCAGGGTCGCCGTCGGGCAGGCCTGCACGCAGGCGCCGCAGGAAACGCATTCGGAGGCGAGGAAATCCTCGTGCATGCCGGCCGAGACCCGGCTGTCGAAACCGCGCCCCTCGATGGTCAGCGCAAACGTGCCCTGCACTTCCTCGCAGGCCCTGACGCAGCGCGAGCAGACGATGCATTTCGCCGGATCGTAGGTGAAATAGGGGTTGCTCTCGTCCTTCGCCATCCATTGCGGATTGGCCTCGCCCGAGGTGTTCTTCGCCCTGAAATGCGTGTCGACGGCCTCGTAGCGCACCTCGCGCAGGCCGACTGCACCGGCCATGTCCTGCAATTCGCAGTCGCCATTGGCCGCACAGGTCAGGCAGTCGAGCGGATGGTCGGAGATATAGAGTTCCATCACCCCGCGCCGGAGATCCTTCAGCCGGCCTGTCTGGGTGCGCACCACCATGCCCGGCTCCACCGGCGTCGTGCAGGAGGCCGGCGTGCCGCGCCGGCCCTCGATCTCCACAAGGCACAGCCGGCAGGAGCCGAAGGCGTCGACCATGTCCGTGGCGCAGAGCTTGGGGATCTTGATGCCCGCCTCCACCGACGCGCGCATCACCGACGTACCTTGCGGCACCGTGACGTCGAAGCCGTCGACCGTCAGGGTGACCATCGTCTCCGACGTTGCCGCCGGTGTGCCGAAATCGGTTTCCTTGATCAGGGTCATGGCTCTACTCCGCCGCTTCGGCCAGGGGCCGGGGGCTGAAATCCTGCGGGAAATGGGTCAGTGCGCTGACCACCGGATAGGGTGTGAAGCCGCCCAGCGCGCAGAGCGATCCCGCCTTCATCGTCTCGCAGAGGTCCTTCAGCAGCACGATCTGCTCCTCCGGCCGGTCGCCCCTGGCGATCCGGTCGACCGTCTCGACCCCGCGCACCGCGCCGATGCGGCAGGGCGTGCACTTGCCGCAGCTCTCGATGGCGCAGAACTCCATGGCGAACCGGGCCTGGCTCAGCATGTCGACCGTGTCGTCGAAGACGACGAGGCCGGCATGGCCGATCAGGCCGTCCTGCGCCGCGTAGTCCTCGTAACCGAAGGGCGTGTCGAACAATTCGCGCGGAAAGTAGGCGCCGAGCGGCCCGCCCACCTGCACCGCCTTCACCGGCCGGCCGCTTGCCGTGCCGCCGGCGATCTCGTCGACGATCTCGGCAAGGCTCAGGCCGAAGGCGGCCTCGAACAGCCCGCCGCGCGCCACGTTGCCGGCGATCTGCAGCGGAATTGTACCACGCGAGCGGCCCATGCCGAAATCGCGATAGAAGGCGGCCCCGCGCTCCAGGATGACCGGCACGCTGGCCAGCGAGATGACGTTGTTGACCACGGTCGGCCGGCCGAGGAACCCTTCCAGCGCCGGCAGCGGCGGCTTTGCCCGCACCACCCCGCGCTTGCCCTCAAGACTGTTCAGGAGCGAGGTCTCCTCGCCGCAGACATAGGCGCCCGCGCCGACGCGGATCTCCATGTCGAAGGCGTGGGCCGAGCCCAGCACCGAACGGCCGAGCACCCGCTCCTGCCGGGCGATCCTGACGGCCTCGTTCATCACCTCGATGGCGTCGGGATATTCGGACCGCAGGTAGACATAGCCCTTCGTCGCCCCGACAGCGAGGCCGGCGATGACCATTCCCTCGATCAGCGTGAAGGGATCGCCCTCCATCAGCATCCGGTCGGCGAAGGTGCCGCTGTCGCCCTCGTCCGCGTTGCAGACGATGTATTTCTGCGGCGCGCTCGCAGCCGCGACGGTCTTCCACTTGATGCCGGTGGGAAAGCCCGCCCCGCCCCGGCCGCGCAGGCCGGAGTCCGTCACTTCCCCGACAATTTCCGCAGGGCTCATGCCGATCGCCCGGCGCAGGCCCGCCAGCCCGCCATGCGCCTGGTAATCGGCCAGCGACAGCGGATCGATGACGCCGCAGCGGGCAAAGGTCAGCCGCGTCTGCCGCTTCATCCAGTCGAGCTCTTCCGTCGGGCCGAGGGCCTTCGGGTGGTCCTCCCGCGCCTCGAACAGTCCCGCGACACCGGCAACGTCCATCGGGCCGAAGGCACACCGTCCGTCCGGCCCGTCGATCTCCACCAGCGGCTCCAGCCAGACCATCCCCCGGCTGCCGTTGCGCACGATTTCCACGTCGACGCCGCGCCGTTCGGCCTCAGCCGCGATCTCGGCCGCCACCGCATCGGCGCCCAGCGCCTTCGCCGCCGCATCCCGTGGAACGAAGATCCTCATGCGCCCACCTCCGCCAGCAGGGCGTCGGCCCGTGCCCCGTCCACCCGTCCGACAAGGCGCCCGTCGACCATCGCCGCGGGAGCGCAGGCGCAAAGTCCGAGGCAGAAGACCGGCTCAAGCGTCACGTTGCCGTCCGCCGTCGTCTCGTGCCAGTCGACGCCGAGCCTGTCGCGCATCCGTTCGGCAACGGCATCGCCGCCCATGGACTGGCAGGCCTCGGCGCGGCACAGCTTCACCACATGCCGGCCGGCGGGCTGCTCGCGGAAATCGTGGTAGAACGACACCACGCCATGCACCTCGGCGCGGCTCAGGTTGAGCCCCTCGGCGATCACCGGCAGGGCATCGGCCGGGACGAAGCCGAACTCCCGCTGCACCGCATGCAGGATCGGCAGAAGCGGCCCTTCGAGCTCCGCAAGTTCCCCGACCACGGCGTTGGTCCGTTTCACGATTTCTTGCGGCGACAATTGCAGAGCCATCTCTTTCCTCCCGCGATGCGCCTGTATCCGGAAACTCTGCAATACGCGGTGAAACATCAACAGCGCTGTACCGTTGAGCGATTGCACATTCCTATAGATGAGCGAAGCACTCCACTTTTACGCATGCCGGCATCCATCGCACCGGACGCGGCGGTGCGTCACCCGGCGGCGCCCAACCTCCCCGCCCTCCCCCGCGTCCTGCCTCCCCCGCCCCTCCTCCGCGTCCTGCCTCTCCCGTCCCGTCTCACCCCGCCGCATGCCCGCCTTCCAGCCGCATTCACGCCTCTTGCGCTGTGTTTTGTTATACTATAACAATCACGCCGCTTCGCAGTCATCCGGCCGCCCGTAGAGGGGGCCGGCACAACCGGTGGACCCTCCCCATGCCGCCTCGCCTTTATGTTGACGCGCATCGCGCCGGCAACTATCCCTTGTCCCCACGTGCATGGTGGCCCGGATCTCAGGTCCGGGCTGAAAAGGGAACGCGGTTCAAATCCGCGGCTGCCCCCGCAACTGTGAGCGGCGAGCGATCGGCCATCAGCCACTGGAGACATCCGGGAAGGCGGCCGCTTCGTGACGACCCGCAAGCCAGGAAACCTGCCTGCACGCGTCTTTATCGGTCCGGGCGGGGTGCACCGGAGCGCCTGGTGCGCCGTTCGATCCGATCGCGTGTGCTTCGCGTGTCTGCGCTCCCCGTTCCGGCCCTGCCGATGCACCGGATGCGTGGATGAGCGAATGACCATTGCGACAAGGCTGCCCCTTGAGGCCAACGGGGTGAATTTCTCCGTCAAGGACGAGATTCGCGACTACTGGACGAACCGCGCCGAAACCTTCGACCTCTCGTTCGGGCACAGGATCCGCACCGATGCGGAGCTCTCCGCCTGGGTCTCCCTGTTCCGCCGGCACGGGCGGATCGCCGCCGGCTCCCGGGTGCTGGAGCTCGCCTCCGTTACCGGCGAAATCACCCGCGTGCTCACACGCATCGGCTGCGACATCGACGCCATCGACCTCTGCGAGGCGATGATCGAGCGGGCCCGCCGCAAGCATCCCGAAACCTGCGTCCGTTTCCACCTCGGCGACGCCGAGAACACCATGATGGCCGACAACGCCTATGACGCGGTCGTCTGCCGGCATCTGGTCTGGACGCTGGTCGACCCCGTCGCCGCCTTCGCCGACTGGTGGCGCGTGCTGAAGCCCGGCGGGCGGCTCGTCATCGCCGACGGCGACTGGGTCTCGGCCACGGCCCTCTCCCGTTTTCTGCTGACCGTGTCGCGCATGCTCGACCGTCTCCGGGGCATCCGCCCCCTGTGGGATCAGGCGGCGCACGAGCGGATCATGGCAAAGGTCCACTTCCGTGAGGGCCTGAAGGCCCGCGAGCTTCACCTGATGCTGGCCGATGCGGGCTTCACCGGCGTGCAGCTCGACACGCTCTCCTGCGTGCGCCGCCGCCAGTGGCGGGCGGCGACCTGGAGCGAGCGCCTGCGCCTGGCGGCAACCTATGGCGGCCGCACCTTCCTGCTGTCCGCCACCAAACCCGCAGCCTGACACCAACACCCGGACCCGTCACCCGCATGACCACTCCCCCTCTCGCGGAACACGCCCCGGACAGCGCCGGCCCCCTCGCCGGCATCGCCCTCCGGCTTGCGGCAACGGGCCTGTTCGCCTGCATGTCCCTGTGTGTCCGGCTCGCCTCCTTCGAGGCGCCGGTCGGACAGATCGTCTTCTGGCGCAGCGCCGTCGCCCTGGTGCCCATCGTCATCTACCTGATGATCCTCGGCCGCTTCCCTGCCGCGCTGGCAACGCGAAACCCGCTCGGGCATCTGCGCCGCAGCGCCTTCGGTTGCGCGGCGATGTTCTTCTCCTTCCTCTGCCTTGCCTCCCTGCCTCTGGCGCTCGCCACGGCCCTCGGCTTCCTCGCGCCGCTCGTCGCCATTCCCTTTGCCATGATCTTCCTGAAGGAGCGGCCGGCCCCGCTGGTGATCGGCGCCGCCGGTCTCGGTTTCGCCGGCATCGGATTGATGCTCGCGCCGGCCTTCAACGGACCGGCCCCCGACATCACGACCCTTGTCGGCATTGCCGCCGGGCTTGCCTGCGCCATCACCACCGCCTCGGCGAAGGTCGAGATCAAGCGGCTGACGGCGAGCGAGCCGGCAGGAACAATCGCCTTCTACTTCGCGCTCGTCTGCGCCCTCGCAGGGCTTGCCACGGCGCCCTTCGGCTGGAGCGATGCCAGCGGAACGACGCTTCTGTGGCTCGCCGGCGCGGGCCTTTGCGGCGGCCTTGCCCATATCGCCATGACGGAGGCCCTTGCCCGCGCGCCCGTCTCCACCCTCGCCCCGTTCGAATACACGGCGATGATCTGGGCCATGGGCTTCGATCTTGCCGTCTTTGCCCTTGTTCCCTCTCCCCTCGGCCTCGCCGGCGCGGCGGTGGTGGTCGCCGCCGCCGCTCTCATCGCTTTCGCCCCCGGATGGCGCCCCGCCCGGACCCCCGCCACGCAAAGGATGACACCATGAGCCTTGCACATCTTTCCCGACGACGCTTTCTGGCCGGCACGGCGCTGCTTGCGGGCGCCGCCGCCCTGCCCTCGCGCCTCGCCGCCGCGTCCGGCGCCACGCAGCTGCGCATCGCCCAGCCCTGGGAGATCCGTTCCACCGACCTCGCCAATTCCGGCTATTCCTTCACCCGTCCCGGTGTCGTCGAAACGCTGCTCGCCGTGGACGGGAAAGGCCGCATCGAAGCCGCGCTGGCCGAAAGCTGGTCGGTCAACGAGGAGGCGACGCAATGGCGGCTCGGCATCCGCGAGAACCTCGTCTTTCATGACGGCACGCCCTGCACGGCGCGCGAGGTCGCCGCGAGCCTTGAGCGCCTGGTCGGCGAATCCCTCTATCTCAAGAGCGCCGGCATCGGCTCGATCGACGTCGAGGGCAATGACCTCGTCTTCTCGCTGGAGAGGCCCTTCGGTCCGTTCCTCTCCTATCTGGTCGACAACTCCGCGGCCATTGTCGCCCCGTCCTCCTTCTCGGCCTCCGGCGCGATCGAGCGGCCCGTGGGCACCGGCCCCTTCCGCATCGCGGAGCTCGAGCTTCCCCACGCCATGCGGCTGGTGCGTCACGAGGCCTGGCGCGGCGGTAGGGGCACCGTGGAAACGGTGCAATACGATGCCGTTCCCAATGGCGAGACGCGCGGCAATATCGCCATCGCCGGCGACAGCGACCTCGTCTTCAACATCCCCGCGCCGAGCATCCGCCGGGTGGAGGCATCCGGCCTGATGACGATCGACCGGCCGGTCGTCCCGCGCGTTCACACCCTGATGCTGAACTGCGCCAAACCGCAATTTTCCGACAGGCGTTGCCGCCAGGCCATCAACATGGCTCTCGACCGGCAGGCGATCGCCACCGGCATCATGCGCAATCCGGCGCTCGCGGCCACCCAGTACATGCCGCCGGTTCTCGCCAACTGGCATTTCGACGACATCGCCCCGCACCGCAAGGACGTTGCGGCCGCCAACGCGCTGCTCGACGAAGCAGGCTGGGAGCGCGGCGCCGACGGCATACGCGGGAAGGACGGTGCCCGCTTCTCCGGGACGATCCTCACCTTCGCCAACCGGCCCGAACTCCCGGTCATCGCCACGGCGATGCAGGCCCAGTTCCGCGAGATCGGATACGATCTGGCCATCCGCATCGGCGAATGGACGGCCATCGTCGAGGCGCAGCGCGACGGCAGTCTCGACATGGGCCTGACGTCCCGCAACCTGGCCATTGTCCCCGACCCGGTCGGGACGGTCGCCGTCGATTTCGCCAGCGACACCATTCCCCCGGGTGCGGCGGGAACCACCGGCTGGAAGAACGAGGAGCTGCGCAGTCTCGTCGAGCACTACCTGCGCGAGGGCGATGCGGAGCGTCAGGCGGACCTGCGCCGGGGCATCATCGGCATCATCCACGACGAGCTGCCGCTCATCCCGGTCGTCTGGTACGACCAGATCATCGCGGTGAACCGGCGCCTCTCCGGCTTCCGGGGCGATCCGTTCGAGCTGCGCTTCAACCTGCAAGACGTCGCGTTGTCGGGATGACGCCGCTCGCCCGCATCATCGGCGCCCGCCTCGCACAGGCCGTTGCCGTCGCACTCGTGCTTGCGACGCTCTGCTTCGCCTTCGTTCAGGCCCTGCCCGGCGACCTCGCTCTCAGCATCGCCGCCGCGCGCACGGGTCAGGACCGGCTGACGCCGGAACTGACGGAGCGCATCCGCCGCGAGGAAGGGCTCGACCGGTCCCTGTCCGAACAGTACGCGACCTGGATCGGCCGGCTCGCCAGAGGCGATCTCGGCGTCTCAATGGTCAGCGGCAAGCCGGTGAGCGAGGAACTGGCAACCCATGCCCGGCTGACGCTGGTGCTCGGGCTGGCCGGCTGGCTGCTCTCCTACATGATCGCGATCCCCCTCGGCCTTGCCGCCGGTCGCCGTCCCGGCGGCTGGCTCGACCGCATGACCCAGGGGCTGGCCGTGCTCCTCGCCTCGACACCCGCCTTCCTTGTCGGCGTGCTACTCATCTCTCTGTTCGCGCTCTGGCTGCGCTGGCTGCCGCCTGCCGGCTACCGCTCGGCTGCCCACATGGTGCTGCCCGCGCTGACGCTTGCCCTTGGCCTTGCCGCCTATTCGGTGCGGGTCGTGCGCAATGCCGTGGTCGATGTCCACTCGGCTTTCTTCATGACCTATGCGGAGATCCGCGGCCTGCCGCCGGGCGCTGCCTTCCGCCGCCACGGGCTGCGCAACGCCGCCATTCCGGTCGTCACCTTCATGGCGCTCCAGATGGCCTACATGATCGACGGTTTCGTCGTCGTCGAGACACTGTTCGGCTATCCGGGTCTCGGCAACCTGTTGATCCGCTCGCTGCTCGCCCGCGACATTCCGATGATCATGGGCGCCGGCCTGCTGATCGGCCTCGTCTACGCGCTCGCCAACCTTGCGGCGGACCTTGCCTGCTACCGGCTCGACCCGCGCCTGCGACGGATGGGCACCGCATGAACATCTCCAACCCCGCCCGCCCGCGCCGCCAGCCGCCGGCATACGGCCTTCGGGTGGGCCTTGCACTTGCCGGCCTGCTCGCCGCATCGACCCTTGCCCCTTTCTGGCTTCCCCTGCCGGACCCGAACCGCCAGGACCTGATGGCGGTGCTGGCGCCGCCCGGGGCCGCCCATCTTCTCGGCACGGACCATCTCGGCCGCGACATTCTCTCCCGCGTTCTTCATGGAACTCCCCGCTCGCTCGGCATCGCGCTTGCCTGTGTTGCATCGACGTCGGTCGTCGGCGTGCTGCTCGGCCTTGCGGCCGCCCTTGGCGGCCGTCTCGCCGACAGTCTTGTCATGCGGCTTGCCGATCTCGTCCTCGCCTTCCCCGGCCTGTTGCTGGCATTGCTGCTGGCCGGGCTCACCGGCGGCGGCCTGTTGCCCATGGCGATCGGCATCCAGATTGCCCTCTGGCCGCTCTTTGCCCGCATGGCACGCGCCAATGCACGCGTCGCCTTGCAGGAAACCCATGTCGAGGCTGCCCGGCTTGCCGGCTTCTCGAACGGCCATATCCTGCGTCACCACCTGTTGCCGCCCGTGCTGCGCCAGTCCGTCTCGCTCGCCGCGCTCGGTGTCGGCTCCGCGATCCTGACGATTTCCTCGCTCGGCTTTCTCGGCCTTGGTCTCGAGCCGCCCACGCCCGAATGGGGCGCGATGATCGGCGAACTGCTCCCCTATGCACCGGAAGCGCCGGTGCAGATCCTGGCGCCCTGCCTTGCCATCGTCGCAAGTGTCCTGGCCTTCACCCTTGTCGGCGAGAGCATCGCCGCGCGCCTCACCGGAGGACGGGAATGACCGCACACGCCTTCTCGCTCGACAGTCTCGAAATCGTCGACCGGACCGGGACCCTGCTGTTGAACATCGGCCCTCTCGTCCTGCGCTCCGGAGAGGTGCTTTGCGTCATCGGCGAGACCGGTTCCGGCAAGAGCCTGCTTGCCCAGGCGGCCATGGGCCTCTTGCCCGGGGAGCTTGATGCACGCGGCACGTTTCGCTTTGCCGGCGGCAGGACCGTGGATGCGGGAGATAGAGCCGGCCTGCGCGCACTTTGGGACCGCGAGACCTGCATCGTGCCGCAGGAGCCGGCGGCCGCACTCGACCCGCTTGCCCGCATCGCCCGGCAGCTCGTTGTTCCCGCCAGCGGATCGGGGATCGCCGACCAGCTTGCCCGTGTCGACCTTCCGGCCGCGGCCGGCGGCCTCTACCCTTTCGAGATCTCCGGCGGCATGGCGCAGCGCGTGCTGATCGCCAACGCTGCTGCCAGTCCGGCCGGGCTTGTGATCGCCGACGAGCCGACCAAGGGGCTCGACACCGACCGCATCGGGCGGGTCACCGGCCTTCTCCGGCAGCTCAACGACGAGGGAAAGACGCTTCTCGTCATCACCCACGACCTTACCGTGGTCCGCGCGCTTGCCGGCCGCGTCGCCATCATGAAGGACGGCGAGATTGTCGAGACCGGCGCGACGGACGAGGTCCTGACACGGCCCCGGCATCCCTATTCGCGGGCCTGGCTCGCCGCCGATCCGCGCAACTGGCCGGCCTGCCCGACCTGCCTTGCCTCGAACGACGTCATGCTTGCAGCGCACGGCCTCAGTGCGGGCCACGATCCGGCCCGCCCCCTCTTCCGCGATCTCGACCTGCACGTGCATCGCGGCGAGGTGCTGGCCGTCACCGGTCCCAGCGGGGTCGGCAAGAGCACGCTCGGAAACGTTCTGCTCGGCTTGTTCCCGCCGCTGCACGGTGAGGTATCCTGGCGCGGCTGCGACATCCTCCGCGATCGTCGCGGGCTGCGGCGGCTGCGGCGGCGGTTCCAGAAACTCCACCAGGACCCCGCCACGGTCTTCGCGCCCCATCGCAGCGTCGGCGCGCAATTGCGCGATGTCATGGCCCTTTCGGCCGGGCGCCCGGACATGGAGGCCCTGCGGCCGGTTCTCGAGCGCCTGCGCCTTGCCCCGGCCCTGCTGCGCCGCCGCATCGGCGAGGTGTCGGGCGGCGAGGCGCAGCGACTGGCGCTGGCCCGCCTGCTGATGCTCGATCCCTGGCTGATCGTCGCCGACGAACCCACCTCGCGGCTCGATCCGATCGTCCAGCGCGAGACGATGATGCTGTTGCGCGACTGCGTCGCCGAACGCGGGTTGTCGCTGGTTCTGGTCAGCCACAATGCCGAAATGGTCCGGGCGGTCGCCGACACCGTCCTGCATCTGGACGGAACGGCCGGGGGCCGGCAGGAGCCGGTCGCGGCCGGCCGGCAGCCGTGGCCGGTCGCAGCTCCGCTGGAGGCGATCGGCTGAACAAATGCGACAATCTCGATAAAACGCCGTGCAATTTGGCGCATTTTTTGTTCGAGATTGTCGCGTTTGCACAATTCTGCCGCGCCGATCTCGTCGCTTCAGGCGTGCATTCGGCGCTCCGGCCGCCGCGCGGGGCCGGGACTTGTGCCCGCTCGCGGCGCGGGGAAAGGCATGCTCATGGCCGGCCGGAACCGGCCGCCGGCCTCACGGCACGACCGGAGCGGAGAGGATCGCCAGGCACTCCTCGTCCGACCGCCGCCTGCCCTTCTGGCGGGCCTGCGGGTCGGTTTCCGGCAGCGACAGCGACCGGTTGATGATCAGGATATGCTCCTGCAACAGGGCTTGCGCCGCCCCGAATTCCCGGCGGGCGACGAGGTCGCGCAGTTCGATATGCTCGGCGAAGGAGCGGCTCCAGAAATTGCCCTCGCCCGACTGCAGCCGGGCCCGCAGCGCCTCCAGCGCGTTCGCCGTGAGATCGTAGGCCTTCTCCAGGTAGCGGTTGCCGGCCATCTGCAGGATCGCCCTGTGATAGGCGCTGTCGGCCCTGCTGTAGAGCCACCATTCCCCCACATCAATGGCGTGCTGCATCTGCGAGATCGCCCCGTTCAGCCGATGCACCAGGGCGTCCGGATCCCGCGCCAGGGCCATGTCCAGCGCCTCGCGTTCGAGCATCGCGCGGAAGCGGCTCATCGCCTCAACGTCCTGCCGCGAGGGGGTGACAACATAGGTGCCCGCCTGCGGCACGATGGTGACAAGTCCCATGTCGCGCAGGTCCATGAAGGCCGCGCGCACCGGTGCCTTGCTCATGCCCAATGCCCGCGCGATCTGCTCCTCCGACAGCCGTTCGCCGAACTCGAACTTGCCCGAGACGATGGCTTCGCGAAGCCGCTCGCAGGCGTCCTGAGTTAGTGACAAGGCCCTCTCCTTCCCGGTCCGGGGTGCGTTTCAACGCGGACGACAAGCCTGAAATCACCTGAATTCCGGACTTTTTCAAGCGCGATAAAAACCGTTTGACAATTTTTCAAATTCTAGAATTCTAGAATAGAAACGTCAATCGCCAATCGCGCTCCAAGAACTCCAAGAGGTTTCCATGACCCGCCTTCGCCTGCTCACCCCCGACGCCCAATACCCGGACGACGCCGAGATCGAGCGGGCGACAGCCGGCGACGAGGTGGACTGGGATATCCACCGGGAGCGCAGCTTCGAGCACCTGCCCGATGCGGCATTGCGCGGTTGCGATGCGATGGTGGTCTGGCACGAAATGCCGGTGACGCGGGAGATGATCGCCAAGCTGGAACGGTGCCGCATCATCGTGCGGGCCGGCGTCGGCTTCGACCATATCGACCTCGCTGCCGCCGCCGCCGCCGGCATCCCGGTCTGCAACACGCCCGACTACGGCACCAGCGAGGTGGCCGACCACGCCATTGCCCTGATGCTGACCCTGCGCCGTGGCATCGGCTCCTACCACCGCAACCTCATGGCCTCGCCGCAGGAGGGGTTCGACCATGCCCGCGCGCCGCTTCTCGCCCGGCTCCGGGGCAAGACCTTCGGGATTGTCGGGCTCGGGCGCATCGGCATCGCCGCAGCGCTCAGGGCGAAGGCCTTCGGCATGCGCGTTCTCGCCTATGACCCTCTCGTCTCACGCGGAACGGAGATTGCTGTCGGCGTCGACCGCTGCGACCGGTTGGAGGAACTGCTCGCACAAAGCGACGTCGTCAGCCTGCATTGCCCGCTGACGCCGCAGACGCTGAAGATGTTCGACGCGCAGCGCCTGTCGATGATGCAGCCGCATGCGGTGCTGATCAACACGGCGCGCGGCGCCATCATCGACATGGACGCCCTGCTCGACGCCCTGCGCAAGGGCACCATCGCCGGCGCCGGTATCGATGTGCTGCCGGTCGAGCCGCCGTCTCCGACAGACGCCATCGCCCGCGCCTATGCCAACGGCGCCGACCCGATCGTCGGGGAACGGCTGTTCGTCACCCCGCATGCGGCCTGGTCGAGCCCGGAAAGCGTTGCGGACGCCCGCCGCCTGTCGGTGGAGACGGCGATGCAGTTCCTGCGCGATGGCAGCCTGCGCAACCTCGTGAACACACCGGTCGCAAGACCGTCGGGCCAAGCCGCCTGACAGAAACAACCGACTTCGCGGGACGCACCCGCGACACGATCCAGGGACATGGGATCAGCCAAACATGTCCGCCAAAGGGAGGAAAACCATGAGAAAGACACTGATCAGCGCCGTCATGGCGGCCTGTCTGATGACCGGCACCAGCGCGGTGGCACAGGAGTTCCAGTTCACGTTCCAGTCGGTCGACCCGGCCGGCAACCCCAATTTCGCCATCCAGCAGGCCTGGACGGACCGCGTGAAGGAGATGTCCGGTGGCCGTCTCACCATCGAGCTGCTGCCCGTCGGTGCCGTGGTCGAATACAACGAGACCCAGGAAGCGGTCGGCTCCGGCATTCTCGACGGCCACATCACCGATGTCAGCTATTTTTCCGGCAAGGATCCGGCCTTCGGCCTGATCGCCAACCCGACCGGCGCCTGGTCGTCGCCCGACGAGATGTTCCGCTTCATCAACTACGGCGGCGGCCACGAACTGATGAACGAGCTGGAAGGCCCCTATGGCCTGCGTTTCATCGGCGCGACCACGACCGGTCTTGAGGGCTTCGTCTCCGCCCGCCCGCTCGACGGCGTCGACGACCTCAAGGGCCTGAAGGTCCGCGCGCCCGAGGGGCTCATCCAGGAAGTCTTCGCCGCGGCAGGCGCGGTGCCGGTCAACCTGCCCTATTCCGAGGTCTATACGGCGCTCGACAAGGGCGTGATCGATGCCGCGGACTCCACGGTCTTCTCGACCAATCACCAGCAGGGCCTGCACAAGGTCGCCGCGCACCCGGTCTATCCCGGCTTCCACTCCATGCCGCTCGTCGAAGTGTCGATGAACCTGGACAAGTGGAATGCACTGCCGGCCGACCTGCAGGCGATCCTGACGGTCTCGGTTCGCGACTTCGCGCAGGACTCCGTCGCCATCCTGTCGATGAACGACCTGAAGGCCTATGCGGAAGCCACCGCCGACCCGAACATCACCGTCCATGACTGGTCGGCGGACGAGCGGGCAAGGTTCCGCACGATCGCCATGGACCAGTGGGCCAAGGTCGCCGAGCGCTCGGAAAACGCGCAGAAGGTCTATGACAAGCTGACCACCTACCTGAAGAGCCAGGGCCTGCTGAACTGACACGGCCCGAGCGGCCCGAGCGGTCCGGGCGCCTACGTGCGCCCGGACATGCGTCCGGAAGTACGCTCTGACACTTTCCCGGAAAATCTCTCCCGACAGCACCGTGCACCAGACCGGAGTGGCTCCCCATGCCCCCAGCCCCGGACCCGCGTCCAGACCCCGTCGACATTGCCGCCCCGCCGCGCGAATACCTGCCACAGGCAGGCCGGCTCGGCTGGGTCATCACACGCATCGCGCGCCTTTTCGCGGTCGGCATCGTCATTGCCATGGCGGTGCTCGTCGTGGAGATCTTCCTGCGCTACGTCTTCAACTCCCCGACCACCTGGGCGCACGAGACGACCACGTTCCTGAGTGCCGTCACCTTCATCTTCGGCGGTCTCTACTGCGTGGCGCGCAACAGCCATATCCGCGTCGTGCTGCTCTATGACATCGTCGGGGCGCGCCTGCGCAACCTCCTCGACGTGCTGATCTCGATCGCCTGCCTGTGCGCCAGCACATTCTTCGCCTGGGCGGCCTGGCTGATGGCGATGAAGGCGACCTTCCGTCCCGATGGCAGCTTCTTCCTGGAAACAAGTGGCAGTGCCTGGAACTCGCCCGCGCCCGCAATCCTGAAGCTGTTCCTCTTCCTCGTCCTCGTGACGATGAGCGTCCAGTTCCTGATCCTGACCATCAACTACCTGCGCGGCCCGACGCCACCGGAAAGGCACGACGATGCTTGAGCTTCTCGACCTCGGAGTGAACCTGAAGACACTGGGCATCGAATACGGCACGCTGGTCCTGTTCGCGCTGCTCGTGCTGCTGTTGCTGACGGGCATGCCGCTTGCCCTTGTCACGCTGCTGGTGGCGCTGGTCTTCGCGGTCGGCTGGTTCGGCCCCAACGCGGTGCCGCTGATCACCAGTCGCGTCTATTCCTTCGTTTCCTCCTTCGTCTTCATCTCCGTCCCGATGTTCGTGCTGATGGCGGCGATCCTCGACCGGTCCGGCATCGCCCGCGACCTCTTCGACGCGATGAAACTGGTCGGCGGGCGCCTGCGCGGCGGCGTGGCGGTCCAGACCATCTTCGTCGCGGTCATTCTCGCGGCGATGAGCGGCATCATCGGCGGCGAGATCGTGTTGCTCGGGCTCGTCGCCCTGCCGCAAATGCTCCGGCTCGGCTACGATCGCCGGCTGGCCATCGGCGTGGTCTGCGCCGGCGGCTCGCTCGGAACCATGGTGCCGCCGTCGATCGTGCTGATCATCTACGGCCTGACGGCGAATGTCTCCGTCGGCGAGCTGTTCACCGCCGCTTTCGTGCCGGGCTTCATGCTGGCGGGGCTCTATATCGCCTACATCTTGCTGCGTTCCTACACCGATCCGAAGGTCGCGCCGCCGCCCCCGGACGAGCGCCCCCCGATCGCCGAGATGCTGCCGCTGCTGCGCGGCCTGATACTGCCGATACTGGTGGTCTCCGTCGTGCTCGGCTCGATCTATGGCGGCATCGCCTCGGTGACGGAAGCCTCCGCCATCGGCGTTGCCGGTGTCATCGTCTCGACGATCCTGCGACGGGAGTTTTCGTTCTCGATGCTGCTCGACGCGGCAATGCACACGCTGGCGACCGTCGGCATGATCATGTGGATCGGCATCGGCGCCAGCGCCCTGGTCGGCGTCTACAACCTGATGGGCGGCATCCGCTTCATCTCCTCGCTGATCACCGGTGTCTCGGATTCCCCCACTGTCATCATCCTGCTGATGATGCTGATCCTCTTCGTGCTCGGCATGTTCCTCGATTGGGTCGGCATCGCCCTCCTGACCATGCCGATCTTCGTGCCGATCGTGATCGGCCTCGGCTACGATCCCGTCTGGTTCGGCGTTCTCTTCGCCATGAACATGCAGGTGTCGTTCCTGACGCCGCCATTCGGCCCCGCCGCCTTCTACCTCAAGAGCGTGACGCCACCGGACATCTCGCTCGGCGAGATTTTCCGCTCGCTCCTGCCCTTCATCTGCCTGCAGGTCATCGCGGTCGGGCTGCTGATCGCCTTCCCGGCCATCGCCCTCTACTGACACGCTCCCTGCGACCGGCAAGACACTCGGAATAGCTCATGACGTCCACCATCGACGGCGACTACGACTACATCATCATCGGCGCGGGAACGGCCGGTTGCGTCCTCGCCAACCGCCTGACCGCCAATCCGGACACCCGCGTCCTGTTGCTGGAGGCGGGTGGAAAGGACAACCACCCGTGGATCCACATCCCCGTCGGTTATCTCTACTGCATGGGCAATCCCCGCAGCGACTGGATGCTCTCGACCATGCCGGAAAGCGGGCTCAACGGGCGCTCGCTCGCCTATCCGCGCGGCAAGGTGCTGGGCGGTTGCAGCTCCATCAACGGCATGATCGCCATGCGCGGCCAGGCCGCCGACTATGACGGCTGGGCGGCGCTCGGCAATGCCGGCTGGGGCTGGGAGGATGTATTGCCATACTTCCTGCGCTCCGAAGACCGGCCGGGCGGCAACAGCCGGCTGCACCGCGAGGGCGGCGAATGGAAGGTGGCGCGCCAGCGGCTGAAGTGGGACCTGCTGGAGGACGTGCAGACGGCGGCGGAGGAAATGGGCATCCCGCGCAGCACGGATTTCAACTCCGGCGACAACGAGGGCGCAGGATATTTCGAGGTCAACCAGAAGAACGGGCGACGCTGGAGTACGGCCCGCGCCTTCCTGAGGCCCGCCCTGAGGCGCCCCAACCTGCGCGTTCTGACAGGAGCCGAAGTATCCCGCATCCTCATCGAGGACGGCCGCGCCGCCGGCGTGGTCTTCAGGCGCGCAAACAGGGTGAGCGAGGCCCGCACCCGCGGCGAGGTCCTGTTGGCCGCCGGCGCGATCCATTCGCCGGTGCTGCTGGAAATGTCCGGCATCGGCCAGGGCAAGCGGCTGAAGGAAGCCGGAATTGACGTGCTGCACGAGCGGGCCGAGGTCGGCGAGAACCTGCAGGACCACCTGCAGCTGCGCATGGTGTACCGCGTCGACAACGCGCTGACGCTCAACCAGATCGCCAATTCGCTGACCGGCAAGATCGCAATGGCGGCCGAATACCTGTGGAGCCGGTCGGGGCCGCTTTCCATGGCGCCGAGCCAGCTCGGCATCTTCACCCGCAGCGGCCCGGACCGGACGACGCCCGATCTCGAATACCATATCCAGCCGCTGTCGACCGACCGGCTGGGCGAACCGCTCCACCCGTACCCGGCCGTCACCGTTTCGGTGTGCAACCTCAGGCCGGAGAGCCGGGGAAGCGTGCATCTGGCGCGCAGCGGTGCGCACGCCGCGCCGGAAATTTCGCCGCGCTACCTGACAACGCCCGGTGACCGCGAGATTGCCCTGCGCGCGCTGCGTCATGCCCGGAAGCTGATGACCATGCCGGCCTTGCGGAAATACGCCCCGCAGGAAGCCCTGCCCGGAACGAAAGTCGTCTCCGACGCGGACCTCATCCGCGCCGCCGGCGACATCGGCACCACGATCTTCCATCCCGTTGGCACCTGCCGGATGGGTATGGACGAGGGGGCCGTGGTCGATCCCCAGCTTCGCCTGCGCGGGCTTCAGGGCCTTCGGGTGGTCGATGCCTCGATCATGCCGCGCATCGTCTCCGGCAATACGGCAACGCCTGTGGTGATGATCGCCGAGAAAGCGGCGGACATGATCCTGCGCTCCGCCTGAACAGCCAGCCCGTTTCACGAACCGAAAGGACGACGAATGAAGTTTCTCCGCTTTGGACCGGCCGGCGCGGAAAGGCCCGGCTGCCTCGATGCCGCCGGCACGATCCGCGATCTCTCCGGCCTCATCGAAGATTTCACGCCGGCGACAATCACCTGCGAGACGCTGGCACGGCTGGCCGACACCGATCTTTCCGCCCTTCCGGCCGTCCCGGCCGGGACCCGTATCGGTCCTTGCGTCGGCTCGGCCCGCAATTTCTACGCGGTCGGCCTCAACTATGCCCGGCACGCAAGGGAGACCAACAATCCCGAGCCCGCCGAGCCGGTGCTCTTTTCCAAGTCGACCTCGAGCATCTGCGGTCCCGACGATCCGATCATCCTGCCGAAAGGCTCGGTGAAGACCGACTGGGAGGTCGAGCTCGGCATCGTCATCGGGCGCGAATGCGAACATGTCGGGGAGGCGGACGCGCTCGACCATGTCGCCGGCTACTGCACCATCAACGATGTCAGCGAGCGCGCCTTCCAGATCGAGCGCGGCGGGCAATGGATCAAGGGCAAGTCCGCCCGCAATTTCGGCCCCATTGGCCCCTGGCTGGTGACGCCCGACGAAGTCGGCGACCCGCAGGACCTTGCCCTGACGCTCTCGGTCAACGGCGAGACGATGCAGGACAGTTCGACCTCCGACATGATCTTCGGCGTCGCCACGATCATCTCCTACATGTCCCACTTCATGCGCCTGATGCCTGGTGACATCATCGCCACCGGCACGCCGGAAGGCGTCGGGCTCGGCTTCACGCCGCCGCGCTTCCTGCGGGCCGGCGACGTGGTGGAACTCTGTGTGGAAAAGCTCGGCGCCCAGCGCCAGGTGGTGATCGCCCACCGCAGCCAGGCGTGACACCGAACGGCCACGTGTCCTGGCGACAGGCCACGTGGCCGCAGGCATCACATGTCGACGGACGTCGACCGCCGGCCCGGCGCCTCAGAAGCGAAACTTTGCTCGGGCATATCCGCCGAAGTCACTGGTATTCTCGCTGGCGCCGGCTTGGCCCAACACCGAAACCGAGAAGCGATCGTTCACGTCCATGTCGAGGCCGACCGCGAACCGCGCCTGGACCCTGTCCGAGCCGGACACACTTGTAAGACTGCCAAGCGAGCTGTCCCCGCCGGCCAGAGCGGCAGTCGTTGCAATACTGGTGTCGGTGAGCTGAGCGGTCAGCCCGGCCCGCAGAAAAACAACGGTCGGACGCTTTGCCAGGTCGAAGGCGTGCCCCAGTTCAAGCACGGGGGATACTGCCACGGACGTATGCTCGACGCCGTCGACACTCCAGTTCAAGGGTCCAGAGCCGGTCTCGTTGAAGGCATCCTGCCACAACTGTGTCGCAGACAGGGCAAGAGCCGGCTTGGCATAAAAGCCATGTCTTTGAAACACGGCCGAGATCCGGCCTTCGACGGTCAGAAACCCACCCCGAATGTCCGCGGCTGCAGAATGGGTAGCTGCACCGAGCGTGTAGTTCCGGGTCTGATCGAGATCAAAGAAGCCGCCGCCGATCGTCGTCGAAAACGTCAGGGGACCTGTCTCGTGCTTCAGGGCCACACCGGCCGAGAACCGGGTGCCGGACTGCGAGTAGCCCGTTCCGCGCACGTTCAGGTACTCGATCTGCCCGCCGACCTCGACGAACGTGTCATCCAGAACCTCCTTCTGGATCGCACCTGCCAGACCGGTCGTGTCCTCGCGAAAGGCTCCATTGGTTACGGTTGCACTCTGGAAATGCCGGTTCCCGATGGCCTGCGTCCACACGCATTCGCGCTGCCTGAAAAAATCGTCACCCGCGTTCGGGTCAAGAACCGGACAGCTCTGGAGCAAGCTGTGCAGGGCCTGCGAGGCCGCCGCCGCCTTGACAGCGTTGTTGAGACTGGCATCCGCGGAGTGCTCACGGTAACGCCGCTCCAGCTCGGCGGCCGAACCTGAATTCAACAGATGGGAGCTCAGCTCCTGCAGGCTTTGAGAGGTCGGATCGTTCAGGTTCGCGGCGTTGATGGCTTCCATCGCATTGTTGAAATAGGTTGCGAACTTGAGCGCGTTGGGACTGAACGAAACCCCGCTGGATGCCCCGGTATAATCGACTTCGTAATCCAGGAACAACTCGCTGTCGTTGCTGCCGCTGCGGAGCGTATAGCTGATCGCACCATTGCCCGAGGCCGTCGCGTCGGACCAGTCAATGGTCTCGGCGTTGGCCGACTGGAGGAACCTCAGACTGCCCGTGGTGCCATTGGTGAAGTCCACCGCGCCGACCCAATTGCCGGAAACCTGACCGCCAAGGTCGATCTTGCCGTCCTTCCCATGCACGTCGACCACGATCAGGTCATTGGTGATCGCGCCTCCGCTGGACTGAATGGCATCCACCGTGATCTCGTTCTGGCTGCTGAAGGCGCCGGTGGTGATCGTCGAGGTGTGCACCTCGCCCTTCTTGCCGGCAGTGATCACAGCCAGGTTCTCGAACGCACTGCTCTCATGACTGCCCATGTCGAACGCGGTTCCCAGCTCGACAACACCATTGCCGGTGTTCTGGAACACGTGGGCGTTGTTGTCGTCGAGATCGAGAGAGCCGGAAAACGAGCCTCCGTCGTTGACGATGACGAGAGAGGCTGCCTGGTCGTTGCGCACGACGACGGCATCGAGACTGGCACTCCTCAGCGTTCCCTGATTTGTGATCGAATTGGAACGGACGATCTGGGAGCCGTCGCTGGCCAGGACCGTCCTTCCTCCCATCACGGCAATGGTCTCGTACGCGTCCTCCGATGTCGTCTCGACCAGGGCGTTCTGGCCGATCACGATGTTGGCCACCCCCTGATCGGCATCCGCGCCCGTGGGATCGTTCTCGTAAGCGGTGGAGGCCTGCGCCATGATGGCGCGGCCCTGCGCTCCTTGGGCGCGAACGGTCCCGTTCACGGTGACGGCAACACCTTCGGAATAGCTCGTTCCCGCGCCCGAGGCACTTTGCGCGAAGATGCCGATCGCGCCCTGACCGCTCACGTCGACGGTGCCTTTTTCGATGGTGACCTCGACGCGTCCACCCAGCCCGTCCCGCCCCTCGCTGCCGATATAGCCGGGGTCGTCATCCTCGTTTTCGACTTCGAGTTCGCCCTCGGCGCCGCCGCCGCCGCCAACGGAGGTCGCAAAGATGCCGTGCGCCGTATCGCCGGTGGTTACGATGCTCCCGGACGAGACGATCGAAATGTCACCGCCATCACCGCCCTCGCCGCCATCATCCGCCTTGACCACCAGCGATCCGACCGTCTCCCAGAGATTGTCGAGCTCGCGTACAATCGTGGTCTCGATGTCACCAGCCGCACCGCCGCCGCCACCGACGGATTGCGCGAAGATGCCCATCGCGCCCTCGCCGCTGGTTTTCACACTGCCGGAATTGGTCACCGAGATGGACCCGCCGTCACCGCCGCCGCCCACGTCCACCGAGAACCCTTCAAGAAGGCTTTTGGGAAACTCCTTGAACTGCTCGTAGATTTCCCTGGCCGTGTTTATTTTCTCATAGATGTCATAGACATCTGCAAGCCACCCTTCGAGGCCCGGCTCGCCGTTGCCTCCGACACCGCCCGAGCCGCCAACCGATTGGGCAAAAATCGCATAGGAGGCTACGCCCTCGGTCTTGATCGTGTGGCCTGTCTCATGAGTTACCGAAACGGTGTCGCCGTGTCCGCCGCCACCGCCGTTGCCGCCCATCGTGTAGGAGAGGCTGACGCCCTTTGCTTCGGCTTCCTCGTCCGCTTCGGTCTCGGGCTTGAGCGTATACCCGATGGTATAGGCGCCCGCGTTGCCGCCGTCGCCGCCGCCGCCGCCCACCGACTGGGCGAAAACGCCGTAGGAGGTGTCCTGGCTGGTGGAAATGTCGCCGCTGTTGCTGATGGTTACCTTGCCGGCATGGTTGCCGCTGCCGCCAAAGCCGCCGACCTGGGCGTTGGCGGTCACCTTCAGGTATTCTTCCTTCTCGCGGGCGAAGTCACCGATGAAGGCATAACCCGCCCCGCCATCACCGCCATTGCCGCCGACGGATTGGGCGAAGATTCCGTGCGAGTTGCCACCAGTCGTCGCAAGCGTGCTCGTGTTGGCAACATGAACATTGCCGGCGACCGCCCCCGAACCGCCCTTGCCTCCCACCTCGACATTCGACTGGATCGAGCTGCCGGTACCGGCTGACAGCGTTCCTCCGTAACTCAATCCCCCGGCGCCACCATTGCCGCCGACCGACTGGGCGAAGATGGCGTCCGCATAGTGCCCGGTGGTGGTGACGGCGCCACTGTTGTCGACGCTCACCTCCCCGCCAGTACCGCCGCCGCCGCCGGCGCCTCCCACTGTCACGTTCACACTCCCCGCACCCTCGGTGGAAATATCCACCGTGCCGGAATAGACCGCACCGCCCATGCCGCCATCGCCGCCGACCGACTGCGCGGCGATGCCGGATGCCCCGTAACCAGCGGACTGGATCGTACCCGAGTTGGTGATTTCTACCTTGTCCGCGACGCCGCCCGCTCCACCCGAACCGCCAACGCCGACGGAAATCGAACCGGAAATCGGGCCGCCGGTCCCGGTGCCCTGCGCAAGCATGCCGGCATTGCCGCCGGACCCGCCCTGGCTTTGCGCCGCGATGCCGATGGAGTAGTTGCCCTGGGTGACGAGCGCACCGGTGTTGCCGACCGTGACCGCGCCACCTGTGCCACCGTCGCCGCCATTGCCCCCGACCGCTATGTTCACCGCAACGATTCCGACCGCACCAGACGCCGTCAGCGCGCCGTTTCCACCGCCGCCGCCAAGGCTCTGGGCAAAGATGGCAATAGCCCCGTCATTGTCTGTCCGGATCGTGCCGTCATTGTCCACGATAACGTCGCCGGCCTCGCCGCCTGCGCCGCCATCGCCCCCATGAGTGAAGGAGAGATCGAGCGTCAGATTGCCATGGACCGTCGTGTTGGCCTGCCCGCCGCCACCGGCGACGCTCTGTGCGAAAATCCCCGTCGCCGATGTGCCTGACGTGTGGATCTCGCCCTTGTTGCTGACTTTCACCTGGTCGCTCTTGCCGCCGGCACCGCCCGACTGGCCAAGTGTGACGGCTCCCGCCGAGATGCTTGCATCGGCATTGATCGTGGTGCCAGCCATGCCGCCGCCGCCGGCGACCGACTGGGCAAAGATGCCTGAGGACAGGTGTCCCGTTGTGGTGATCTTCCCGCTCGAGACGACCGACACGGTGCCGGCATTGCCGCCTGCACCGCCTGACGCCCCCTGGTTGCCGACGTACTGGCTCAGGTTCAGGCCGCCCACGTTCGAATCGAGCACATTGCCTGATTGACCACCGCCCCCGCCAACCGACTGGGCGATGATGCCATCCGACGCATCACCGCTCGTGGTGATGTCTGCGCTGCTGACGAGGTTCACCGTTCCGCCATCACCGCCCATGCCGCCATCGGCGCCCATGTCGTGATTGAACTCGATCGCGGCCCCGACCTGCACGCTGTTGCCGGAGGAACCGCCACCACCGCCCACGGACTGGACAAAGACACCTGCCGAGTTGTCGCCGGAGGTAGCTATCGTGCCACCGACGGAACCCGATACGGTTCCACCGTGATGGTTGCTCGAACTCGACTGCGCTCCGGTCTGCGGATTGAAAACAAGGCCGACATTGATCTCGACAGTATTGCCGCCGACGCCTCCACCACCGCCGATGGACTGGGCCAGAAAGCCGCGGGAATGGGCTCCCGAGGTCTTGATGGAATCTGCGTCGGTCCCGGTGAAAGTGACGTCCCCGCCCGATCCGCCGCCGCCGCCGCTGGTGCCGATCAACGGCTGCAAAAGCGCAACCGCCTCGAACGAACTCGCCCCCTTGCCGCCGCCGCCTCCGACGGACTGCAGCAGCACGCCATCGGAGTGTTTGCCTCCGGTTGCCACCGAGTAGCCGCCGTTCTGGCTCGTGAACGTCACGGTGTTGCCGTTGCCGCCACCGCCGCCGTCCTGACCGATGGCGAAAGCACCACTCGGAGAATGCGCATCACCGCCGCCCGCACCGATGCTCTCGACAAGAATGCCGACGGAATTGGTCCCTTCCGTGGTGACCGTGACGTTGTCGAGCAGGAGATCGGCGGTGCCCGCCAGACCGCCGAGGCCGCCACTCCCGCCCACGGAATAGAACCCGTCCGCGCTTCCTGAACTTCCGCCGCCACCGCCGATGCTCTGCACCTTGATCGCTGCCGCGTTGAGCCCTTGCGTGTCGAACGTGCTGTCCGAAAGCGTCACTGTCACCGTGCCACCGGTACCTCCGGCACCAGCCTCCGAGGCAAGCGCCGAAAGCCCGGAGGTCTTGCCGGCCTTGCCCCCGCCACCGCCGACGGACTGTACATGGAGCGCGCTGGCGTGGTCCCCTGTCGTTGAAACTCGGGACGACGTGATCGCTGCAGTCACCGCACCGCCGGCACCACCGGATCCACCTTTTGAACCGTAGGAAAAGACACCCGACACGTCGCCGCCGTTGCCGCCCATGCCCCCGATGCTCTGCAGCAGGATGCCGTCGGCTTCCGCGCCCTCTGTCGTCACCGCCGAGTTGGAGAGGGTCAGGTCGACATCGCCGGCCTCGCCGGGCTCGCCCGGGTTGCCGGCATGGTTCTTGATGCCGCCATGATCCCCGCCGCTGTCACCCGCCTGTCCTCCGGCGCTCTTCAGATAGATGCCGTAGCCCGAGGTCCCTCCCGTCATCGTGACATCGACAGAGAGCTTCGCCGTTACATCGCCGCCATTGCCGGCGTCGCCGCCGTCACCGGCATAGTCGTGACCACCTTTGCCGTCACCGCCGTCGCCGCCGTTCCCCCCGATACTGCTGAGCAAGATCCCCACGGGACCTGTGGTCACGACAGTGCTCTTTGCCGAGACCGCATCGACGGAGACAGACCCGCCGTTGCCTCCGGCACCACCGACACCGCCATAGGCATTGTCCGCATCCCAGCCATCGACCTCGGCATAATTGCCGCCACCGCCATCGCCACCCTGCGAGACAACCTGAATTCCCACGCCGCCACCCTGGTAGGCCAGGAAGTGGCCATCCAACAGATTGACAACCGCGTTGCCGCCAGCGCCGCCGGTTCCACCGACACCGCCTTCCGCATCGCGAAGTCCGCCCTTGGACTCCGCCCAGCCTCCCGCACCGCCGGCGCCGCCGGTCGTCATCACCTGTATCCCGCGCGAGTCGGCCGTGGTGCCTGTCACCTGGATGGCTGACGGTGCCTTGCCCCCGTTCGCTCCTTTGGCCGAGAACGTGACGTCGCCCCCGACCGCGCCAGCGCCGCCGCGCCCGCCGGTCGCGTGCTTGTCGGTATGCTTGGCTTCATGCCCCCGGCTGCCCGACCAACCGCTGGATTCAATCACCACACCGCTTGGCCCCTTGATGCCGAAGCCGCTGTCGAGGCTCACGGTTGCGCTGATGGAACTGCCAGGCGTTCCGTCGACCCCGCTTTGACCGTTGCGGTTGGAGCTGGACCAATCATCGGGGACCGGCGTGGTTCCGCCCGGATCCCGCAGATAGATCGCCGGGCCGAGCTTCTTGTCAGGGTCCGAACTGTCAGCCGAGTCGAGATCCGTTGTGAGGCTCTTCAACGTCAGCGTGTGCACACCATTCTGATCGTGCACGATCGCACCGCTCATGGCGCCGCTGCAGGTCTCGACCTTGTCGGAAATCGAACACCCCGCCTCGGCAGAGGTCAGGGATGTGCCCGACAGCAGCAGGGCTGCGAGCGGTACGGCACAAAAATGCCCCCGGACCGAAGCGGACGGAAGAGCGGACAAGCGAATGGACATCACGGGGGCACCTGGTCTGGCGAAATTGAGGTCGTATGGACTGCGTAAAACAGGCAGACCGCATGGACACATTAGGCATGGCCACAACCGCCCGGTGCTTCGATCTCCTGCCCTGCGCCGAGGCGGGACGGTGCGACTTTTTATGACTCATGTAAACAAGGGCTTAACCCGCCTCTGCATCTCGCGGACTTCACAGTATTTTCCGAAACAGCCTGTGATCCCTTTTGGTCAGTGCAACGGTCCCACTTTCCCGATCAAAAAAATTGAGCAGGACAGGCGCAAGCAAGCATCCGAAGGGTACGTAGCACCGGCCTCTGGCCGAATTGAATTCTCCAAAAAATCTGTCATCTCTAAATTTACAGAACCCACATATATTCCGGAATTCGGCGATCTTCTTCGGGCTTTCAATGTCGTCAATTTGAGTGATACTTGAAGAAAACTCAGAGGAACGCCTTGCATGAAGCTGAAATTCCCCCTTGGCCAGCTGACAGATGACCCCGGCACCGTCACACCATCACCTCACCGGCCGAGCTTTGACTCCGCCGAACTCGGCTTCGACATCAGCGTATCTCCGCGCGGCAGATCACGCGTTCCGATAAGATGCAGCAGACTGTTCAGCGCTCCTGAAATTCCTGAAAGCTCCGCGCCCGGCGCCAGGTGGTGATCGCCCACGAAGGCTGACGGCGGCCCCTCGCCGGTACCGGGCAGAAACCATCCGCTGCCGATGGCCAGGCTTGCGAGCCTGACCTGCTTCCCCGATCCATATTTTTAACCGATCAGTACAAAATAGATTGACCGACCGGGTGCGCTCGCCTAGTTTTTAAACGATCGGTAAGAAAGGAAGCATCGACATGGAATTCAAAGGCAAGGTAGCCCTGGTCACCGGGGGATCGCGCGGGATCGGGGCCGCCATCGTACGGCGCCTCGCAAGGGACGGAGCGGATGTGGCCTTCACCTACTCCGCATCCGGCCAGGCAGCGGAAAGTCTGGCGCGTGAACTTGAAGCATCCGGGACGAGGTCGCTGGCGATCAGGGCGGACAGCCGCGACCCGGCGGCCTTGCAGGCGGCCGTGAACCGGGTCGCCGGCGAACTGGGCCGGCTGGACATTCTCGTCAACAGCGCGGGCATCTTCCATGCAGGCCCTGTCGAGAATGTCACGCTGGAGGAAATCGACGACACACTGGCGATCCACACAAGGGCCGTCTTTGTCGCCTCGCAGGCAGCCCTTGCGCATATGGGCTCGGGCGGAAGCATTGTCTCCATCGGTTCCTGCTTCGCCCAGCGGGTGCCTTACGGCGGCGTGACGCTGTATGCGATGAGTAAATCCGCGCTCATCGGTTTCACCAAGGGTCTCGCACGCGAGGTCGGCGAACGCGGCATCACGGTCAACATCGTCGATCCGGGACCGACCGATACGGACATGAACCCCGCCGACGGCCCGACAGCCGAGGCCGAGTTGGACCTGATGGCGGTCAAGCGCTACGCCCGGCCGGAGGAAATCGCCGACACGGTCGGTTTCCTGGCCGGCTCCGGGAGCCGGTTCATCTCCGGAGCATCGCTGGCTGTCGATGGAGGCGCCACGGCGTAGCGACAAAGCGGTGAAGCGAACAAAAGCCGGGTGGCGATCGCCGCCCCCGGCACTTTTTCCAAGGATTGCCGGCGCCTTTTGGGGAGAAGGCGACGGCGCCGGGGTTGCGCGCCTTGCCGGGAGCCCGCGCCACCTGGTCCTGGCTGCCCTCCCGACACCGGAAAGATGAGGATACGCATGGCATGGGGACTGCTGGCTCTGGCCGGGGCGCTGGAGATCGTCTGGGCGCTGGCGCTGAAGCAGGCGGACGGATTCACGAGGCTGTGGCCAAGCCTGCTTGGCGTGGGCATTGCCATGGCGAGCCTCGTTCTGCTCGGTCTGGCGCTTAAACATCTTCCGGTCGGCACGGCTTATGCTATTTGGGTGGGTATAGGAGCCTTCGGCGTTGCGGTTTTCGGGACACTCGTTCTCGGCGAACACATGTCCGCGACGAAGCTCCTCTTTCTGGCGCTGATCGTGGTCGGCGTGGCAGGACTGCGGATGACGGAATGATGAGCCCTGGCAGCCGATCTCGTTCAACCCCCGCCCAGACAATCGGGCGCCCGAGAGGGTTTGACAGGGACACGGCACTGCTTGCGGCCATGCGAACCTTCTGGGCACAAGGCTATGAAGGCACGTCGATCCAGGACCTGGTCGACGCCACCGGCGTCAACAAGCCGAGCCTCTACTCCACCTTTGGATGCAAGGAGGAGATTTTCCGGCAGGCCGTCGAGCTCTACGACCGTCTCGAAGGGCGGGCGACGTCGCAAAGTCTCAGCGCAGCCACCACGGCCCGCGAGGCCGTCGAGGCCATGCTGCGATCCAATGCCCGCGCCTATGTCGCCGAAGACGGCCCGCGCGGCTGCATGATCGTGCTGTCCTCGTTGCTTGGCGCGCCGGAGAACAGGAACGTGCGTGCGTTTCTGTCCGACAACCGGCTGAGCGGAGAAAGGACACTCCGGGATCGTCTCGCGCGAGGCGTCGCGGAAGGGGATCTTTCGCCTGCCGCCGACCTCGACCGGCTCGCCGCGTTCTACACCACCGTTCTCGAGGGACTGTCCATCCAGGCCCGCGACGGCGCCTCGCCGAAGAAGCTCGGCATGATCATCGACGCCGCGATGCTGGCCTGGCCCGCCGATTGATTTTCGGCAGAGCAACGAGCGGGGGCAACCAAGTGTGGGGATTGATGGTAGCGGAGGAGGGACTCGAACCCCCGACACGCGGATTATGATTCCGCTGCTCTAACCAACTGAGCTACTCCGCCAATCCGGCAGCAGGCATACCGCCCGCGCGAATGTGTGCCGGATATAGTCGGCGCCGAAGCCGCATGTCAAGTGACCTGCGCAGCAGCCCGGCGCATTCTCCCCAGCCGGCCCGCGCAGCGCTCGTCACACCCCCTGGTATGCGCCCTCCCCCGCGCTGCGATCCGTTGCCCGCCCCGCGCATGGTGGTCTCGCGGCCCGGCGGCATCGCGGTTTCCACGCAGACGGTTTTCGGCTAGAGCAGGACCCGGGGCCTCGGCGCGGCCTTCGATGGCAAACGGGGCGAATGCGTGAGTGAGGGGACAGACGGGCAGGCGGGAGCCGAACGGGTAACGGCACATGCCCGCACCGGGCTTGGCGCCCTGCTGCGTTTCCTGTTGCACGACGGCAATCTGCTGCGTTCGCCGGTTCTCGCCTATGCGGTGCTCGCGAGCCTGACACGGTCCGGGATGATCTTCTCGATCAATGCGCTCGCCGCAAGCGCCGCGATCGCGGCCGGCGACGTCGTCCTGCTCTTCGGCTCGATCGCCGCCACGCTGACCTTCTCCCATCTGGCACGGGTTAACAGTTTCCGGCTGGTGCTGACGACAAAACGCCGGTTGCGCACGCGTTTGAGCCGCCAGCTGATCGACACCGATGCCGGTTTCTTCGCCCGCAACGACCAGGGCAAGATCTATTCGATCGTCACGCACGAGGTGAACCAGATTTCCTCCGCCTCGGTGAACCTCATCGAGTCGCTCGAGGCGATGCTGCTGATCGCCTTCTGCATTCCCTATCTCTTCTATCTGTCCTGGCCGAGCGGTCTGGCAACGCTCATTGCGGTACTGCTCGGCTGTGTCGGCTATGTCCTTGCCCAGGCCCCGGCACAGGAGAACGCAGAAGCGGCCTCACGGGTCGAATGGCAGTTCTTCGACCGGATCAACGACGTCTTGCGCGGCTTCAAGGAACTTCGCCTGCGCACGGCGCGCAAGGACGACCTGCAGGACGACATCGTCGTTCTGGCGGCCCGCGAACGGGAGCTGAAGATCCGCTCGGAGCGGCTGTTCAGCCTCGGCCATGTAACGGCCCAGGGCGTGATGATGGGGCTGCTTTGCCTGATCGTCGTCGGCTTGCCGCTGATGGTCGGAACGGAACCGGCAACAGTGCTGCAGGTTCTGACGGTCGTTCTCCTCACCTACGGCCCGGTCGAGACGGTGATGGGCAATCTCTCGTCCTTCTCGCGCGCAGCCGTGTCGCATCGGCTGATACAAGGGTTGGAGAAGGAACTGGAGGACGACGCCGCCCGCGTCGACACGCCCCCCGCCCCGCTGCGGCCGGGTTTCCGTTCCATTCGCCTGGAAGGCGTCACCACGACACTGACCAGCCCTGGCAGCGGCGATGACCGCTTCACCGTCGGCCCGCTCGACCTGACGCTGGTACCGGGAGAAGTGGTTTTCATCTGCGGCGGCAACGGTGCCGGCAAGTCGACGCTGATCTCGCTGCTCACCGGTCTGCGTCAGCCGGATGCCGGGCGCATCTGCCTTGACGACGAACCCGTGACCCCGGGCAGGCTCGACACCTATCGCGGCCTGTTCAGCGCGGTCTTCAGCGAGTTCCACCTGTTCTCGCGGCTCTATGGCCTGACTGAGCAGGAACGCGGCCGGATTCCTGCGAGCCTCGACCAGCTCGACCTCTCCCATCGCGTCGAAGTCAGGGGCGATGCCTTTTCCACGCTGGCGCTGTCCAGCGGCCAGAAGAGGCGGCTGGCGCTTTCCGTCGCACTGGCCGAGCGCCGTCCGATCGTCGTGCTCGACGAGTTCGCCGCCGATCAGGATCCGGCGCACCGGGCTCTCTATTACGACGTGCTGGTTCCGCAAATGGCGCGCGATGGCCATCTCGTCATCGCGGTTACCCACGACGAACACTGCTTCGACAAATGCGACCGGCTGATCCGCATGGAGGCCGGGCGCATCGTCGCGGACACGCGGCAGCACCGCGCCGTCAGCCCTGCCGGAACGTGAGGCGAACTGCTGATCGGGCGGATGAGCGGAGGGTCCGGCTTTCCGCCTACATCTTCACCCGGGCGTTTTCCGGATCATGGAGCGGTCCTGTATGCAGGGTCGCGGGAACCTTCACATTGGCGACGACAAGCTCATAGCTCCCTGCCTTGAGATAGTCGCCGGTGACGCCCTCGGGATTGCGCACATAGCCATACCCGATCGGCCTGTCGACCGTGTAGCCATAGCCGCCACTCGAAAGATAGCCGGCAAACTTGCCGTCCCGCAGGATCGTCTCCCGGCCGAGCAGGACAATATCGCGGTCTTCCACGACAAACGCGGCAAGCGTCTTCCGGAGCGGCGTGTTGGCGGTGCGCTCCGCCGCGTCGCGTCCGATGAAGGGCAGGCCCGATTTCAGCTTTACCGCCCAGCCCAGACCCGCCTCGAAGGGGCTGTCATTGGGGGTAATATCCGCCCCCCAGGCGCGGTAGCCCTTTTCCAGAGGCAGGGACTCGATCGCCCGGTAGCCGGCGGGCCGGATGCCATGCGGCGCGCCGGCCGCCATCAGCGCATCGAACACCTCACCGGTAGCACTGATAGGCACATGCAGCTCCCAGCCCAGTTCGCCGACATAGGTGACGCGCAGGGCCCGCACGGGATGACCGGCGATGGTGACGATCCGCACATGGCCAAAGGGAAATGCCTCGTTGGAGACGTCGTCCGCCGGGGCGACCGCCGCCAGCACGTCGCGCGCCTTCGGCCCCATCAGCGACAAGGTGCCGAAGGCCTCGGTGACGTCGGTGAGCTCGGCCGCCATGCCGTCGCCGATATGCTCGCGGATCCACTGGCCGTCATGGGTGCGAAAGCCCGTGCCGGTGACGATGTAGAAGAGATCCTCGGCAAGACGGGCCACCGTCAGGTCGCATTCGATGCCGCCGCGGGAATTCAGCATCTGGGTATAGGTAAGACGCCCGGGCGCCTTGCCGATGCGATTGGCGCAGATGTGTTCGAGCGCCGCGGCCGCGTCCTTGCCCCTCAGTTCGAACTTGGCGAAGGAGGACTGGTCGAACAGCCCGACCGCCTCTCGCACCGCGCGGTGCTCCTCGCCGACCGCATCGAACCAGTTCTGCCGGCCCATCGAATAGATGTCGCGCGGCTCGTCCTTGTCACGGGCAAACCAGTTGGGCCGCTCCCAGCCGAGCTTGGAGCCGAAGACGGCACCGCGCGCCTTGAGCCGCTCGTAGAGCGGCGAGACAATGCGCGGCCGGCCGCTTTCGTATTCCTCGTGAGGAAAACCGATCGTGTAGTGCTTGCCATAGGCCTCCAGCGTGCGCTCGCAGACCCAGTCGCGATCCCGGTGCAGGCCTGAGAAGCGGCGAATGTCGACGCTCCACAGATCGAGCGGCGCCTCGCCCTTCATCACCCATTCGGCGAGAACCCACCCCGCGCCGCCGCCCGATGCGATGCCGAACGCATTGAAGCCGGCCCCCACATACATGTTGGCGCATTCGGGCGCTGCACCCAGGATGAAATTGCCGTCCGGGGTGAAGCTCTCCGGCCCGTTGATCATCTGCTTGACGCCGGTGGTCTCCAGTGCCGGCACCCGGTGCACCGCACTGACCAGATGCTGCTCGAAATGGTCCCAGTCGTCGTCGAAGAGCTGGAACTGGAAGTCGTCCGGCACGTCGCCGGTCGTCCAGGCGATGGGATCCGGCTCGTAGCCGCCCATCGCAAGTCCCCCGACCTCCTCCTTGAAATAGGTGCGGCTGTCCGGATCGCGCACGGTCGGTGTGGAGGACACGATCCCCTCGATCGGCTCCGTGATCACATACTGGTGCTTCACCGGCTGCAGCGGCACGTTGACGCCCGCCATGGCCCCAACCTGCCGCGCCCACTGGCCCGCGCAATTGACCACCATGTCGCAGGCGATCCGGCCGGCATCGGTCTCCACATGGGTGATGCGCCCGCCAGCCATGGCGAAACCCGTCACCCGCACGCCCTCGACGATCCGCGTGCCGTGCATGCGGGCACCCTTGGCGAGCGACTGGGTGATGTCGGAGGGGCTTGCCTGACCGTCGGTCGGCAGGAAGCTCGCACCGACGAGATCGTCCACCCGCATCAGGGGCCACATCTCCTTCACCTCGGCCGGCGACAGAAGATGCATCTCCATGCCGAAACTCTGCGCCGTGGTGGCAAGACGCCGGTATTCGGTCCACCGGTCCTCGTTGCAGGCAAGACGCAGGCAGCCGGTCATGCGCCAGCCGGTTTCCAGCCCCGTCTCCGCGTCGAGCCGCTTGTAGAGATCGACCGAATACTTGAGCACCTGGGTGATCGAGGCGGAGGAGCGCAGCTGCCCGACCAGCCCGGCCGCATGCCAGGTTGACCCGCTGGTCAGCTTGCCTTGCTCGAGAAGCAGCACGTCGGCCTTGTGGTCACGCGCAAGGTGATAGGCGGTCGAGCAGCCGATGATGCCGCCGCCGATGACGACAATCTGGGCATGCTGGGGAAGCGTCATGGGATCAACCCTTTCCGAAGCTGAGGCGATAGCTGGCGAGCGCCGCCTCCAGGGCGGCGAGCGTTTCACTCGTGTAGGCGACATAGTCGACACCGGGAGCATCGAGATGCAGTTCGGAGACGAGGCTCCACAATGTCTCGCGCAACAACGAGGCAACCTGCATCGCGGCATGGGCGCGCATCAGTCCGGCCGGGGGCGGCGCACCGCAATAGGCAAGCAGGAGCGCTTCCGCCTCGTCCGCGCCGAAGCCCGCGTTGGATGCAATGCCGGCAAGATCGAACATCGCGGTGCCGAACCCCGCATACTCGAAATCGATCAGCCAGAGCCGCTTGCCGTCATCGATGAAATTGGCGGGCAGCAGGTCATGATGACCGAAGATGATCGGCATCGGCACCTGCTCCGCCTCCATTTCCGCGGCGATTGCCAGAAACTCGGGCAGGCGGCCGGACAGGCGTGACCCGCCCGCCTCCAGCGTGCGGGCATAGTCGCGGATCACGTGAAAGACCCAGAAGATGAAACCGGCCCCATGAACATGGCGCCCCATTTCGTTGTGGAAGCGGCGGATCAGGCTGGCGACGTCGTCCCGGCGCATGCGCACGTCCTGCGCGGCAAACGTATGCCCCTCGATGAAGCGCGAGACCATGACACCGGGCGCGCTATAGACGAGTTCTGGCGCGAAACCGAGATCGACGGCGGCCTGCGTCACCATCGCCTCGCGCGCCCTGTCGACATGATGGAAGGGAAAATCGCGGCCAAGGCGGGCGACATAGGCCCCGCTCCCGTCACGGACAAGGAAGCTGGCGTTTGACAACCCGCCATGAAGCGGCTCGATGGTCGGCTTGCCCGACCAGACCGGCAGCCCGGCGACCTGTGCCTCCTGGATCGCGCTTTCCGTTGTCCGGCTCATGAATGCCCCCCTTCCCCTTCAGGCAAGCCAAGCCGCGCCCGGATCCTGTTGGCGCTGGCCGAAATCAGCCGGTCCGCGATGATCGCGATGAAGGCGACGGAAAGACCGGCGACCAGACCGCGCCCGGTATCCGCCTTTGTCAGCGCGATATAGACTTCCTGGCCAAGGTCCCGCGTACCGACCAGCGCGGTGATGACCAGCATCGACAGGGCGAGCATGACCGTCTGGTTCACCCCCAGAAGGATCTCCGGCAGGGCCAGCTTCAACCGGATCTTGGTGAGCAGTTGCCAGGGCGTGGCGCCGGCAACGACGCCGGCCTCGACCAGTTGCGGATCGACCCGGCGCAAACCGTAGGCGGTGTAGCGGATCGCCGGAGCGACGGCGTAGGCGACGACGGCGATCATCGCGGTGAAGTCGCCGACACGGAACAGCATCACAGCCGGCATCAGGTAGACGAAGGACGGCAGTGTCTGCAGCGTGTCGACAACGAGTTCCACGAACTTCCAGAGCCGCTCCCGACCCGCGGCGAGGATGCCGACGGGAATGCCGATGAGACTGGCGATCACCACCGAGATGCCGCAGAGATAGACGGTGATCATCGCCTTCTCCCATTGGCCGGTGAAGGCGATCAGGCAGGCCAGCACGCCCACCAGCAGAGCGAGCCGCCAGCCGCCAAGACGCAAGCCGGCAAGCGCCAGCAGGCCGGTCACGCCGATCCACGGCAGGCCGGCCAGAAAACGCTTCACCGGGATCAGGACATTGAGCAGCAGCGCGTTCTTCACCGCCTCGAGCTGGTCGAAGAAATTGATGTTGATCCAGGCGACCAGGTCGCTGCCCAGCGTCCCGGTGGAAACCTGCAACCCCTCGGGATAACTCTGCAGGGGTGCGGCGACGAGACCGGCGAGCCCACATATGACGACCAGTGCGACACCGGCAACCGTATACGGATGGCGGGCAACAAGGCTCTTTTCTCCCGCCCCCGCCGCGACATGCTGCGGACGCCGCGCGGCAAAGGCCTGGCTCAGCCGGTCGAGCGCAATGGCAAGCGCCACGATGGCGAGCCCTGCCTCGAAGCCCGCGCCGATGTCGAGCCGGCGCAACGCCGCGAGCACATCGAAGCCGAGACCGCCGGCACCGATCATGGATGCGATGATGACCATGTTGAGGGACAGCATGATCACCTGGTTGACGCCGATCATCAGGCCGGGCATCGCGCTTGGCACAAGGATGCGCCAGGTCATCTGCCGCCGTGAGCAGCCGGTCATGCGGCCAAGCTCGTGGGCCTCGTCCGGCACGCCCTTCAGCGCCAGCAGACTGATCCGGGTCATCGGCGGCAGGGCATAGACGATGGTGGCGATGATCGCGGAGGTCGGACCGAAGCCGAACAGGAACAGGATGGGCACCAGATAGGCAAAGACCGGCACCGTCTGCATCAGGTCCAGCAACGGACGAAGCGCAATGTCCACAGCGCGCCAGCGGAAGGCGGCAAGGCCGAGCAGGAGCCCGCCGACGACGCCGATCGGCACCGCGATCAGGATCGAGGCAAGCGTCACCATCGCGCTGTCCCACTGGCCGAACACCGCCAGAAAGGCGAAACACCCGCCGACAATGAGGGCCAGGCGGCGACCGCCGGCAAAGTGTCCCATCAAGGCAACGACACCGATGACGGCCAGCCAGGAAAGCGGCGGCAGGATCTCCTGCGCGGAGCTGCCCCGGCCATCCATGATCCCGGTCGACAGAAGGCCCAGGACAAACCGGTAGGGCACCTCGACAAGAGTGGCGAGAAAGCGCGTCAGGTCGGTGAACGAGAAGAGACCGAAGCCGGCATCATCCACCAGCCATTTCATCGCATCGCCGATCCAGCGCTGGGCCGGGATGCGCCAGGCACGCGGCACGTCGAACGCCCATTTGGCGACGGGCTCCCCGAACAGCCAGAGGATGAGGAACGCGGTCAGGGCGACGGCCCAGGCAACACGCCAGGCGGTCTTTCCGGGCGCGTCCGAGAGACCGTCACGGATCGTGCCGACACCCCTGACCTGACCTGCTTGAGATGCGACGTCGCTCATGGTCAGCCCAGCATCATGACGTCTGCCACGGCCTGGCGCGACAACCGGCCCACCGGGCGCTGGTCGCGTCCGGTCACGCAAAGTTCCCCGACACCATCGGCAAAGAGCGGCGCGGCCTCAGATACGGGTACGCTCTCCATCACCGAGGGTGCAGCCGATGACGGCTCGCCCGGCTGCATCACACTGGCGACCCGCACCACCTTGGACCGACTGACACCGCGGGTGAATTCCGCCACATAGGCATCGGCCGGCCGCAACACGAGATCTTCCGGCGTGCCGGTCTGCACCACCGCGCCATCCTTCATGATGGCAATGCGGTCGGCGAGACGGATCGCCTCGTCAAAGTCATGTGTAATAAAGACGATTGTCTTTCTCAGCACCGATTGCAGACGGATGAACTCGTCCTGCATCTCGCGCCGGATAAGCGGGTCGAGTGCCGAAAAAGGTTCGTCGAGAAACCAGAGTTCCGGCTCGACGGCAAGCGAGCGGGCAATGCCGACACGCTGCTGCTGTCCGCCTGAAAGTTCGCGCGGGTAGAAGGCTTCCCGGCCGTCCAGCCCGACGAGTTCGATCATCTTGCGGGCCCGCGCCTCGCGTTCCGCGCGCGGCACACCCTGCACCTCGAGCGGAAAGGCGACATTGCCGAGCACGCTCATGTGGGGAAGAAGCGCGAAATGCTGGAAGACCATGCCCATATGGTGCCGGCGGATCTCGATCATCCGTTTCGGACTGGCCGCGAGCAGGTTCTCGCCGTTGAACAGGATTTCGCCGCTGGTCGGCTCCACAAGCCGCGACAGGCATCGCACCAGCGTCGACTTGCCGGACCCCGACAAACCCATGATGACGAAGATCTCGCCCTCCCGGACCCCGAGATTGACGTTGCGCACCGCCCCGACAAGGCCGGCACGGGCCAGGGCCGCGTTGTCCGCCGCATCGGGTGTATCGACCGGGTACTTTTCACCTCCCGCCCCGAAAAGCTTCCAGACCGAACGGCATTCAAGTTTGGGCGGTGCTTCTCCTGCGGAAGGGATTTTTGTCGCGGTCGCGGAAGGAGACTGGGTCATCGGATACGGATCACGGGCTGAAAGCCGGCCGGCAGCGCGGAGGCGGAGGCGCAGCCGCAGGCAGGCAAATGAAGGATCGCCGGGAAAAACGGCTGCCGCCGCCAAGGGGGACGAAAACGGCGGCAGCCAGTCGGGCAAACGCGATTATTTTATCCAGCCGGACCAGCGATCGGTGTTGCGCTCCATCCAGCCCGCGACAACGTCCTCGACGCTCTTTCCCTCGAGATCGACCTCGGTGATCATCCCGCCCATCTCGTCATTGTCGACGGAGAAGGCCGAAATCGCCTTGTGCGCGCCCGGCCACTTGTCCTTCACGCCCGACCACGCGACCTTCCAGATCGGCCCGCGCGGCTTGCCGCAATCATAGGCCATGTCCGGGTTGGAGCCCCAGGCGGGATCCTCGTAGCAGGCCTTTTCGTATTTCGGGAATTCGACCCACTCGCCCTTGTATTTCTGCGGCGCCCAGTGCGGGGCATAGACCCACAGGAGCACCGGCGCCTTGCGCTGGTAGGCGGATTCAAGCTCGGCGAAGAGCGCAGCGTCCGTGCCCGCATGAACAACCTCGAACGGCAGGTCCAGGGCCTCGACACGCTCGTCGTCATAGCCGCCCCAGGTCACCGGCGCCCCCAGATATCGCCCTTTGGGAGATGTCTCGGCAGTGGCGAAGGCCTCGGCGCAGGCATCGCTCTTCAACGCCTCCCAGTTCGGCAGCCCGGGGCAGAGCTCCTTCATGTAGTCGGGATACCACCACTCCTCGACTGCCAGCATGCCGCTGTCGCCAAGGTTCTCGACATTTCCGGTTGCCGTCGCCTCGTCCAGCGCATCGCGCCCGGTGGTCTCCCAGATCTCCATCGCGACATGCAGGTCGCCGGTCTTCAACCCCGCGAACTGGGCGATGTAGTCGGCCTGGACATATTCGATGTTGTAACCGGCCTTCTGAAGCACCTCGCCCATGATGCGCGTGGTGATGAGCTGGCCGGTCCAGTCGTGCAGCGTCAGGCGGATCGGGTCGTCATTCTCCGCCGATCGCGCTGGCGCGACGGAAAGCGTGGTGGCGACCAACAAGGCGGACAGAATGGCTGCCGCCGGGCGGGCATGTGTCATGGCTGGTTCCCTCTGTATTGCGCTCTGGAGGCAGCGCATGTCCTTGCCGGATCTTGCAGCGCCGTCGAAGGATCGTCGCACCCGCTTCCTCACACTGTCAATCCGGACGAGGCTAAAATTTGGTAGTTGGAGAATTATGTGTGGCATTATGGCGCTCAACGTCGGATAAAACCACAAAAGCTACAAAAGAAGCCAACAACTCGGAAACAGAACAGCGACACGTCATGGCACTCAACAGACGACAGACCCTCATTCTCGAGCGCGCCAGACAATCCGGCAGCGTCCGGATATCGGACCTTGCCACGGAGCTTGACGTCTCGCTGGAGACGATCCGCCGGGACATCCGCCCGCTTGCGGAAGCTGGAGAGATCGTCAAGTCGCACGGGCTGGTCGGCCTCGCCCGGCAGGACATGGAAGCGCCCTTCGAACGTCGCATGCGCGAGAACTTCGACGCCAAGCTCCGCATTGCCCGGCATGTCGCCTCCGGTATCGAAGATGGCGACAGCGTGATGATGGACACCGGCACCACAACCAGCGTCCTGGCGCGCGAGTTGCGCGGCAAGTCCGGTCTGACCATCGTCACCAATTCATCCGACGTGGCCAGGACGCTGGCGACCGTCAACGGCAACCGGGTCTACATGGCTGGCGGTGAACTGCACGGAGACAACGGCGCGGCCTTCGGGCGATCAGCCATTGAATTCGTCCAGTCGTTCCGCGTCCGCCATGTCGTGATCTCGATCTCGGCCGTCGATCCGGTCGGCGGGCTGATGGATTATCATCTTGCCGAAGCCGACTTCGCCCGAACGGTTCTCGGCTGCGGCGAAACCCGGACGGTGATCACCGACCACAGCAAGTTCAACCGGCGCGCGCTCGTTCGGGTCGCCGGATTTTCGGAGGTCGACCGGCTCGTCACGGACCGAGCCCCACCGCCCGAGATCGCCGAGCGCCTGCAGGCGGCAGGCACCGGGCTTGAAATCGCGCCCTGATCCGGCCACGCCCGCGCCCTGCAACTGCCGTTTGCCGTCGGCCGGATTCTCCAGTAGGTAACGGACCACGATCCCGCCCCTTCCATCCGGAGGCAAATTCCCCATGGCCGACCTCTTCGTCGATGGCGGACACCCGATCTCGGGCACCGTCATTCCGTCGGGCAACAAGAATGCCGTCTTGCCGATGCTCTGCGCCACCCTGCTCACCGACGAGCCGGTGACGCTGGAAAACGTTCCCGAGATCAGCGACGTCGCCAAGATCATCGCCTATTTCGAAAGCATGGGCTCAACGGTGGCGCGTGCCGATGACGGCGCGACACTGACGATCCGGCACGATTTCGACGCCTTCCGCACGGCAAGCGCCGACCTGCCGCTCGGCATCCGCTCGGCGGTCCTGCTGCTGGCGCCGGTCATGGTGCGCACCGGCACGCTGACATTCGACACCGATGCCAAGGGCTGCGCCCTGGGTCTGCGCGAAATCGACCCGCATCTCGAGATCCTCGAGCAGTTCGGGGCCCGCATCGTCGCCACCCATCCCTATGATATCCGCCGCAAGACAAAGCTCGAAGGCCAGGAGATCTGGGCCGACTACGCCTCGGTCACGGCAACCGAGACCTTTGCCATGATGGCCGCAACCGCTGCCGGCACGTCGGTCCTGATGAACGCGGCCTCCGAACCGCATGTCCAGGCGCTTTGCGAGATGCTGCGCGCCATGGGCGCCCGGATCGACGGTCTCGGCACCTCGCGGCTTTCGATCACGGGCGTCGAGAAGCTCGGCGGAACCCGCGTGCGGGTGCCCGATGATCATCACGAGGTGGCAACCTTCCTTGCCATCGGCGGCGTCACCGGCGGACGGTTGACGGTAAAAACCGACATCACACCTCACATGACGCTGATCCTGCGCCAGCTTGCCAAGCTCGGCCTGCAGTTCGAGGTCGCCGACGACGCGATCACGGTGGTCGGCTGGACCCGCGAGATCTCCAAGCCCTATACCCGCGAGATGCTGCCCAAGATCGAGGCTGCTCCCTGGCCCTATTTTCCCGCCGACCTGTTGCCGCAGGCGATCGGCGTCGCCGTTGGCTGCAACAGCGAGATCATGTTCTGGAACAAGATCTACGAAGGTGCGCTCGGCTGGAGCTCGGAACTGGCGAAATTCGGCGCCCGCGTGCAATTGTCGGACCCGCACCGGCTGATCGTCTTCGGCGGAAACCAGCTCCGTCCGGCAATCGTCGAGGCGCCCTACATCATCCGCGTCGTGCTCGGTCTTTTCCTTGCGGCCATCCAGGTCGAGGGGCAGTCGCTGATCAAGAACGCCGACCCGATCCGCCGCGCCCACCCGCGTTTCGTGGAAAAGCTCACCGAACTCGGCGCCCGGGTTCACTGGACCTGACCACGGCCGCCGGCATCGCGACAGTTCACGTCGCATGACAATGGCTGACCTGGGCTGTCGGCTCGGCTAGGCTTGCGGGCACGGACAAGGCACCACGCCGTTGACGATGCCGGAAGGAAGCTCAGCAGATGCAACTCGCCAGTCTCGAGACCTTCGTTGTCGGGAACCCGCCGCCGGGCTTCGGGGGGCGCTATTTCATCTTCGTGAAACTGGTCACCGAATGCGGCATCGCCGGCTACGGCGAGATCTACAATGCCAGTTTCGGTCCCGCAGCCGTCACGCGCATGGCCGAGGATTTCTTCGTCCGATACCTGGAGGGAAGCGATCCTTTCGCCATCGAGGTCTTCTTCCGCAAGGCCCATGGCTCGGGTTTCTCGCAGCGCCCCGATCCAACTGTCATGGGCGTGACAAGCGGTCTCGAAATGGCGATGTGGGACATCGTCGGCAAGGCACTGGACAAGCCCGTCCATGCCTTGCTCGGCGGCAAGGTTCATGAGCGACTGCGCAGCTACACATATCTCTACCCGGAAGGCGACGAGGACCACGCCGCCTTCTATGCCGACCCGGACCTGTCCGCCGAGCGCGCTGCCGCCTATGTCGAGCAAGGCTTCACTGCCGTCAAATTCGACCCGGCCGGACCCTATTCGGTCTTTGGCGGACACCAGCCGGCGCTGGACGACATCGAGCGCTCCGTCCGCTTCTGCGCGCGAATCCGCGAAGCGGTCGGCAACCGCGCCGACCTGCTGTTCGGCACCCACGGCCAGTTCACGCCGTCAGGCGCCCGTCGCCTGGCGAAGCGTCTGGAGCCCTACGATCCGCTCTGGTTCGAGGAACCGGTGCCCCCGGACATGCCCGAGCACATGGCCGGTGTCGCGTCGGCAACGTCAATCCCCGTTGCCACCGGCGAGCGGCTTTGCACCAAGTGGGAGTTCGCTCGCGTCCTGCAGTCCGGCGCCGCTTCGATCCTGCAGATGAACCTCGGCCGCGTCGGCGGCATCCTGGAGGCAAAGAAGATCGCCGGCATGGCAGAGGCCTGCCACGCCCAGATCGCCCCGCATCTTTATTGCGGGCCGATCGTGGCGGCGGCCAACATCCAGCTGTCGGCCTGCACGCCGAATTTCCTGATCCTGGAATCGATCCGCCGCTTCGACGGTTTCCACGCCAGCCTGCTGAAGAAGCCGATTCACTGGGAAGGCGGATACGTGGTGGTGCCGGATGCCCCCGGTCTCGGGGTCGAACTCGACGAGGAGGTTGCACGCGCCCACCCCTGGACCGGCAGCGCCCTGCACCTGGAAATGACCCAGACGCCGGTCGACCCGGTGCGCGACGCGCGCTTCCCCCCGGCCAGCTAGCCGCCGTTCAGGTCGCGGTCAATTCTGGCGCCGACCGACAGCACCCGTGCGTCCATGCCCTTCGCGCCGCCGATCATCAGCGCGCCGGGGCGCTCGTCACCCGCACGCCGTGTCGGCAATGTCATTGCGCAGGCATCTGCAAGGTTCAGCAACGACGTGTTGCGCAGCATCGCCGCATTGACCCGGTCGAAATCGGCCTCGGCTTCGGCAATCTTCGGCGGACGGATCTGCAGTGTCGGCGCGATGAGCGCATCGAAACCCGAGAGGGCTTCGGCGACCCGTGCGATCAGTTCGATGCGCGCAGCCCTTGCTTCGGCGACCTCTTCGTCGCTCAGCGTTTCCCGAAACCGGATGCGCGCCAGAACGCGCGGATCACCCATCGTCGCGAGACGGTCGAGATCCTCGTGATAGAGCGCATGCGCTTCGGCCGAGACAAGGATCCGGTTCAAACCGAGGGCCGCGTGAAGAAATCCGAGATCGAGCGGAACGAGTTCATGGCCGCTGGCTTCAAGGTCCGCGCATGCGGCCAGGAAATGCCCTCGCGACCAGTCGTCCAGATCGTTGGTGAAAGCATCTTGCGGAACAGCCAGGCGCACCGGCTCGGCCGGCGCCTCGACCGACATGGCATCGCCGTCGCTCATCACCTGATAGGCGGCGAGCATGGTGGCGAAGTCACGCGCCAGCGGTCCGCAGGAGTCGAAGGAGATCGCGAGCGGATGGACACCGTCGAGCGGCACCTTGTCCTGGCTCGGCTTGTGGCCGTAGAGGCCGTTGATCGCCGCCGGGATGCGCACCGATCCGCCCGTATCGGTGCCAAGCGCCAGATCGCAGAGGCCGAGCGCGACGGTCACCGCTCCCCCCGACGTCGAGCCGCCGGGAATGCCGCCGTCCTCGAAGACGTTTGACGGCGTGCCGTAATGCGGGTTGAGGCCGACCCCGGAATAGGCCAGTTCGCTCATCGTGGTACGGCCGAACGGCACGCCGCCTGCCGCCTTGATCCGGGCGACGACCGGGCAATCCGCGTCCGCAAGGGGGCGATCGAGCAGGATTCGGGAGCCGGCGCTCGTGCGTTGCCCCGCCTCGTCGTAAAGGTCTTTCACCGAGACGAGCAGGCCGGCCAGCGGCAGCGGGCGTTCAGCCGCGTCGACCCGCGCTTCGGCCTCTTCGGCGGCGGCGAGGATGCGCTCGGGCGTGAACTCGGTGAAAAGCGGGGCAGCCGCGTCCCCCATCGCCTCGACCCGACCGATCGCTGCCCGTGCCTTTTCGACAATCTCACCCATGCACTTTCCTCACCTTTGCAAACGCCGACAAGGGTCGCCGTTTCGCCGCCCACGCCTCAGGCGATGATCGGCAACGTCTTTATCTCATAGCTATGTCCGATCGCGCGGTCGCGCGCCGGATCCCGAAGCTCCATCCGGAAGGCGGCTGCCGGCCGCACGCCGCCTTTCGCACCGAGTGTTCCGCAAAGCATCGCGGAGGTCATCCCGGCCGACCGGGCAGCGTCCAGCCCCGATCCCTCGACAAGATCCTGCAAGGGGCGGATCGCAGCAAGCGTGCCTTCCTGATAGATGAGCCAGTCGGACGCCACATCCTCCTTGATCCAGGAGCGCAGTTCAAGCGCGTCGAGCCGATCCGCGACTTCGGAAAATCGCCACAGGACCGAGGCGACCGGCTTGGCGCAGGCCTGCTTGGACAGGGCCACGGAATGCGCCTCGAGATCGCGGTCCGTGTGATCGGAGGCAAGTCCGATGAACAGCTCGCCATCTTGTGCCAGCAGGAAAGGCTCGACCTCTCCCGAGGTTCCCTCGCCAACCACCTGGATCCGCTCCGCCTGGGTCAGGAGACCAGCGGCAACCCGGTAGTAAAGCGGAACCGAGGAGGGTGGCGCCACGCCGATGGCCGCGAGTTCGTCGATGTGATGCCGGATCGCTGCCGGATCCCGGCCCGTCCAGCCGGCGACGGTCAGGTCCGCAATCTGCGCGCTGAACGGCGCGTCATCCAGGATGAAATCCATTTTGAGCCTCTTTCGGGAACGAGTAGCTGGGAGATATTTGGCGTCAGAAGCTGTCGGGCAGGAACAGGGCGATATCCGGCAGCAGGACGAGGGCGGCCACCATGGCAAGCATCACCGCCACATACGGAATGGTGCCGAGCATGACCTCGCCCAGTGTCCCGGACTTCCTTGCCCCCTGCACGACATAGAGATTGAGCCCGACCGGCGGTGTGATCAGCGCCATCTCGACAAGCACGATCATCAGGATGCCGAACCACACCTTGTCGTAGCCAAGGCCGGCCATGATCGGCACGACGATGGGAATGGTCGCAACCATCAGCGACAGCGTCTCGATGAAGAAGCCGAGCACGATGTAGAGGCCGATCACGACGAGAAGCGTGCCGAACGGGGAAAGCCCCAGATTGCCGAGCAGGTCCTGCAGCTCACGCCCGAGCCCGGCGGAGGCCAGCGTGAAATTGAGGAAATAGGCGCCGGCGATGACAAGCATGATCATCGCCGTGATGCGCACGGTGCCCAGGAGGCTTTCCCGCAGCATGACAGGCGAAACGCCGCCATTCGCAAGCGCGATCACCAACGCGATGGCGACGCCGACAGCCGCCGATTCCGTCGGCGTGGCCCAGCCGGCATAGATCGAGCCGATGATCACGGCGAAGAGCAGCATGATCGGCAGCAGGTGCACCAGGCTGGCGAAACGTTCGCTCCAGGAGAAGCTGCGGCTCGGACCTCCCAGCGCCGGGCGCAACCGGCACAGGACGGCTGTCACCACCATGAAAGCGGCAGCCATCAGCAGGCCCGGCAGGAGACCGGCGAGGAACAGGCGCGGGATCGAGGTTTCCGTCAGGAACCCGTAGACGATGAGATTGATCGACGGCGGGATGAGGATGCCGAGTGTCCCGCCGGCGGCGATGGCGCCGGAGAACAGCTTCGGATCATAGCCGAGCCGCTCCGCCTGCGGCATGGCGACGGTGGCAACCGTCGCGGCTGTCGCGACCGACGAGCCTGACGTTGCCGAAAACATCGTTGCCGTGCCGATATTGGCGTGGATCAGCCCGCCGGGCAGCCACGACATCCACTTGTCGAGCGAGGCATAGGTCTTCTCCGCGATGCCGCCGCGCACGAGTATCTCGCCGAGCAGCACGAAGAACGGAATGGCGATCAGGGTGGCGGAGTCCGATGCCGACCAGACCACCTGGCCGAGCCCCCGGATCAACGGAAAGGCTGAGAAAAACTGATCGATGCCGAAACCCAGCAGGAACAGCACGATGCCGACGGGAATGGACAGCGACAGGAGCCCGAGCAGGGCGGCGGCGACGCTCCAGATCATTTCGCGTCCTCCGCTTCGCCGCGCGCGCCGATCAGCGCGTCCGCACTGGCATAGTCGGAGCGCATGACCATGACGAGCGCCAGCAACACGACCAGGCAGGAGGAGACGGCAAACCAGACCCAGCCGGAGAACCAGATCGCCTGCGGGATCCAGAGCGGTGTCTCCAGCGGCGTGTTGGCCCGCGACCCGCGCGACAGCGACTTCTCCAGCACCGGCCAGGCCTGATAGGCGATGACCGAGACGGCCGCGGCAGAGACGGTCATGGCAAACAGGTCCATCATCGCCCGGCCCCGGGTCTGCAGCTTCAGACGGATCAGGTCGATGCGCACATGGGCAAGCTCGGTGAGCGCATAGGACAGTCCCCAGCTCGCAACGCCGGCCATGACATAGCCGGATATCTCGTCCGACCCGCCAAGCGAGTGCGAGACCTGCCGTAGGGTAATGTCCACGACCACGAAGCCGGCTGTGGCCAGCAGCACAATGCCGACCACCAGTGCCAGTCCCGAATTGATGCGGCGGAGAGCCGCGGCAAGTGTTTCAACCATATCGCGGTCTCCGCCGGTTCTCAGGTCACTTGGTCGCGACGGTAACGCCGGTGGTCTTGCCAACGCTGTCGTTCCAGCGCTTCACCCAGTCCGGGCCGGCGCGCTCTGCCCATTCCGGCAACACCGTCTCGGTCAGGATCTTGCGTGCCGTGGTAATGTCCGTTTCGCTCGCTTCCACGAGCTTCATCGAGGCCGGCTTGCCGGCCGGGCATTCGCCATTGCCGGTCAGGCAAGCGGTATCCGTGGACATCGACGCGGCCGCCGCGGCCCAGGCAGGAGCCTCGAACTTCGCGGCAACCTCGGTGGCGATCAGGCCCTTCATCTCTTCGGAAAGGCTGTTCCACTTGTCCATGTTGATCGCCGTCACGACCGGATCCCAGCCACCGAGCGGCAGGGTCATCAGCGTGTCGGTGACCTCCCACCAGCCGGCGCTGTAGCCGGACCCCGAACCGGTCACGGCACAATCGATGACGCTGCGCTCCAGCGCGCCCGGGACTTCCGAGAAGGCAACGTTGACGCCCTCGGCGCCGAGCGCCTCGAGGAACTTGGTCGTCATGCGGCCGGAGCCACGGATTTTCTTCCCCTTCAGGTCGGCCAGCGAACCGACGTCGCCCTTGCAGAAAACAACCTGCGGCGGATAGGGAGCAATCGCCAGAACCTTGGCATTGAACCGCTGCGCGAAGATGTCGTCGACCATCGGCCGGGCCGCCTCGACCATCGCCTTTGCCTCGTCCGTCGTCGTCGCGATCAGCGGCACGTCGAGCCCCTCGAGCTCCGGCGCATCGCCAACGGCGTAGTCACCGACCGTCATGCCGACATCGAAGACGCCATCGCCCAGCATGCGGAACACGTCGCCGCCCTGGATGCCCATCTGGTTGTGCGTGGTGAGCTGCACCTCGATACCGCCGGCGGCGGCCGGCAGCGTCTTGGTCCAGAACGGTGCCTCGAACTGCTGGTGGAGCGGCAGGTTGGACCAGCTGCCGACGACCGACAACGTCTCGGCCGCGGCCGGCGCCATGGTTGCCAGCGACAGGGCGGTCGCGGCGACAAGACTGGATGCAATGCGCTTCATGTGGGACTCCTCTGGTTTTCGTTCACGTCGAAGCGGGCCGAACGCCGCCAAGGGAAAACTCGGCGGCATCGGCTGAGAGATCGGTCACCAACATGTGGCCGGGCTCATGGGTGATGGCGATCTCCGGCCGGGCCTGGCGGATCGCCATTTGCGGGGTCACGCCGCAAGCCCAGAACACGGGGATTTCGCCAGGACGCAGGTTCGGCGGATCGCCAAAATCGGGCTTCGACAGATCGGCGATGCCGATCTTCGCCGGATCGCCGAAATGCACCGGCGCGCCATGCGCAAGCCGGTAGCGGTCGGACAGAAGGACGGCCTGGATGGCGTCGGCCGCCGAAAAGGCCCGCATCGAAACAACGACCGGGCCGCCGAACGGCCCTGAAGGTGATGTCTGGAGACTTGTCACATACATCGGCACGTTGCGGCCGGCCTCGACATGCGCAAGCCGGATACCGGCGCGCAGGATGGCATCCTCGAACGAGAACGAACAGCCGAGAACGAACGTGACCAGATCGTCCCGCCAGACATCGACAAGGTCGGCGGCGGAACGATATCCGTCCTCCTCCCGCCGAAACACCCGATAGCCGGCAACATCGGTGCGAATATCGAGATCCGCGCCAAGGGCAGGCAGATGAGGACTGCCCGGCTCGGAAACCCCGATCAGCGGGCAGGGCTTGGGATTGTTGACGCAGTAGCGCAGGAAATCGCCGGCCTGGGCGGCCGGGAGGATCGCAAGATTGCCCTGCAGGCAGCCCCGGCCATAGCCGGCGGTCGGACCGCGAAAACGTGCGTCGCGAATGGCACGGCGCAGCTCAGGCGCGGAAAGCTGCCGAAATCCGTCACCTGGACCCGTTGCGCCATCGATCAGTGAAGACACAGACACACTCCCCCTCCGCGTTCCTGCCAAGGAGGATTGCCAGCCTTCGTGATCTTGTCAAGTTATCAACTTAATATTTATTTGATCTCTTTTCAAGATCATTCTGATCACAGGCGAGCGCTTTTGCCGCAACCTCTTCTCCCACTTCCCGATTCCGCTCCGGCATATAGGCGACCACGAACCGCAAGGCGCTCAGGTCGGCGGCTTCCTCGACCGTCAACCGGCGAATTCCGGTGCGAAACGGATCGGCCTCTGCCATGCGTACGGGAAGCACGCCAATGCCGAAACCATCGGCGACGAGGTGGATGACCGTCGACAGCGACGCCGATCCATGCAGGTCCGGCTGCGGCAGATCCGGCGCCGCCAGGATGGTTTCAAGTTCCCGAAAAGGGGGCGTCGCCTTTGGAAAGGTGACGATTGTCCTGGCGGCAAGATCACGCAGGCTCAACGGCGGGCCGCCGGAACCGTCGGCCGATGCGCTGGCGGCGGCAGCGCTCTCGTACCAGCCAAGCGGCTGCGGCGACAGCGGAACCACGGCGGCACCGTTTGGCACACATTCCCGCAGCATGATCACCACATCCAGGCGATCGTCGGCCAAAGCCGCACCGAGCTGCCGCGATGTATCGACGGACAACTCGAACCGTACACGCTGATGGGCATGTTTCAGCTGATTGAGCAATTCACTCAGGATCGTGTGAACGATGGTCTCCGCGACGCCGATCCGGATCGTGCCGCTCAACCCGCCGGGCCCGGTGATTTCCTGTAAGAGCCGGTCGCGCGCCGCACTCAGGCGCTGCGCCTCCTCCAGGAACCGGCGCCCGACCGGCGTGAGCCGTACCTGACGCCTGCCACGGTCGAACAGCTGGATGCCAAGACGCTTCTCCAGCGCCAGCACGCGGTTCGATATCGCGGATTGCGACAAGCCGTATTTCTGCGCCGCCGCGCGAAACCCGCCCGCCCGCACGATATCCTGCAGGATTTCCACATCCTTCAACTCGAACATGTCCGCGCTTCCTCCCGACGGCGCGGCCATCACCGCGACCGGTATCCTCCGGGAACCGGCTCCAGGGTTCAAGAGCACCCGGAAACCGGCGTGTGCCCCGCCGGAAATTTTTGGCGCCCGCCCTGGGCAGCCGGTTTCACGGGACAGACCAGTCGCGCTGCCCGAGATCAAGAAATATTATTCAAAACAGTCATTTGCCATTCGAAAACGATATTGGCCCGCCGCCCTGTTCAACACAAAATTGACACCATCGGCGGTGATAACTCTTGGTTGTGTTTCACGATTAACTCAACCAGGACGCACATAGATGAAAACAGGGCTCGCCTACCAGGACGGACGCTTTATCGAGCATGGTTCGGCGAACCTCTTGTGGACCCACGCCTTGCACTACGCCACCAGTGTTTTCGAGGGCATCCGCGTCTATGGCGGAGCCCCGTTCCTGCTGAGCGAGCATATCCAGCGCCTGTATCGCTCCTGTGAACTGGTCGGCCTCGACTTTCACATGCCGATCGACGAATGCATCGGCCTGTGTCGCGAGATCATCCTCCGCAGCAACCTGGAAGAGGCCTATCTGCGACCCGTGGTCTACAACGCGGGACCGGATCTGGGCGTCCATGCTCCTGCCAACGACACCCGCCTTGGGCTGCTGATCTGGGAATGGCCATCCGTTTTCGGCGGCGACGCCTCGCGGCGCGGGCTTGCCCTCAGCAGCGATGTGCCATGGCGCCGGCCGGCACCGCAGAGTTTTCCGGTCCAGGCCAAGGCAAGCGCAGGCTACCTGCTGGGCAGCATCAACCGCCGCATCGCCGAAAAGGCCGGTTTTGACGATGCCCTGGTCCTGACACATGACGGCATGGTTGCCGAAGCCACCGGCGCCAACATCTTCATCGTTCGCAACGGCCGCGTCGCAACGCCCCCTGCCACATCCTTTCTCGACGGACTGACACGCCGCACCGTGATCGGCCTGCTCGATGGCGTTGCACCGCTCGACGTGATCCCGCTGACGCTCGCCGATCTGCACCAGGCGGACGAGATCTTCCTGACCGGCACCGCCTACGAGGTGATGCCCGTCGGCCGGCTCGACAGCCGCACGTTGCCCTGCGGCCCGCTGACTACCGATTTGCGCGACAGATATCTGCATCTCACCCGATCCACGTCCATCGTACAGGAGTCCATCGCATGAACATTCATGTCCCCGGCGCCGCAACCGAGACCATCACCCTCATCCGCACCCTGGGTCCGGCCGGAACGAACTGCGAGGCTGCAGCACATCACTATTGCAACGCGCGCGGCCTCAAGGCCGACGTGGCCCTCCACACCACCCTTGAAGACGCGATCGAGAAAGTGATCGTCGAACCGGGTTCCGCGCTTCTGGGCTGCGTCGTCTATCCGGACCTGCACCAGCTTGTCTTCCCGTATCTCGGGCGCATGGTGTTGGCCGACCTGTTCCTGTTCGACACGTTCAACATGGTCCTTGCATCTCGCGGCGCCAGCATTCCGATCCGCACCGTCGCGACCCATCCCGCGCCGCGTTCCCTCGTGACCGACGGGGTCGAGGTGCAGCTTGCCACCAGCAATTCGGAAGCGGCGCGCCTTTGCCGAAGCGGAAAAGTGGACGCCTGCATCACCACGCTGGCCGCCGCGCGACAGGAAGGACTGACGGTTCTCAAGGATCACGGCGCGGTACCGATGGGCTTCACCATTCACGTTCCCACCCCTGGAGCGTGACGAATGACCGCCACCGCAACAATCGGCAGGGCCGGCGACATCGACCGCCTGCTCGAACCATCCTTCATCCAGGCGATCGAGACGCTCGGGTCCCTGCAGGCCGTTGACGGCAGCATCGCGCCGGACCTGCATGACAAGGCCGAACGGCTGCTAACCACAATATCGACAACCACAAACGGGATTGCCGGCGTCTGCGGGCAGTCTTCCTTCGGAGCAGCGTTTTGCGCGGATGTCGAACGCTGGCGTCAGGCAGGCCTTGCCACCACCCCCGATTTCACCGCGGCGCGCGATGCCATCCGCCCCCCCGCTGACGGCGAGCCCTTTTTCTTCGCAGGTCCCTTGCGGCTTGCCAATGGCGGCCGCGAAGGGTGGCGTTTCGAGACGTTTCTCTCGCTGCGCGAAGAACCGGCCGATGCGGCTTATCTCGACCTCTATGAGCGATTTCCGCATCCCGCCAACATATGCCAGTCATCGCATCTTGTTGCCGGCAGCCGGGGACTGCTGGAGGGCAACAACATCGTCTTCTTCCCCGAGAATATCCAGGCCGCAACGCCCGTCGACCGGCAACGCTATGCCGTCTTCTTCTTCAACAAGTTCCACCGCATCTTCAACGAGATCACGCTTCCGGCCGCCCGCCGCGCCACATCCGGCATCCGGATCGCCAACCCGACCGCGCCGGACCCCCGCGCCTGCTACAAGGCACGGTGCGTCTGGGGCTATCTGCACGACTACTTCCATCACCAGGGCCCGCGCCCGTTCAACCGGCATGTCTCGATCAAGACGCGCTGGTTCACCGGCCTTCTCGAAGAGATCAAGGTTGACCTGCAGTCGCTTCTTGCCTGCCGTGCCGGCGACATACCGGATGGCGACGCAGTCGCCGAGTTCATCCTGCTCGACCGTGCTTTCCGTTATCCGCTGGAACCGGACTGGTATCGCAATTTCGACAGCGGCACGGGTCTGATCCTGCTGGCCGTTCTGGACGAACAGCATGCCTTGCGACGGCTCCCCGACGGTCGTTTGGGAATTGATGCCAACGCGCTCGAGAATGCGGCAAGGCACTTCATCGACGAAGTCGAGGCAATCGAGCAGGAGAACGATGCGAACTATCTGGCGCGCGCGAAGGACCTCGTGCGTCGATACCTTCCCGAAGGCACTGGCGGACAACGGTTTGCACGGCCGCCGATCGTCGAGGGCGCGGCTCTGGCCCTGATCGACCCGCCGCCGGCATTGGGCTTCACGCCGGGAGAACTGCTTGCAAGCCGAAGGGATGCCGCATGACATCTACGCAAGATCGCGCCGTCACAGCCGTACGTGCCTATTTTGACGCTTGCAACTCTGGCGACAGAAGTGCTTTCTTCGAGTTGTTCGAGGAGGGGGCCTGCCACTATCTGCCCAAGGGCATGTTCGGCCCGTTCAAGGACGTGGAAAGCCTCTTCGAGCAATGGCGACGGGATGCAGACGAGAACGGGTCGTACTGGTTGCTCGACACCGCCTTTGCCGATGCGCAAGGCCGGTCGGCGGTCGCGGAATGGACGGCTGTGAAACCCGCTCAGAAGATCTATTTTCGCGGCGTCGACGTGTTCGCCTTCACTCCGCAAGGCCGGATCAAGGAGGTGCGGGTCTACTACGCCACCGCTCGCGACCCCTCTGCCGGGCCGAATGAACTTGGCGGCTACGACTATGCCGGGGCAGGCTGGTCGCTGGTCGACGAAACCGACTACACGCGCCCGCCCCGGCGGGCGTAGCATCGCGCCGGCTGATTTTTCGTCAGACTCGCCGGAGCATTGATCTTCTCGACGGCGGCGACACTTTCTGTCGGCGCCCCTCCTAGCGGATTTCCCGATGGCACCTGAGCAACTGATCGCCTTCGCCACCTTCGCCTTTGTCGCTTCGGCGACGCCCGGGCCCAACAACGTGCTTCTGACGGCGGTCGGCAGCAGTGTCGGCATTCGCCGGGGCATGCCTGCACTCTGGGGCATCGTCTTCGGCTTCGCGGCAATGATCTTCGCCCTCGCCATCGGTCTTGGCGGGACGCTTTTCACGATTGCCTACGTGATGGACGCGATCCGGATCGTCGGCGTTCTCGTCCTGCTCTGGCTTGCCTGGAAAATAGCGACCGCTCCCGTAGGCCCGCCTGCCAGCGGCGATGCACTGCGCCCGCGCGACATCGGCCGCCGTGGCGGGTTCATCGGCGCCGCCCTGTTCCAGTGGGTCAACCCGAAGGCCTGGATCGTCGCGGCCGGCGCGATCACGGCCTATATGCAACCGGGCGGCGAGAGCGCCGTTTATCAGGCTGGCACGCTTGCCGGCGTCTTCATCGTTGCAGCGGCCATCGGATGTCTGCCGTGGCTGGCCTTTGGCGCCGCGGTCGGAACGCTTCTGGAAAACCCGAAGCTTGCCCGGAGTTTCAATATAGTCATGGCTGTTCTTCTGATCGCCTCGATGGTGCCGGTCATTCTCGAACGGACCTGATCAGAGCGCCAAAAGGCAAGGGCCCCGGAAACGGGGCCCCGCAGTTTCTGCGTCAGAATCCCTTGTCCATGACGGCAGAGAGCCGGCGTGCAAACGCGACCGGATCTGTCGGCACCTCGCCGTCGAGGATCAGGGCCTGGTCGAACAGCAGCAAGGCCATGTCGGAGAGATGCTGCTTCTCGCCCGCCGATGACAAGGCGCCCGAGAGCCGCTTCAGCAAAACGTGAGACGGGTTGAACTCCAGCACCGGCGCGAACACGCCCTTGCCGCCGCCCTGCTGACGCGACATCAGCTTCTCGAGCTGCCGGTCGGGACCGTTCTCGGGCGCAACAAGGCAGACCGGGCTTTCCGCCAATCTTGAAGAGACGCGCACATCCGAAACGCGTTCCCCCAGTGCTTCCTTCAGGAACGCGGTAACCAGCCCGATGTCGGCACCCTCGCCCCCGACCGGATCATCCGTCTTCTTGTCCGCCTCGCCCGCCTCCAGCGGAATCGCGTCGAGCGCGGCGGCCCCTTGCGTCACCGACTGGAAGGGTTTGCCCTCGAACCCTTGCGCCACCTGGACCCAGAACGCATCGACCGGATCCGACAGATAAAGCACCTCGACGCCGCGGGCCCGGAAACCTTCCAACTGGGGGCTTGCCTTGATCGCATCCACGCTGGAGCCTGTCGCATAGAAGATCTGCGTCTGGTTCTCCCGCATGTCGGCGACATAGTCGGCAAGCGAACGCCAGCCGGTATCGCCCGACTTGCAAGACCGGAAGCGGGCCAGACCAAGCAACTTCTCCTTGCGCTCGAAGTCCTCATAGATGCCTTCCTTCAGCACCGGCCCGAAGGTCTCCCAGAGCTTGCCAAAGGCCTCCGCGTCGCTCTCCGACAGCTTTTGCAATTCGGACAGGATCCGGTTGGTCACGCCCTTGCGGATCGATTCCAGAACCGGATTGTGCTGCAGCATCTCGCGCGACAGGTTGAGCGGCAGGTCGGCGGAATCGATGACGCCGCGCACGAAGCGCAGCCAGGCCGGCAGCAGGTCGACATCGTCGGCAATGAAGACCCGCCGCACATAGAGCTTCACCCGTCCCTTCCTGTCGGGATCGAACATGTCGAACGGCTTCATCGACGGCACAAACAGCAGCACCGAATATTCGTGCCGCCCCTCCGCGCGGTAGTGCAGCGTCAGCGCCGGTTCATCGAACTGGCCGGAGACGTGGCCGTAGAATTCCCGATACTCCTCTTCGCCGACCTCCGACTTCGGCCGTGTCCACAATGCCGAGCCGTCGGCCAGCTGCCGCTCCTTGGAGCCATCCCCCGCGTCGGCGTCATCGCCCTCCGGCGCCGCCTCGGCAAGAAGGATCGGAACCGGCACATGCGCGGAATAGGCCCGCACAATGCGCTCGATCGTGGCAGCCTGCGCATATTCGGTGGCATCGTCCTTCAGATGCAGAACGACCTGCGTCCCGCGCGCCGGCAGGTCGGCGTCGTCGGCCGAGACCGGCTCGACCGTGAAACTTCCGAGCCCGTCGGAACTCCAGCGCCAACCATCCGGGGCGCCTGCGGCGCGGCTCGTCACCTCGACGCGGTCGGCAACCATGAAGGCCGAGTAGAAGCCGACGCCGAACTGGCCGATCAGCGCCGATCCGTCCCTTGCCTCGCCAAGCTTGTCCATGAACGCCCGGGTGCCGGACCGCGCAATGGTGCCGAGGTTCTCGATCATCTCCTCGCGTGTCATCCCGATGCCATTGTCGGAAACCACCAGCCGCCCGGCTCCCTTGTCTGCAGACAGACGGATCGCGAAATCCGGATCGTCTCGCGTGAGATCGGGGTCCGTCAACGCCGCGTGGCGAAGGCGCTCGCACGCGTCGGCCGCGTTCGAGACCAGTTCCCGCAGGAAAATATCCTTGTTGGAGTAGACCGAGTGCACCATCAGGTGCAGCAGGCGGGCAACCTCGGCCTGGAAGGCATGGCTTTGCGGAGCGGCGCCATTCGCGTCGGCGGTCTTCTGCTCAGTGCTCATTGTCGTTGCAAACCCCGTTTACTCGCTGTGCTGATCGTCATGTCACCTTGTCCGCCGCCGGTTTTGCCCGCGATGGCGAACCGGGCGGGCCAGATATCGGTGACCCGGCGCGCGGAATCAAGCACCCGCGCCGACGGGCCAGACGCCCTCCTCGATCGCCACCCGGCGCAGAAGCGAAGGCCGGTCGGTGACGATCCCGTTGACGCCCAGCCGGATCAGGCGCCGCATTTCGACCTCCTCATCGATGGTCCAGACATGAACGGCCACTCCCTTGGCATTGCAATGACGCACAAAGCCGGCTGTCGCCAGCGGAATGCCGTACTGCGCAAGGGGGATCTGCGCGCAGGCCACATCAGGCAACGCCACCGGAAACCCCCAGGCGCCGAACCGGAGGGCGGCGACGCTGCGCGGGCCCGAACTCAGGCAGAGAGCCTGACCGAAACGCCTGCGCGCCGCCGCAAGACGCGCATCCGAGAAGGAGGCAACACAGACACGATCCAGACAGTTCATCCGTGCGATGAGCTCGAGCGTCGGCTCGAGGGCGTGGTCGGTCTTGATGTCGATGTTGAAACACATGGCCGGAAAACTCTCCAGCGCCTCCGCAAGCGTCACCATGGTCTCCCCGCCCGCCATGTGGACACCGCCAAGGTCCGCCATCGTCTTTTCGGCGACAATGCCAACGCCGTCCGTCGTCCGCTCCAGAGTGTCGTCGTGGAAAACGAAAACCGTTTCATCGCGCGAGGCCTGAACATCGATCTCGATATAGCGGTAGCCCATCGCGGCGACCGCAGCGAACGCCTGTCGGCTGTTTTCCGGATTTTCCAGCCCGCCGCCACGATGGGCAAAGGCATGGAAGTCCGATCCGGCAAGGTAGGGGTGAGAAAAGCGCGGCGAAGGGGTGTCGTCCTTCATCGCCAGCGCCCCTCGGCGTCCAGCGCGATCCTCCGTCCCTCTCGCGCGGCGGCATGCGCGGCCTCGATCACGCCGATGGTCCTTGCGGCGGACCGCATGCTGACGGGAACTTCACCACCGCCCGTGATCGCATCACGCATCGCCTCATAGAAGGACAGCCAGCGTCCGGGCTCAGGGCGAACCGCGCTGCGTCGTCCCTCCGCGTCGACGATCTCGCCCCACTGGCTTTCCGGTTCGATGCCAAATGCAGGGTCAAGCGGTGAAACACCGGCACGCAGCTGGTCTTCCTGAATGTCGAGCCCGCTCTTGCGGTAGGCGCCAGTCAACCCCTCCATCCGGAAACGGTCACGCGGCGTGGCGCCGATCAGCGTCACCCCCAAGGAAATGCGCAAGTCGCCCTTGGCCATGAGGATCTCGAACCCGTCATCGGTGACACCGCCAGGACGCTGCGCAAAGACATCCGCCTGCAGCCAGTCCGGCATCCCGGCAAGCAGAAGTGCCTGGTCGATCAGGTGCGATCCCAGATCGTAGAGATTGCCGGACGCCACGGCCGGCCGGTCGCGCCAGCGATCGAGCACCTGCGGACGGAAGCGGTCCCAGTGCATGCGAAGCCCGCGCAACTCCCCCAGGCTCCCCTCGTCCAGCACACGGCGCGCGGTCAGGAAATCGCTGTCCCAACGGCGATTGTGATAGACGGCAAGCTTCAGCCCCCGCGCCTCGGCAAGGTCGGCCAGGACTTCGCCTTCGGCCCGCGTCGGCGTCGCCGGCTTGTCGACGACCACATGACGCCCAGCCTCCAGCGCTGCCTGGACTTGCGACACATGAAGCGCGTTCGGGGTCACCACCACGATCAGGTCCAGATCCGCGACATCGAGCAACGCATCGAAACCGGAAACGACGCGCGCGCCAGGGTGAAGCGCCGAAACCTCGTCGACACGCGACGTCGCGACCGCCGCGACCTCCATTCCGGCGGCTTCCACCAGCGGTGCATGGAGAAACCGGCCTGCGGCTCCAAAGCCTGAAAATCCTACTCGCAACGTCATGCAAAACCCTCTCTTTCGCAGAACCACGATCCTGCGAGATCGCCAACGGCAGGGCAAGAGGTCGTGCTTTTCGAAAGCAGCAATTGACGCCCGGTGCCGGATCGGCTGGAATTCCCGTCACGGGTCGAGCACAGCAAGACAAGGAAACATGCCGGATGAGATGGACGCACCGCCGCCACAAGACAGGCAAGAGCAGCCTGTCTCTCCTGCTCGCCGCGATCTTCGTCATTCTGGCGATCCCGCTTGCCGACAAGGTCCGGGCGGCCGAGCGGCTCGCCCTGGTTATCGGCAACGGTGGCTATTCCGGCGATGCCCTGTCGGCGCTCAAGAACCCGACCAACGACGCCGCCCTCATCGCTGACACGCTGCGCCAGGCGGGGTTCACCGTCGACACAGTGCTTGATGCAGACCTGCGCGGCATGAAGCGCGCCGTGCGCGACTTCACCGACACGCTTTCCAAGGCCGGTGAAGGGTCGATCGCGGCCGTCTACTATTCCGGACACGGTTTCCAGGCGGGGGGGCGCAACTATCTCGCCCCGATCGGTGCGGACCTGCGTGACGAGGTCGATGCGGAATTCGAGGCCCTGGCGGTCGACTGGGTGCTGTCCGCTGTGGAAAAGGCCCACAAGGGGGCCAATATCGTCATCCTCGATGCCTGCCGCAACACAGCGCTCAGCCGGTCCGCCGGAACGGGCGGCAACGGGTTTGCCCTTCTGCAAAGCACCCCGCGCGGCAGCTTCATCTCGTTTGCCACCGCACCCGGCAGCACGGCGGCCGACGGGGCCGGGCTCAACAGCCCCTACACCTCGGCCATCGCCGCCGAGCTTCTCGTGCCCGGCCGCAGCATCGAAGCAGTCTTCAAGGCCGTTCGCCGGCGCGTCGTCGCGGAGACCGGCGGCGAACAGGTGCCCTGGGATCATTCGTCGCTGACCGCCGAGATCACGTTCCTCCCCGATGCATCCGCCGCGCTCGCCAGCGCCACCGGCACAGCCGGCTCGTCGACGGTACAACTCGAGCTCCAGCTCTGGAACGACGTCAAGGACAGCGGTTCTACCGACCAGATCCAGACCTATCTCGACCGCTACCCGGACGGCGCCTTCGCCACGCTCGCCAGGACACGGCTCGAGGATGCCCGCAACGGCGCGGGAGGTGCCGACGTCGAGCGCCTCTTCGCCCAGCTTGCCAGCCGCTCGCTGATCGTCGAGAACCCGACCCAGCCGCATGAATTCTACTCCAACGCCCGATTGCGCGAGATCCGGGGCGACTATCCCGGCGCCCGTCAGGACTATCTGAAATACTTCGCCTTCGGCATGCCGCAGGTCGACCCGCACCTGCGTTTCCAGTCCGTCCTCAAGATCCAGGAAGGGCGTGGCGGCGCCCAGGAGATCTACCGCGCCCTCTCGCAGGGGCGCAGCGATCCGACGACCCTGTTTGCCGAAATACTTCTGGAGGAGCGCGACGAGCGCGTTCGGCGTCTTTCCGCCTTCCTTGATGCCAATCCCGACTTCTCGCCCGCGCTCTACGCCTTGTCGCAGGACTACGGCATCGCGCGCCTCGGCCAGCAGTCGGCCTCCGACAAGACACGCGAGCACGACCTTTTGAGCCGCTTCATGGAGGAAGTCGAGACCGGCCGCTTCCTGCGCTTCTATCTCGACCAGCAGGTGGCGGCCGAGCAGATCGAGGATGCCAAGACACGCCTTGCCGCATTGTCTTTCATCAACCCGGCCGCGATGGCCAACCCGGTGCGCCTCAACGCCATGCGCTCGAACCAGGGCTGGATGCTGACACTGGCCATCGCCGACAGGACGCAGGAAATCTTCGTCCGCCTTCCCGGCGAAGACGAGCGCTCCACCGGTTTCGTCAACGGTGCGGTCGATCCGACCACCGGCAGGCCGATCCCCTATCCGGCCTTCGAGCTGCCGGGCAACGCGGGCGACACCGAGATCGAGGTAAGCTATCAAGACATCCGCGGCGAGCGACAGGGTCCGTTCAAGGTGAGCTTCAGCCCGGGCGACGCACTCGTTTCCGGCCAGAAGGACATTCTCGAGCGGCTCTCCACCGGCTGGCTCAGTTTTCGGGACTGGGACGGCAAGCTGCTCGTCTACTTCACCCACCTGATCAGCTACCGCTGCGCCATCGAGGAAGTCAGCTACGGCATCGACACGGAAACACCGGACCGGACCTTCGAGACCGGTCCCTGCGACCCCGACAATCCCCATGCGATCCCGGAAGCCGGACCGGGGTCGACGGTTCACGCGACCATTCCGTCCTCGACACGGTTCGTCTCCGTGGACCTGCTCTATCGTGACGGCACACGCTCGGGGGTGAAGCGGTTCGACGCCCCGCAATGAGAGCTCCAACCGCCGGACCTTCCGCCAGCGCGCCGCGATCCCGCAGCCGCTGGCAGCTGGCCCTGATGGTCGCGGTGGTCGTCTCCGTCTTCGCCCTGCTGGCGGCGGCACGGCTGGAACCTCTTGCCGGCGACCTTGCCATCAATATGGCGCCCGCACCGCCGGAAGCTGTCGCATCACGCATTGCGGTCGTGGTGGTGACAGAGGAAACGCTCGCCGCCTTCCCGTACCGCTCTCCCATCGACCGGGGTTTCCTGGCCGCCCTCATCGACCGGCTTGACGCCGCTGGCGTCCGTGCCGTGGGCATTGACATCCTCGTCGACCAGCCGAGCGACCCGGCCAAGGACGCTGCCTTCTTTGCCGCCATGGACAGGGCGCGCGCGCCCATCACACTGGCACTTGCCACCTCCGCCGACGGACTGACCGAACGCCAGGGCGCCTATATCGAACGGCACGTCCTGCCCCGCAGACACGGATTGATCGCACTCGGGCGCGACGAGATCGACGGTGTGGTCCGTCATTTGCCGAAACCGGGGGACAACGGCGGCACACGACATCCGACCTTTGCCACAAGCATCGCCGGTGCCGCCGGCATCACGCCTGACAACACAGCCGGATCCAGCCGCATTCTCTACTCGGCAAGGCAGGCAGCGGAACCGGACGCCCCTGCCGTCCCCTTCTCCGTCTACCCCGCGCATGTCGTCTCGCTGCTGCCAGATGACTGGCTTTCGGGCAAATACGTCCTGGTCGGCACCGACCTGCCAACGATCGACCGGCATCCGACACCGTTCGTCACCGGGCAAGGCAGTGAAGCCGGAACGATACCGGGGGTCATCATTCATGCCCACATCCTTGCCCAGCAACTGGCCGGGCTGTCGCTGCCGGTGGCGCCACCCGCGATGCGCATCGCGATCACCGGGATCGCCGCCCTCTTTGCCGCTTGTCTCTTCCTGTTGCCCTGGCCGCCACGGTGGCTGACCCTTTGTCTCGCCCTTGCCCTTGCCGCCTGGGCCGGAACCTGCCTGTGGCTTGTCGGCACGGGCTCTCTTCTTCCTCCGCTGGTGGCTCCGCCGCTTGCGGCGCTCGCCGCCGCCGCTCTCATGTCCGTGTCGCGCTGGCAGGCCGAACGCTCCGAGCGCGCTTTCCTGCGGTTGGCGTTTTCCCGCTATGTCAGCCCCCCGGTCGTTGCCCGGATCGCGAGCGGCCGTCTTGCACTGGCGCTTGGCGGCGAAAAACGGCGCGTAACCTACATCTTCACCGACCTGGAAGGTTTCACCAGCCTGTCGGAGAAGCTCCCCCCGGGCGAGTTGGCCGACATCCTCAACCCCTATCTCGACGAGATGTGTCGTCTGATGACGGAACACGGTGCGACCATCGACAAGATCATTGGCGATGCTGTCGTCGGCTTCTTCGGAGCGCCTGACGATGACCCCGAGCAGGAGACCCATGCCGTTGCCTTGTCGCTTGCCCTGGACACCTTCGCCCAAGGCTACCGGCAGCAGATGGCGGCGCGCGGCCTCTCCCTCGGCGCGACCCGGATCGGCCTGCATTGCGGGGAAGCGGTGATCGGCAATTTCGGCGGCAGCCGCTTCTTCGACTACACCGGCATCGGCGATACGGTGAACACCGCAGCCAGGCTTGAAGGTGCCAACCGCTTTCTCGGCACGCGCGTCCTGATGAGCGAAACGGTGGCCGCCGGCAATACCGGCCATCCGGTCCGGCCGGCAGCAGAACTCGTCCTCAAGGGCCGCTCGACCCCGTTGCCCTGCCACGTACCTCTCGGTCCCGATGAAGATGCAGAAGACGGCGCCTCAGTTGACAGCTACCGGAACGCCTACCAACTGATGGCCGCGGGCGACCCGACCGCCCTCGCCGCCTTCGAGGCCGTGCTGCGTCAGCGTCCCGACGATCCGCTCGCGCGTCTGCACGTGAAGCGCTTGCACGATGGCGAGCGCGGGGCGACACTGGTGCTTGAGGGCAAATAGACACCACCTGTGGCAGGAGGGTGAGCGACACTGGAACGGGACATGACCGCCATGCGAGCCACATACCTCCTCATTGCCGCGGCGATCGCGATCTCTCCGGCCACGGCCCTGGCCGACTACGTCGTCATTGCAGCGACAGGGGCACCCGCCCTCTATGCCCCTGGAACGGAGATCACGACCGACGACGACCTCTCACTTCCGGAGGGCGCAAGACTGACGCTGATCGAGCGCAGCGGTCGCGTGACGAACCTTGACGGAGCCCATGAAGGTCCGATCCCCCGAGAGAACGCTTCCGCGACCGCAGGCGGGGATACCGACTGGGGAGTTCTGAAGCGACTGATCGGCTCGCCGGAAGCCAGATCCACAGTCCTTGGCGCGGCCCGAACCGGCGCCGGCGACATTCCCCCGTCCCCCGGGGTCTGGGATGTCAGCGCCGACAGTTCAGGCCCGCGCTGCACGCGTGCCGGCAAGCTGACCCTTTGGCGTCGCAACGCCGACAGTCCCGCATCCATCGCCCTGCGAAGCGCCGCGGGCCGCCACGAAGGGATTGCGTGGCCAGCCGGAGAACATCGACTTGCGGTACCGGAGGAGATGGCACGCGAAGACGGCCGTCTGATCGTCTCGCTTGGAAGCGAATTGCGCGAGTTCGACCTGTCGGTCCTGCCCGACGGTTTGCGCGATGCTCCGGCAGGACTGATTCTCGCCTGGCTGGCCGAGAAGGATTGCAGGCGACAGGCGCTGGCACTGGTCGAGCGCGTCCATGCCGGGGCACGTCCCGACTAGAACCGGAGCCTCGGGCAATATCGCGCCGTCAGGCTGCGACTGCGGTTCCCTGGGGGCGTCCGCTCTTCAACAGGATCAGCACGATCATCGCGATGTTGAGCAGGTTCCAGGCGATTCCATTCAGGAACGCCGCCTGGTAGGACGCAGTCAGATCGTAGATCCAGCCCGACATCCAGCCGCCGAGTGCCATGCCGACGATCGTCGCGGTGATCACCGCACCAACCCGGCGCCCGGCCTCGCGCGCCGGAAGATATTCCCGCACCACGATCGCATAGCTCGAAACGATGCCGCCTTGTGACAGGCCGAAGATCAGCGACACGAGATAGAGCGAGGCGAGCCCGTCATAGGGCAGGTAGAGCAACAGCGCGAGACACTGCAGCACGGCGCCGATCAACAGGGTCGGCAGCCCGCCGATACGATCGGCCAGCATTCCCGAGAGCAACCGGCTCGCAATACCGCCGGCAAGCATCAGCGACAGCATCTCCGCTCCGCGTGCCACGCCATAGCCAAGGTCGACGCAATAGGCGACGATGTGCACCTGCGGCATCGACATGGCAACACAGCAGCCAAGCCCGGCAACGATCAGCAGGAACTGCAGCATGCCCGGTGAGAGCGAAGTCGACCGCTTCGGCGGCGGCGGCGCCTTGGGCACCGGGCCGCCCTGGCGCGCCAAATGAGGCGATGGCCGGCGCAGAAGGAAGGCAAGCGGCACCAGCACCGCGAGGCAGACCATGCCGGCCAGGACATAGGCGCCGCGCCAACCGTGTTCAGCCATCGCGGCCTGCAATACCAGCGGCCAGATCGCGCCCGCGAGGTAGTTTCCCGAAGCTGTCGCGGCCATCGCCAGGCCACGCCGCTTGTCGAACCAGTGGGAAACATCCGCAAGCAACGGTCCGAACGTCGCCGCCGAACCAAAGCCGATCAGCGCACCCTGCAACAGGGTGAAAATCCAGATCGAGCCGGCCTGGGACGCCAGCAGAAACCCCGAGCCCAGCGCCAGCGATGCGATGGCCAGAGGCCCGGTCACGCCGAAGCGGTCGACGAACCTGCCGATCAACAGGTTGCCGAGCGCGAAACCGACCATGGTGGCTGTATAGGGCAGCGAGGCGTCCGCCCGGTCGACACCGAACTCCCGTTCCACCGCCGGCAAAACGACGATCACCGACCACATGCCGGCACCGCCGATCGTGGCGAGCAGCATCGACAGGCCGAGGCGCATCCACGCATACGCACTGTCGACGCCACCGGCGTCGTCGATCTCGCAAGCCTGCATGGTCTGGCGTCCTTCCCGGGGGCGAACCGCGTCTCCACCGGGCGCGGTTTCTTGTGGTCCTACCCGGTTACATCCGCAACAACGCCGTTTCAACGGCAAAACCCGGCAACAGGCGTGCTGCCGTTACGGCAAAATGCAATTCAGCAGGCACGGTCCGCAGGCACGACGGGCAACGCTCCGGCTGCATCCGCTTCCGCACGCCGCACCGACGGCTGTCCGCCGACACGCGTCAGCAGCCAGTCGGCATCGCCTTCGCTCGTCCGCCGGTGGGTCATGTCGCGTTCCGGCGGTATCGGCTGAAAACCGGTGCCGTTGCGCTCGGCAATGGCGAAGCGAAAGGCATAGGCCGGCGTCAGTCCCATCCGCAGGTCCGACACCACGATGCGGTCCCCCACATGTTCCGCGCGGACATAACCACGGCTGAACCAGTCGAGTTTGGCGAAGGCGGGATTTCCCTGAAGACATCCCAGCATGTCGCCGCCCCGGTCATGCGTGTAGATCACCGGGGGCGTATCGCCATCCAGAAGCGACAGATAGAGATTGTGATAGCGACCGTTTTCCAGGCCGATCACCTTCCACAAAACCGTGTTGAGGGGAGCCGCGATCGCGAAGACCCGGTCGGGCGCGAGCCCCGCATTTGCGAAGATGACGCGCGCCCGGCTTTCCATGTGCGCCTGCAAGAGGACGGACAGCGCGAGATACCCGGTACTCACGACAAGGGCGGCCATGGTGGCGCGGGCAAACCTCCGCGACCAGGTCCTGCGGAAAAGCGCCCAGACGGCCACCACCAGCAAAGGCAACGTGTAGAGGGGGTCGATGATGAAGACGGAGCCGACCCCGACCGGATCGGGCGACAGCGGCCAGAACAGCCGCGTTCCATAGACCGTCATCGCATCGATGAGGGCATGGGTGGCAAGACACAGATAGACCGTCAGCCACACCAGCAGACGCTTGTCGCGCAGCGGCTTGAACACACGCACCAGCACCTCGCCAAGGACAGGGGTGGCAAGAGCCTGAATGAAGAGCGAATGGGTCGCGCCGCGATGCAGGACGAAACTGTCGACCGGATCGTCAAAGGGAAGGAAGACGTCGAGGTCCGGCAATGTGCCCAGGACACCGCCAACGAGCGCGGCCCGCCGCGGGCCGAGCGTCTTGCCGAGCAAGGCGGTAGAGACCGCCGCGCCGAGAACGAACTGGGTAAGGGAATCCATGGGCGGGCGCTGAGATCCGGTTTTGAGGGCGCAGGCTCATGACCTCATGGCCATGCGCCATCTCACATAGGACTCTCGCGCGGAAAACGCCAGCACCGGGCATTTCCCGTCCGGTTGGCGCCCGCCCCGGCAGGTCGGCTGTTCAAAGACGGACCCATTGTCCGTTACGCGCCGACGACCGCACGCAGGCGTCGATGAAGGCCATGCCCGCGAGCCCGTCCGAGACGGTCGGATAGAGGACATCCGGGTCCGGTCGGGTTCCCCCGCGTGCCGCGCGGATCGCCCGTGCCGCCTCCTGGTAGATGTTTGCGAAACCTTCCAGATAGCCTTCCGGATGGCCGGGCGGGATCCGGCTGACCCGCGCCGCGGCCGCGCCGGCACCTGCCCCGCCCCGAGTGATCAGGCGCTTTTCCTCGCCAAAAGGCGTGTACCAGAGGTGATTGGGCTGTTCCTGCTCCCACTCGAGACCACCCTTTTCACCATAGACCCTGAGGCGGAGCCCGTTCTCGTTGCCCGGCGCCACCTGGCTCGCCCACAGCATGCCACGTGCTCCGCCCGAAAACCGCAGCATCACATGGACGTTGTCATCGAGCTTGCGGCCATCGACGAAAGTGGTCAGGTCGGCGGCGAGTTCCTCGGCGGCGAGCCCGGTAACGAAGCAGGCGAGATTGTAGGCATGGGTGCCGATGTCGCCGACGCAGCCGCCGGCACCGGAGCGCGCCGGATCCGTGCGCCAGTCCGCCTGCTTCTGGCCGCTCGCCTCAAGCCGCTCCGTCAGCCAGTCCTGCGGATACTCTGCCTGCACGACGCGCAAGGCGCCGAGCATGCCGGAGGCGATCATCTCGCGCGCCTGCCGGACCATCGGATAGCCGGTGTAGTTGTGCGTGAGCACAAAGACCGCCCCCGACTTTTCCGCCAATGCCGCGAGCTTCCTGGCATCCGGCAGCGTCGACGTCAGCGGCTTGTCGCAGATGACATGGATGCCGCGCTTGAGGAATTCGCGTGCTGCCGGATAGTGCATGTGGTTGGGCGTGACGATCGCGACCGCCTCGATGCCGTTCTTGAGACGGGCCTCGCGTTTCGCCATTTCGGCAAAGGAGGCATAGCTGCGCTCCGGCGTCAGGCCGAGGGCAGCACCCGACGCCCGCGCCCGGTCGGGATCCGATGACAACGCGCCGGCAACCAGCTCGAACTCCCCGTCAAGACGTGCCGCGATGCGGTGCACACCGCCGATGAAAGCGCCCTCGCCCCCACCGACCATGCCGAGCCGGATACGCCCGCCGGCCGCGTCGTCCTTTCCCCCTTCAATCGCCATCTTGCGTCCCTCCCAGTGCCGATTTCTTGTCAAAACCTCAGTCGATGCCGAGCATCTTGCGGTTCGCCGTCTCGTCCGCACCGCTCCCGGCGAAGTCGTCGAAAGCCTTTTCCGTCACGCGGATGATGTGCTGGGCGATGAAGGGCGCGCCCTCCGCCGCCCCGTCTTCGGGATGCTTGAGACAGCACTCCCATTCGAGCACTGCCCAGGACCCGTAGTCATGCGCGGCGAGCCTGGAGAAGATGCTGGCGAAATCGACCTGACCGTCGCCCAGAGAGCGGAAGCGCGCGGCACGGCTCACCCAGGGTTGGTAGCCGGAATAGACACCCTGCCGCCCGTCCGGATTGAATTCCGCGTCCTTGACGTGAAACGCCTTGATCCGCTCGTGGTAGATATCGATGAAGGCCAGATAGTCGAGCTGCTGCAGCACGAAATGCGAAGGATCGTAATTGATGCAGCAGCGCGGATGATTTCCAACCTTCTCGAGGAACATCTCGAAGGTCGCGCCATCAAAAATGTCCTCGCCCGGATGGATCTCGTAGCAGACGTCGACGCCGACCTCGTCATAGGCATCGAGGATGGGACGCCAGCGCCTTGCAAGCTCGTCGAAGGCCGTATCGATGAGCCCGGCCGGTCGCTGCGGCCAGGGATAGACATAGGGCCAGGCAAGCGCGCCCGGGAAGGAAACGCTGGCGTCCAGCCCGAACCGGCGCGAAGCCTTCGCCGCCTTCATCATCTGGTCGACGGCCCATTCCTGTCGCGCCCTCGGATTGCCGCGCACATGCGGAGCGGCGAACCCGTCAAAGGCCGCGTCATAGGCCGGATTGACGGCAACCAGCTGACCTTGCAAATGGGTCGAGAGTTCCGTGATCTCGACCCCCGCCTCGCGGCAGATGCCCGCAATCTCGTCGCAATAATCCTGGCTGTCCGCCGCCTTGTCGAGATCGAACAGCCGCCCGTCCCAGGTCGGGATCTGGACACCGGTATAGCCAAGCGACGCCGCCCAGGCGGCAATAGACGGCAGCGAATTGAACGGCGCTGCATCGCCCGCGAACTGCGCCAGGAAAATCCCCGGCCCCTTCATCGTCTTCATGACTGTCTCCTCCCTGTCGCTGCCCGAACACCGTCCGATCGGGCGTTCCCTGCTCCTACATCCCCCAACGCAACGCCGCGGTGTGAACCGACGCGTCCCAGAACCGTTTCATCTCCTCGTCGAGCACCGTCACGGTGATCGAGCATCCGGCCATGTCCAGCGCCGTCACATAGTTCCCGACAAGGGACCGTGCGATGGAGAGCCCGGCCGCCTCCACGCTCTTCACCGCCTCGCCATACATCAGATAGAGCTCCATCGCCGGCGTCGCGCCAAAGCCGTTGACGAAGAGAAGCACCTCGCCGGAGGCGGCCTCCCCGAGGTCCCGCAGGATCGCCCCGGTCATCTCGGCGGCGATCTCCTCCGCCGTCGCCAGTTGCACGCGGCGCCGTCCGGGCTCGCCGTGTATGCCGACGCCCATCTCCATCTCGCCGTCGCCGATCTCGAACATCGGCTTGCCGGCGGCCGGGACGGTGCAACTGGTCAAAGCCACGCCCATCGAACGGGTCCGGGCATTCACCTTGTCGCCAAGCGCCTTGAGGCTCGCCAGATCGCCGCCGGCCTCGGCGGCAGCGCCGACGATCTTCTCGACGACCAGCGTCCCCGCGACCCCTCGCCGTCCGGTCGTATAAAGAGAATCCTCCACGGCAACGTCATCGTTGGTCAGGACAGTGGCAACCTCGCCGACGGCCATCTCGGCCGCCATCTCGAAATTCATCACGTCGCCCTCATAGTTCTTGACGATGAAGAGGGCCCCCGCGCCTGTATCGACCGCCTCGACGGCGGCGATCATCTGATCGGGCGTCGGCGAGGTGAAAACCTGCCCCGGACACGCAGCATCAAGCATTCCGTGGCCGACAAAACCGCCATGCAGCGGCTCGTGGCCGGAACCCCCTCCGGAAATCAGGGCCACCTTGCCCTGCTTGAGGTCCTTGCGCCGAACGAATTTCAGGTCGTCGCCGGCGACAAGAATGTCCCCGTGCGCGCGGCAGAAGCCGTGAAGGCTGTCGCTCAGGACGGTGTCGACGGAATTGATCAGCTTTTTCATTCAGTCCTCCCAAACCAAAAAAGGCACCGCTACCCGCTGTCGTCGTCGACAAGATCGGACAGGTTGCGGATGAAGTCGTCGATGAGAATGTCGAGCTTGCGGTTGCGCTCCATGTCGCCAAGGTCGGGCAGGAACAGCGTCCGCGCGCGCACTTTCGGTCCCTTGTCGACCAGTCCCTGGTGCCGGGGATGCGCAAGCGCATAGGCCTCGATGAAAGCCTCCCGTTCCTTCGGCGAAAAGTGGCAGATCTCCATAATCTGCTCGACATGCGTGGCCGGAATCGGCGTCGAATAGGCCGGGTTGGAGATCTGCGAAACAAAGCTCCGGTTCTTGCCAAGGGCGGCAGCAACCCGTTGGCGTGTACCCGAAGGACGCTTGTCCAGCACCTTCTGCAGAACACCCTTGTAGACAGCCACCATCTGTGCGCTTTCGGGCGTCTCCTTGACGGGTTCCCTAGCCATCGGTATCGAGCCGCATCGCCGCGATCGAAGCCTTTACCCGGGCCAGTGCGGCCGGTGCGATCGATACCCGCCGCACCCCCCGGGCGAGCAGCTTCGGCAAGACGTCGAGGTCGCTGCCGGCATCGCCGCACAGGCTGACCGACCGCTCCGCCGCCTCTCCCGCCCGCACGGTTGCCTCGACAAGCGCCAGCACGGCCGGATCGTCGGCCCTGCCGATTTCCGCCACCTCGGCAGAGTCGCGCCCTGCCGCCATCACATATTGCGTCAGGTCATTCGACCCGATGGAGAAGAAGTCCGCGGCGAGAAACCGCTCCGGCGTGATCGCCACGCACGGCACCTCGACCATGATGCCCAGCGGCGGACGCCTCACCGCCTCGACACCTTCCGCGCGCAGCTCCGCGATACAGGCATCGAACAGTTCTCCGGCACGTCCGACCTCCTCCGGCCGGCTGACCATCGGCAACATGACCTGGAGGTTTCCGTGCACCGCCGCCCTTGCAAGGGCCCGCAACTGGACACGGAAGACGCCGGGTCTCAGCAGCGACAGGCGAATGCCGCGACACCCGAGAAACGGATTGGCTTCGGCGATGGTCAGTCCCGGCACCGGTTTGTCGCCACCGGCATCCAGGGTGCGGATGGTAACGCTGCGCCCGCCAGCCCATTCCAGAACCTTGCGATAGGCACGATACTGCGTCTCTTCGTCCGGCAGGCCGCCCGGTCCGTGGAACAGGAACTCGGTCCGCATGAGACCGACACCGTCGCAATGCGCGGGGTCGATCCCGTCCACCTCATCGGGCTCGGCGATATTCACCATCACGGACACGGCCTCGCCGCAGGCGGTGCGCGCCGGCTTGTCGAGATAGGCACGTGCGGCGTCGGCCTCGTGCGCGCGCCGGGCCCGCAACGCCTCGTGCTCTGCCTGCATCGCCGCATCCGGGTCGAACCAGACGGTTCCCGTCTCGCCATCGACAATGGCCACGGCACGCTCGTCGATATCAAGCACCCCGAGACCCGTAACCATCGGCACGCCCCGCGCGCGCGCCAGCATCGCGACATGGCTCGAAGGACTCCCTTCGGCAAGGGCGATAGCCCCTCCCGCGCTCCAGTCGACTTCCAGAAACCGGCTCGGCGTGATGTCGACACCCACAAGGATGGCGCCTTTCGGGCTCTCCCGTCTCTCCGCCATGCCGGGGTCCGCAAGCAGGCGAAGCACCCGGTCGCGGATGTCGGAGAGATCCGCGGAACGCGCGCGAAAATAGTCGTCATCAGATGCCAGATAACCGGCAATGGCGGCATCCAGCGCGGCCGCGAAGGCCACCGGAGCTGCCGCTCCGTCCGTGATCGCCGCGACGGCCGGAGCCGACAACTCCTCGTCTTCGATCATGGCCAGCTGGAATTCGAGCATCTCGGCCGCGTCCGCATCGACACGGTCGATAAGGGCCGCCAGTTGCGAGGATGCCCCCTCAAGAGCCTGCGCCAAACTTGCAAGTTCTGCGGCCGGGTCGGCCGCGACAGCTGTCATTGCCTCGGTCCGGGGGGCGACGTCCTCAATCGGCACGACTGGTCCGCTGGCCAGTCCCGGCGAGGCTGCTCGTCCCTTTCGCTTTTCGGCTTGCCGCCCGGTCTGCACCATTGCCGTCAATCCGTACCGCCCGCGCCGGTCTCGAAGTCGTCCTCGACCAGCTTCACCAGCGCATCGAGCGCGGCCTGCGCCGCCTCGCCGCTTGCGCGGAAATGCAGGACCGTGCCCTTCGGTGCACGCGTGGCCATCACCTTGACGATGCTCTTGGCATCCACCCAGGGGCCGTCGGGGTCAGGACTGACCTCGATCGCCGCGCTGAAGGTCTTGGCCAGCTTGGTCAACTTCACCGAGGGCCGCGCATGCAGCCCCACCTCGTGCTCCAGCAGCACATTGGCCGTCAGCACCACGTCATTCATGTCATTCGTCCTCATAGAGCCGAGAGTTCCTCGGCAGTACGCCGCACCTCGTCGAGCGAGGCACCTCCCGAGGCTTCCGTGGCGGCGATCACCGCGCCTTCCACGATCGGGGCGTTGCACACGACCACCTTGCCGGCCCGTTCCGCCGGAAGCATCTCGACAGCCATTTCAGAATTGGTCTCCGCTCCGCCGAGGTCGACAAGAAGCGCGACACCCGCTTCCGACCAGGCCGCGTCGATCGCCTTCAGGATCGCCTCGACGCTGGTGCCGAGCCCCCCGTCCGGATCTCCGCCACACCAGGCGAGCGGGACTTCGTCGCCGACCATCTGCCGGACCATGTCCGCAGTACCTTCCGCAACCAGCGGCGAGTGCGACACGATCGCGATGCCGACATTGCTCATTTCACATCTCCAAAACGGGCGGCAATCGCCTCGATGATGATCTGGCTCGAACGGGCGCCCGGGTCGATGTGACCGATCGACCGTTCGCCGAGAAAGGACGCCCGCCCCTTCGTTGCCAGCATGTCGCGGGTTCCCGCGCAAGCGGCGGCGGCCGCCGCAGCGATCTCCCCTGGCTCCTTGCCTTCCTTGAGGGCGGCAGCCGTCGGCACCAGGACGTCGAGCATCGTCTTCTGCCCGGCATGCGCCTTGCCCCGCGCCATCACCGCCTCGATGGCCGCCTCGACGGCTGCGCCAAGGCCGGCGCGCGTCGGCGGCATGTCCAGTGTCTTGCCGAGCGTCATGAACAGCGTTCCGTAGAGCGGGCCCGACGCTCCGCCAACCTTCATCACGAGTTGCATTCCGGCCGCCTTCAGCGCCTCGTCCCAGGGTTTGGCGGCAAGCGCCTCGAGGTCATCCAGCACGGCCTGCATTCCGCGCTTCATGTTGTGCCCGTGGTCGCCGTCACCGATCGCCGAATCGAGCTCGGTCAATTCGTCCGCATGCGCGATGATCGCCCGCGCCACGGCTTCGACGGTTGGCCCGACCTGCTTGTCGATATCACTCATCTATCTGATCCGTTTCCCGTCTTCGTCAAAGTAAAGCGCCGCGTCCGCTTCCACCCGGATCGCTTCGCCCGAGGCCAGGTCGCTTGCCGGATCGGCCAGCGTCGTCAGCCGGAAATCGCCGATACGGATATGCAGGTGGTTCTGGTCGCCGAGATGCTCGACCCAGTCGAGCCGCGCGTTGGCGCTTGTGGCATCCGCCTTCGCGATGCGCAAATGTTCCGTGCGCGCACCGATCGAGAACGCGTTCGCCGGCACGTCCGGCGCCGGCAGGATGCCCACCGGCAGGACATTGATCGACGGCTGACCGAGCCGGGCCGCCACATAGACATTGTCCGGATCCTCATAGATCTCCCGGGGCGTGCCGATCTGTACCAGCCGCCCCTCCGACAGGATGCCGATGCGATCCGCCATGGTCATCGCCTCGATCTGGTCGTGCGTGACATAGAGGATGGTGGCATCCAGTTCGCGCTGGATCCGCTTCAGTTCCAGGCGCAAGTCCGCACGCAATTTCGCATCGAGCGAGGACAGCGGCTCGTCCATCAGATAGATCGACGGCTGGCGCACCAGCGCCCGGCCGATGGCGACACGCTGCATCTCGCCGCCGGAGAGTTGCGTCGAGCGGTTCTGGAGTTTATGGCCGATGCGCAGCATCGCGGCAACCTCCTCGACCGTCCGGCGGATCTCGTCCTCGGGAACCCGGCGCGCCGGCGAGCGCAGCGGGAAGGCGAGGTTGTCGAAGACGCTCAGATGCGGATAGAGCGAGTATTGCTGGAAGACAAAAGCGACGTCCCGTCCCGCCGGCGGCGTCGCGGTCACGTCGGCGCCGTCTATCGTCACACGCCCGCCATCCGGAGCCTCGAGCCCGGCGATGAGCCGCAATGTCGTCGTCTTGCCCGCGCCCGTGGGACCAAGCAGCACCACGAATTCCCCGGAGGCGATGCTGAGCGAGAGGTCATCGACCGCCCGCGTCCGGCCAAACTGCTTGCTGATGCCCGACAGGGTCACTGTTGCCATGTCAGCCTCCCGTTCCGGTGCGCGGGGCGAGCGCTGCGTCATCGCGGGCGCTGGCCAGCGCCCGCCCGCTGGTCGCGTCGAAAAGCGACAGCCTGGCAGTATCGAGCGACAGGCCGACGGTTTCGCCGTCGCGCACCGTGACATCCGCCGCCAGACGCGCCTTGACCTGGGTGTCGCCAACGTTGAGCGTGACGATCTGCGTCGTGCCGAGATACTCGGTGCCGAACACCTCGCCCCGCAACGGGCCTGCATCGTCGAGACGGATGTGCTCCGGACGCATGCCAAGCACGAGCGTTTCCGCCACCACCTCCTCGCGCAGTTCCGGCACCTTGATGCGCGCCTCCTTCAGGCCCACCTCTTGCGCGCCGGGCGCAAGGCCTCCCGTGACCGTCAGGAAGTTCATCGGCGGCGAACCGATGAAATCGGCGACGAACATCGTCGCCGGCCGATCGTAGATCTCCTGGGGATGGCCGAACTGTTCGATGACGCCATGGTTCATCACCGCAATCTTGTCGGCCATGGCCATCGCTTCGAGCTGGTCGTGGGTGACATAGACCGTCGTCGCCCCGATCGAATTGTGCAACTCGCGCAGTTCCCGGACCATCAGGTCGCGAAACTCGCTGTCGAGCGTGCCAAGCGGCTCGTCCATCATGAAGGCCATCGGCCGGCGCACGATGGCGCGTCCCAGCGCCACCCGCTGCCGGTCGCCGCCCGCAAGGCCGGACACCGGCTTGTCGAGAATGTGATCGATCCGCAGCAGGCGCGCCGTTTCCTCGACCCGCTGCCGGATCTCGGCGCGCGGCATGCCCTGGCAAACCAGCGGAAACCCCATGTTCTTGCGCACGTTCATGTGAGGATAGAGCGCGAAGAGCTGGAAAACGAAGGCAATGTCGCGATGCGAGGCGCGGTTGAAGGTAACATCCTCGCCGCCGAGGAAAATGCGCCCGGAGGTCGGCAGTTCCAGTCCCGCGATCATTCTCAGCGTCGTCGTCTTGCCGCAGCCCGACGGACCCAGCATGACGAAGAACTCGCCATCCGCGACGGTGAAGTTGGAATCCTTCACCGCGGTGAACTCGCCGAAATTCTTTTTGAGGGCTTCGACCCTGATCTCCGCCATGGCGTCCTATTCCGGAAAGTGGCTGACGATGATGAACATCACGGTGCCGGTCAGGATCGTGATGAAGGAATAGGTGAAGAGCGCCATGGCGAACGGCTGCATCAGCATGACCACGCCAAGCCCGATCAGCACCGTTGCAAGCAGCTCCCACGGACCGCGCCGAAAGATGCGGCGGCCTCCCTGTTCCGTTGCCCCGGCAGCCAGCCTCGCGGCATGTCCCGGCGGATGGGTCCGCTGTGCGGCGATCCTGTCGCGCACGTCCTGGAGATCGCCGCCGGCGACCGCCGGTCCGGCCTTGTCCGTTGACCCGGTCATTTGCGAACCGCTCCGAAGGTGATGCCCCGCAACAGATGCTTGCGCAGCAGGATGGTGAAGACGAGAACCGGCAACAGGAACAGCGTCACGCCCGCGCCGATGGCCGGCCAGTCGAGACCGCCCTCGCCGATGATGGTTGGAATGAAGGGAGGCGCCGTCTGCGCCGTTCCCGACGTCAGCAGCAATGCGAAGGCATACTCGTTCCAGGCGAAGATCAGGCAGAAGATCGCCGTCGCCGCGATACCCGTCGCCATCTGCGGCAGCACCACCTTCACGAAGGCCTGCAGGCGCGTATAGCCGTCGATCAACGCCGCCTCCTCGTACTCCCTCGGGATCTCGTCGACGAACCCCTTCAGCAGCCAGACAGAAAGCGACACGTTGACCGCCGTATACAGAATGATCATGCCCAGATGCGTGTCGGAAAGCCCGACCGTGCGGTACATCAGGAAGATCGGGATCGCGACGGCGATCGGCGGCATCATCCTGGTCGACAGGATGAAGAACAGCAGATCGTCGGCCAATGGCACCTTGAATCTGGAAAAGGCGTAGGCGGCCAACGTTCCCAGGAAAACGGACAGGAAAGTCGATCCGAAACCGATGATCACGGAATTGAGGAAACGTTCCCCGAACTTCGAGGGGCCGGCGATGACCATGTGCCGCGAGCGAACCAGTTCCTCATACCAGGTCTGGGGCGGCGGCAGGCTTTCCATGTATTCCGGCGTCTGCCGCGAGCGCGTCGTGAAGAGATTCACATAGCCCTCGAGCGACGGCTCGAACACCACCTTCGGCGGGTAGGAGATGGAATCGGGTGGCGTCTTGAAGCCCGTCAGGAAGATCCAGGCGAGCGGCACCATGGTGACGAGCGCGTAGACGACGACCAGAAGGCCGGCGAAAAATCGTGTCCGGCGCCCCGGAGCGACGACGGAGTGGGCGGTTGTCGTGCTCATCTGCTCTTCACCGTGTTGAGCGCCTTGACGTAGATGTTGGCCGCGCCGAACACCGTCACGAACAGGATGATGGCGAAGGCCGACGAAAGGCCCGTGCGCCACTTCTCGAAGGCTTCACGCTTCAGGTTGATCGACGCGAGTTCCGTCACCGATCCAGGTCCGCCGGACGTCAACTCGACGACGAGGTCGAACATCTTGAAGTTCTCGATGGCGCGGAAAAGAACCGCCAGCATCAGGAACGGCATTACCATCGGCAGCGTGATCGACCAGAAGGTGCGGAAAGGCCCGGCCCGGTCGACTTCCGCCGCCTCATAGATGTAGTCGGGAATGGAGCGGAGCCCGGCGAGGCAGATCAGCATCGTGTAGGGCGTCCACATCCACGTATCGACGATGACGATCGCCCAGGGCGCCAGGTCGACGCTGCCGATCATCTGGAACGAGGAGGGGTCCGCACCGGTGAAGAAGCTCACCACGTAATTGAAGAGGCCGATCTGCGGCTGGTAGAGGAAGGTCCAGAAATTGCCGACAACAGCGGGCGACAGCATCATCGGCAGCAGGATGATCGTCGTCCAGACACCGTGTCCGCGGAAGTTCTTGTTGATCAGCCATGCGAGGCCGAAACCGATCAGCACCTGGAAGAACATCGTCCAGAACAGGAAGTGAGACGTCACCAGCATGTTGTGCCAGATGTCGCTGTCGGTCAGCACGCGCTCGTAGTTGCGCAGACCCACCCATTCGACATCCCGGTTGGGCCTGTTGGCGCGGAAATCCGTGAAGGACAGATAGACGGTCCAGATCAGCGGAAACACGTTGATCGCAAGCAGAAGCACGATGGTGGGCGCGATGAAGATCCAGGCGATTGCCCGGTCCGACAGGCCGCGCACCTTTCGCGCAATGCCGGACGGCGTCCGGCTGGCCACCTGTTCGGCGACGCTGCTGCTGAGCTCTTGCTGTGACATGACGAGGTTCCGATTGGGCGACGGCCGGGCGGCAGGCATGGCTCGGGCAGGGTCCGCTAGACGCGGACCAGCCGGATCTCGGTGAAGGTTCGCAAACCCGACCCGGGTACAGAAACCCGCACCGGTTCTCTCCGGCATCTCCCCCGCTGCCGGTTCGGCGGCGGGGGAGCAACAGTCGGGGTGTGTTTCAGAGTTTGCCTTCGTCCTCGAAGGTCTCCGTCCAGTCCTCGATCAGCTTGTCGAGGGCTTCCTGCGCAGTACCCTGGTCGGCAACCACGTAGTCATGCAGCCGCTTCTGCATGGCCAGCAGCAGTTCGGCATAGGCCGGCTCCTGCCAGAAATCCTGAACGCCCCCCATCGCCACGAGGAAGTCGGCCGCAAACGGCTGGCTGTCCTTGAAGCCGGGATCGTTGAGGACGGAGTTGTGGGCAGAATAGCCGCCGAGCGACCACCACTTGGCCTGCACCTCAGGCTGGGCGAACCACTTGATGTACTTGAGCGCCTGTTCCTTCTTGTCGGAATAGGAGATGACGGAGATACCCTGCCCGCCAAGCGTCGAGGCTTCGACATTCTGCCCGGGATTGACGAAGAAGCCGATCTTGTCGCCGCCAACCTGCTCGTCCTTGTAAAGGCCGGGGAAGAAGGCGAACCAGTTCATCGCCATCGCCACCTGGCCGGACTTGAAGCTGTCGAGGCTCTCCTGCATGTAGCTGTCGGTGTAACCCGGCGCCGTGCAGCACTTGTAGAGTTCCTTGTAGAACTCCAGCGCCTCCACCGCCTCGGGCGAGTTCACCGCACCTTCCATGTCATATTTGCCCGGCGTGTTCTCGTACTTGAACCCCCATGCATAAAGCGCGCCGGTCGCGCCCATGGTGATGCCTTCCGAACCGCGCTCGGTGAAGATGTTGATGCCGTAGCGGGTCTTGCCGTCGATTTCCCTGCCCTGGAAGAACCTGGCGATCTCCATCAGCTCCTTCTGGGTCTTGGGTGGCACCAGGTCGCGGCCGTATTCGGCCTTGAATGCTTCCTGGATCTCCGGCTTCGTGAACCAGTCCTTGCGATAGAACCAGGCATTGGCATCGCCCATTGCCGGCAATGCCCAGTAGTTCGACGTGCCTTTCGGCCAGGTCGAATAGGCATAGACGGTCGCCGGGGCGAAATCGTCCATGCTGATCTTCTCGGCCTCGAAGAAGTCGTTGAGCTTCACATAGTGCCCGTTCTCCGCGCCGCCGCCGATCCACTGGCTGTCGCCGATCAGCAGGTCGCAAAGCTTGCCGCCCGAATTGAGCTCGTTGAGCATGCGGTCGGCAAAATTCGGCCACGGCACGAACTCGAACTTCATGCCGATGCCGGTTTCAGCGGTGAAATCCTTCGACAGCTCGACAAGCGCGTTGGCCGGGTCCCAGGCAGCCCAGCACAGGGTGATGTCTTCCGCCTGCGCCGACGTGGCGGCAAAGCCGCTCATCATCGTTCCGCACAGGACTGCAGCCCATGTCTTCCGATATCTGTTCACGTGATCCTCCCACAGTCTCGCGGCTGTTCTGTCGGGCCCGCAACTTGCGGTCACCGGCCGCGCCCCCGCCTCCCGCGTGGACTCCACCCGTTTCGGATGTTTACCGCGATGTTTAGTTGGATAGGATATGCTAAACAAATCAAGCGATTTCGTTGCTGCAAAGCCACATATCTATGTTGCAATGCAACAACCTACGCGTGCCAAATGCCGGAAAATCATGAATTAATTTCCATGAACTCGAAATATGAGCAACATCATTACGCTTCTGTCCGAAAAAATGAAAACGCTGATTATAAACATTTTCCGCGCGTTTTCCTTCGCATACCAAAAAAAAGCGCCGAGAGCTTCCGGCTCTCGGCGCCTGTAGAAACGGGCCTTCTGGCAGCGCAACAGGTCTTCGAAAAAAAACGAGGCGGCGGTTCAATCCTGCCCGTTCAGCGAAGAGAATCCTTCCCCGGCGTCGGCCAACCGGACGAGCAAGGGGGCCGGCTCCCAGAAGAACGGGTCTTCCGCGTGAAGCTGCCGAAGGTCGGCAAGCACGGATGCAAGGCCCTGCCGGTCCGCATAGTGCATCGGGCCGCCGCGCCAGCGCGGGAAGCCGTAGCCGGCAATCGTCGTCACATCGACATCGAGCGGACGCAGGGCAATGCCCTCCTCGACGATTTTTGCAGCTTCGTTGATCATCGCAGCCATATAGCGTGTGACGATCTCTTCGGCGGAGAAGCTGCGCGGCGCAATGCCTTTGGCCTCGCGCTCGGCGGCGATGATGGCCTCAACCTCCGGATCCGGAACGCCGCGCCGCGCACCATCCTCATAGAGATAGAAACCGCGCCCCGTCTTCTGGCCAAACCAGCCACGTTCGCAAAGACGATCGGCGAACCCGACAACGCGTTCGCGGGGATCGCGCGTCGCCGCCCGGCGCTTGCGCCCTGCCCAGGCAATGTCGAGTCCGGCGAGATCGCCCACCGCGAATGGTCCCATGGGAAAGCCGAAACCGACCAGGGCCGCATCGATCTCATAGGGGCTGGCGCCATCCTCGACCATGTAGTCGGCGGCCTTCCGGTAGGTATTGAGCAGCCGGTTTCCGATGAAACCGTCGCACACGCCTGCCCTGACCGCGACCTTCTTCAGCCGCTTGGCCAGCGCGAAGCCGGTTGCAACGACATCCGCGCCCGTCTCGCTGGCGACAACCACCTCCAGAAGCCGCATCACATGGGCGGGAGAGAAAAAGTGAAACCCGATGACATCCTGGGGCCGCGAGGTCGCGGCCGCGATCTCGTCAACGTCGAGATAGGACGTGTTCGTCGCCAGGATCGCACCTGGACGGGCCACCGCATCAAGCTTCGTGAAGACCTCCTTCTTCACGGCCATGTCCTCGAAGACCGCCTCGATCACGAGATCGGTCGCGGAAAGGGCTGCATAATCGGTTGCCGTCGTGAAATCGCGACCAAGGATCTGCTCGCGGCGCGCATCCGAGAGCTTGCCGCGTCGCACGCCGTCGTCGAGCAGCTTTGCCACGATACCGCGCGCCCGGTCCGCGCTTGCCGCATCCCGTTCGACCAGGGTCACCGGCAGGCCCGCGTTGAGAGCCGCCACGGCGATGCCGGAGCCCATCGTGCCCCCGCCGATCACCCCGATCGAGGCAATGTCCCGCGGTTCCGCCCCACGGGCTTCGGGGACCTTCGCAACGGCACGTTCCGCAAAAAACGCATGGATCAGCCCGGCCCTCTGGTCCGAATTCATCAGTTCGGTGAAGAGTGCCCGCTCCCGCGCCAGCCCCTCGTCGAAAGGCAGGTCGAAGGCCGCCTCGACGGCATCGATCGCAACCATCGGCGACAGTTGCCCCCGCGCCGCCTTTTTCGTCTTCGCCCGCCACTCTGAAAAAAGCCCGGTGTCCTTCTCTCCCGGATCCAGCTCACCGCTGCGCCGTCCCGTGTTCCCGCCGGCGACAAGGTCGCGCGCAAACGCCTTGCCCGCCTCCAGCGGATCGCCTGCATCCACCACGGCGTCGACGATGCCGAGCTTCAGAGCCTCGACCGCACCGACATGGCGGCCGCTGGTGATCAGGTCGAGCGCGGCATCGGCTCCGGCCAGGCGCGGCAGCCGCTGCGTCCCGCCGGCGCCGGGCAATATGCCGAGGGTCACTTCCGGCAGCCCGATCTTGGCCGATGCGAGAGCCACACGTGCATGGCAGCCCAGCGCAACCTCGAGCCCCCCGCCAAGCGCCGTCCCGTGCAGGGCGGCAACCACCGGCTTGGCACAGGCCTCGACACTGTTGATCACGTCAGGCAGAAACGGCTCGGCCATCGGCTTGCCAAACTCGCGAATGTCAGCGCCGGCGATGAACGTGCGTCCGGCGCCGGCAATCACCGCGACCCTGGCCCCTGCATCGGCGGCAAACCGTTCGATCGCATCTGCAAGACCTGCGCGCACAGCCCGGGAAAGCGCGTTGACCGGCGGATTGTCGATGACGATCAGCGCGATGCCGTCCTCGAGAGAGTAGCGAACGGGTTCGATCACGAAGGCGTCTCCTTGCAAAAAGCTGTGCGGCGCGGCGTGCCAGGTGCCGCGCCGGGGCGGGCGCAGTTTAGGGGCCGGGCCAGGTGTTTCAATCCTAAAATATCGGCGGCACGGATGGTTCCGTGCACTGCCTTCACGTCAGGGCAAGGGTAATGTCGTCGAGCGGCAACCCGGCCACCCGCGTGCTCCATGTTTCCCCTGCCGCGACCGGAAAGGCACCGGTCAGTGTCCCGGTGGTGACCACATCGCCCGCTCTGATTTCACGCGCCAGTTCCGTATCGGGCAAGCCGTCGACCATCGCCTTCAACGCGCTCAAGGGACCGCCCAGCACGTTCTCGGAATTCCCGCCGTCGATCCGTTCTCCATCCCTGAACAGTTCGAGCGTGAAATCGCAGAGACGCGCCAGCCACGCCTCCCGGTTCTCCGCCGTGACCGGCACGAAGGTCCGGTGTCTCAGCAATCCGTGCAAGGCAAAGGCGGCCACGGTGTCAGCAGCCTGGAACCGCCATCCGGGGAAAGGTGATTGCACGAGTTCAAAGCCAAGCGCCACGCCGTCGATGGATGCGAGAAGCTCCGCCTCTCCGGCACCAGCCGGGAGCGGAGAAGCTATACGAAACACGATTTCCGGCTCGATCCGCGGCTCCATCAACCGCGAGATGTCGCAAGTGGAGACACCCGGCTCCATCACTTCGGCAGTCGTCGTGTCGTAAACCGGCCCCCAGATCGGGGCATGAACGTTGTACTGGTCCCAGATCGTGCGGTTGGTGAAGCCGATCTTCCAGCCGACCGGACGCTCGCCCCGCGCAATTCTCCGCTCGACGATGGCTGCGGACACCTGATACGCACGGGCAAGGTCGAACCCCGCATCCTCGTCGGTCAATGGCGGGCAGGAGCCCGCACGTCCGGCCAGGTCCAGCAACCTGCCGGCAAGCGCCACGTCGTCATCCCTCATGGGCTGTCATCCTTGTCCTCGCGCGCCCTGCCCGCGCCTGCTTCAATGTCAGCCCACGATGGCCGGGCGGCCCGGGGCTTGGCAAGTCGGCAATCCGCCCGCCCCCGAACCGTTCGCTTTCCGACCGGCAGGCTCCACGCTATCGTCTGCTGCAACCTTGACCAATTCCGGGAGATCATCTCCATGCTGAGATTTCTTATCGCAATCTGCGTCCTTCTGCCCCTGTCGCTGGGCGCCACCGCCGCCGAACTCGAAATCCGCGACATCGTCATCGGCACGGGGGAGGAAGCCGTCCCGGGTTCGACCGTGACGGTGCATTACACGGGCTGGCTCGCCAATGGCACCAAGTTCGATTCAAGCCTCGACCGCGGCGAGCCCTTCTCCTTTCCCCTGGGTGCAAGCCGTGTGATCCGGGGCTGGGACCAGGGCGTCGAGGGCATGCGGGTCGGCGGCAAGCGCGAACTCGTCATTCCTCCCGAACTCGGCTACGGCGCGCGCGGAGCGGGCGGCGTCATCCCGCCCAATGCGACACTGCGTTTCGAGGTCGAGTTGCTAGCCGTCTCGAAGGCCAACTTCGGCAGTCTCGACAATGACGCGCTGAAACGGAAACTCACCGACGGCGCGGTTCTGGTCGACATTCGCCGGCCTGAGGAATGGAAGGAGACGGGTGTCATCGAAGGCGCCCGCCTCCTCACGTTCTTCGACGAGGACGGCAAGGTGAACCCCGGTTTTCTCGCCGGTTTCACGGCCCTTGCGGACAAGGACGATCCCGTCGTGCTGATCTGCCGGACCGGCAGCCGTTCCTCCGTTGTCGCCCGCTATTTCGCGGAGCGTGCCGGATACAGCAGGATCGACAGCGTCGAGAAAGGCGTCCTGAACTGGATCGAGGAGGGCAATCCGGTCACGACTGCGTCCCTGCCGGAAAACTGCTGGCTGTGCTGACACCGCCGTCCGGTCCGCTCTCGTCCTTCTGCGCCATGTCTGCGGCGCGCAACAGCAAAACCGCGCGCCGGATGCGCTGCACCGACGTTGCATGCGCGAGCATGGCATAGACTGCCAGGCCGACAGCGATGGTTGTTCCGGCAGGCAGGCCGGCAAACGACAGCCCCCCCGCCACAAGCAGCATCGCGCAAAGAAAGATGATCCGTTCAAGCCGCTCGAAGAAGTCCGGCCACGCCTCGTTGCTGATCGGGATCTCGATCGCGGTGCGTGCCTTCGCGTAACTTGTCATCACACCGCCGGAAAAGGCGATCAGGGCAAGCGCCCAGAGATCGTTGACCGCCGCGATTGCCGCGAGCACCACGAGTTCCTGATAACGATCCACCATCGCATCGAAATAGCCGCCGGACTTGGTGCACATGTCGCGCCGCCGTGCCACTGCACCGTCCAGCGCGTCGAAAGCGAAGGCAAAGGCGAGCATCAGGCCGAACAGCGCGGGGTTCTCATGCCACAGGTAAAGCGCCGAACTCAGCGTCACGAGCGCAAGCCCTGTCGCCGTCACCTGATTGGGGCTCATGCCCGCTTTGACGAGCGGGGTCGCCATGCGCTCCCAGAGCGGGTCGATATGGCGCTTGAACAGTCCGTCGATCATGATCGTGTCCTTGAGGCCCTAAGGCCGGTTCAGCGGTAGAGCGCGATGAGGCGCGAGCGGTGCCGTTCGAGCATGGCGGAGCGGGCGTCGCTCAGCGCCATGCCTTCGTCCTGCGGGTCGTAGGTCTCGGTCGGCCCCGCCGAAAGCACCGGCGCCGCAGCTTCCACGCTGTCGAACCAGCCAAGGTTCGTGCCGGCAATCGCCGCCGCTCCGCGCACGCCCGCAAGCCGGGGCGCGCGGACCTCGACGGGTCGCTTGAGAGCATCGGCGAGACCTTGCGCGAAAAGCGGGTTGACCGCGGCCCCGCCAACCAGCGGCAATGGCGTGTCTTGGAGCACTCCACGCTGTTTCGCCACCTTGGAGAGAGCCCAGCGCATGTTGAGCGCAACGCCTTCAAGAACCGAGCGCAGCAGCGCGCTCCGGTCGTGTTGCATCCCCAGCCCGTAGAACACACCGCGCAAGCGATCGTCATCGACGGGCACCCGCTCGCCCGCCAGCCAGGGCACGAACAGCGGATCGTCGGCCTGCACCGGACCGATGCCTTCATAGGCACGGGCAAGCGCGCTATCCGTGTCGCCTTCCGCCTCGCCGGTCAGGCGCGCGGCCCACGCAAAGGCGGTGCCTGCGCTTTCCTGCGTCGCGATCAGCAAGGGCCGGTAATTGACGCTGGAGCAAATCGTCGCGAAGGAATGGAAGATATCGATCCGCCGGGAAGGAAAGAACCCGCTCAGCCAGGCACTGGTGCCGGCATAGGCATGCAGTTCGCCATCGGCCATCGCCCCGGAGCCGATGGCTGTCGCCGCCACATCGCCGGCGCCGGCGATCACGGGCAATCCCGGCTCGAGCCCGAGTTCGACAGCCGCGTCCGCCAGAAGCCCCCCGACTGTCTCGGTCCCGTCGACGATCTCCGGCAGCTTGTCGAGCGGGATGCCCAGCCGCCCGGCAAGATAGGGCGACCACCCCTCTCGTCCCTGCCGCGTATCCATCATCCAGGTCAGGTTGGCACTGTCGGCCGTCGTCACGAAACGTCCTGTCGCCCTGGCGAGCAACCAGTCCTTGACGTCAAGAAGCTTGTGCGCCCCGGCAAACACATCCGGCTCGAACTGCTTCAACCACAGCATCTTGGCCGGCGGGTCCATGCCGTTGTGCGACGGCGCACCATTGGCGATCCGGGTCCAGGCCAGGAGCTTGTCGAGCCGGTAGCCGGCAAGCGAGGGAAATCCGCCATTCATCTGTCGCGACATCGTACCGGCCCTCTTGTCGAGCCAGACGATTGCCGGACGCAAGGGGGCTCCCGAGGCGTCGGTCGCGACAACGCCGCACATCTGCGCGCAGAACACCAGCGCGGCGGTACGTTCGGCGAGATCAGGTATCAGCCCGCGCAGGTCCGCGATGCCTTCGGCCAGCGCCTTCCACCAGTCTGCCGGCGCCTGCTCCGCCTGGCCGGACACGGGCAGAGACAACGGATAGGCGCGCATCGCGACCGCCTTGAGCGACAGCGACCTGTCGAGCGCGGCAAGCTTGACACCGGATGTCCCGAAATCGGCGGCTATCAGAAGGTCACGCGCCGACCGGCCCGCAGCCCTGCTGCCGGCATTCCGCACATCCGTGTCCCGGGAACCGTCTTTGCCCACTCGCATTGCCCTCGCCTGATGGCATCTCCGGACGCGTTTGCTCCTTTGCCGGCATCGGGTTTATAGATTTCGGCGCCCCTTGAGAACCGGGGAAACAGGCGGTGACCGCATCGGCACCCCGGGCGGAGACGTCTGCACATGACTTCGGAGACTGGTGGAGTACCGATACCAACCGGCTGCGCCGCCGCCCTTCAGCCAAACTCCGTCGATGTCGTGTACACATGGGTCGATGACAGCTTCCCCGGTTATGCGGAAACGCTGCGCGCCCATGCCACCGACAGCCGCGACACCAACCCCAACCGCACACGCGACAATCTCGACCTTCTGCGCTATTCGCTGCGCTCGCTCGAGGCTTGCATGCCCTTCGTGCGCAAGATCCACATCGTAAGCTGCCGGCCGCAGGTTCCGGCCTGGCTCGACGCCGGTCATCCCGACATCCGCATCATCCACCACGACCAGATCATGGCACCGGAACTCCTGCCGACGTTCAATTCCTTTGCCATCGTCAGCCATCTGACGAGGATTCCGGACCTGTCTCCCCGGTTTCTCTATTTCGAGGACGACATGCTGGCATTCCGGCCGCTGAAGCTGGAAGACTTCAGCGCGGCGGACGGGCGTGCGAAGGTCTTTCTGGAGAAGCGAGCAGCGCCCGTGATGTCGCAGCTCGATCCGGCCAGTTCGAGCCCCTGGAACCTGGCACTCGCCAGGGCCAATCACGTGCTGAAGGCAGCGTTCGGCGCAAAGGCCTTTTCCTACCTTGCCCACGGACCGCAGCTCATCGACCGGGACCTCTTCGCGCGGATGTGCGAGCGCTTCGCCGACGACATCGCCACCACGCGCCGGAGCCGTTTCCGAGCCCATGGCAATGTCCCTCCGGAATATCTCTACCCGCATTTCGCACTGGAAACAGCGATGGCCATACGGGCGGACAGCTCCGACGTCCGGCGCATGACCGGCTACGCGTCACTGGAGAACTGGTACGCCTGGACCTGGCTGCAACTGCGCCGGCTGGAGTGGCGCAAGCCCGCCACCATCACGTTGAACGACAGTTTCGGAAACACCCCCAATCCGCGCGTCGTCGCCCATGTCCGCAAGACCCTTGAGCGCTGGTTCCCGGTCCCCTCACGTTTCGAAAAGACTGTTCACGCCGACGGCACGAGCGCCTCGCGGTAGATCTCCGCAAGTCGCGGGCCCACTTCCGGCAGATCGAGTTCCCCGGCGCGCGACACCGACCACCGGCGCAGCGCATCTCGCTCGTCGGGCCTTTCCGCCAGTTCGGCAATCCGCCGGATCAACGCTCCTGCATCCCCGGGCGGGACCAGCAGACCGACGCCTTCCCCCTGTCCAAGGACGCTTGCGTAACCGGCATTCGCCGCGGCGACAGGCAGCGCGCCGGCGGCCATTGCCTCGACGAGCACGAGACCGAAACTCTCGCCATAGGGCGCGGGAGCAACGACGATATCCCAAGCCGCCACAAGTGCTCGCGCCGTCGCATCGTCGGGTGTTTCGACCAGCCGGATGCGGTCTCCGTGAACGCCTGCCATTGCCTCCCGGACCGACGGCAGAAGCGGTCCGGCTCCCGCGATCGTCAGACGGGCATCAGGAACCTGCACGGAGATCCCCGGCCAGGCTTCGAGAAGAACATCCAGACCCTTGCGAGCCTCGAAGCGGCCGAGAAACCCCACTTCCAGGCCCCCGGCCGGGTTTTCTGCGCGCCGGAAGCCAGCCTCTCGCCAGGGGGCAAGGTTCACGGCCGGGGGCAGGACATGCGCCGAGATGCCTCGCTCTTGCGGGCGCAGATGTGCCAACGGCGCTTCTGACGGCACCACAACGGCCCGCGAGCGCTTCATGAAATAACCGGCGATGCTGTGCAGCACACGTCCGGACACGCCGCTGTCACTGGCCTCCGGCAGCGTTGCGTGGAACGTCGTCACGGTCGGAAGATGCAGCCGTTGCCAGAGCTGCCAGGCCATCAGCGGGGTCCACGGCGTATGCAGATGGACGACCTCCGCGCCCCAGTCATGGAGATCCGCCGCCAGTCTCCGCAACTCGTGCCGCCCGGCAAGGCTGACTTCGAACCGGGTCCCGAACATGGATACCATCCGCGCCCGGCCACAACAGGTCACACCTCCTCCGGCAACACCGGCAGGCGGATATGGCGCGACGACGCGCACGGCATGCCCCTCGTTCCGCAACCAGCACGACAGGTCGCGGACATGCGACTGCACCCCGCCTGGCCGGGTCATGTCATACGGACAGATCTGGACGATCTTCATCGCGGCCCGTTATCCCGCCCCGTGGCAAGGACCCCCGTCAGACCTTCGGCAATATCGGCAAGCCCGTAGACCAGCAGGAACAGCGTCAGGGCCGCGAGATGGCCGGTTGCCAGCGCCAGCGCGAGCAGCAACGGTATCAGCCCGCTCAGTCCGGCGAGAGCGGCAAGGGTCAGGCTCGCGAGTGAAATCCGCCCGGCTGCCGTCCCGATGGACGTCCCGGATCCGCTCGCCCCGGCATCCACCCTGACCCGTTCTCCTGCATCGCGCACCACCCGCGCGAAAAGCCGGTTCCAGGCGGCGGCAAGTCCGATCGCGCTCCAGAAGGCTCCTCCGTCCCCGGCACGGTCGGCAAGGATCCCGATGCTCGCGTACAGCATGCCCCATTGGAGCATGTCGACGAGAAAGTCGAAGGTTGCGCCCCGGATACTGGTTCCGCCGATCGCCCGCGCCAGCCCGCCATCCACGCAGTCGAGCACCTGGAACGCCAGGGCGAGGCAGACGACAACCATGCCGGCCAACGGCACCGACGGCAGGAACGCCGCGGGCAGCATGGCGAGAGCCAGGGCCAGCGCCGCGACGGTCACGGCAACGGGCGCGACCCCAAGACGCGCCAGGGGCACGATCAGAAACATGCTCGGCAGCCGGTAGAAAATCGCCACCGCCCAGTCCCCGCGCAATTCCGCCCGCAGCTTGTCACGCCGATATTCGGACCAGAGGCCCTTCACGGTAATCGACGCCTGCATCCCGTTTCGCCCGTTCACGCGTGCTTTCAGCAGTGCCAGCCGACTATTGCTCCGACCGGGCACCTCCCCTACTACTGGAACGCCTTACCACAATCCGACGGTTTCATGCTCGACATCAAAGCGATTTTCCTGGCCGCCGGTCGCGGTGTGCGGATGGGTGAACGCGGGCGCATGACGCCCAAGGGCCTCATCTCTATCGGCGAACAGACCTTCCTCGAGGAGGCGGTGGCAACCCTGGTTGCCCACGGCATTGGCAATGCTCGTGCCGTCACGGGCCACCTTGCCGCGCACTATGGCGAGTTGGCCGCGACCCGTTGTCCCGATCTCGACCTGCGGCACAATCCCGACTTCGAGATGAAAGGGTCGCTTCAAAGCCTGTTGGTCGGCCTTGAGGGAGAGGACGGCCCCTGTCTGCTGCTTGAATCGGATCTGATTTTCGAGCCGCGCGCCGTCGCCGCCACCATTGCACGACCCGATCGCTCGGCCTTGCTTGTGTCAGGTGCGACCGGAGCGGGAGACGAGGTTCACGTCTGGGCAGACGAAGCGGATGGCGATCTCTGCCTCCGCGACATGTCGAAACGTGTCGATCGTTGGCCCGACACCCCTCATGGCGAGCTTGTCGGCCTCACCTATCTCACCGGCGACGCCGTCCGTCACCTGAAACGCATCGGCCCCGATCTCGTACGAAATAACGCGATGGAAGACTACGAGAACGGTCTCGTGGAGCTTGCCCGCTCGCATCCCGTGACCTGTCCGAAAGTGGAGGATCTCGCCTGGGCCGAAGTTGACGACGAGGCAATGCTCGCCCGTGCAGCCGAAAAGGTCTATCCGCGCATTCTCGCCGCCCGGTCGCGCTGACCGTGCGTTGCTCCCGACGGCCCGGGAGCGGTCACCCCTTCAGTGGGGACGTGACAGCATCGACTGGGCGACCAGCGTCCCGAGCAGCGCGAGAAGGATTGAAAGCCAGCTGCTGGTAAAACCCGTCAGCACGCCGATCTCTCCCATCGCCCAGGACACTTTCGTCGCCACCAGTGCCAGATAACCGCAAAGGGCGAGCACGACGATCCGAAAAGGCGAAACGATCCGCCCCGCCCCCGCGACCGGCGCGAGGCTCGCTCCGAGCAAGGCATAGGCTCCCGGCAGGAAGAATGCCGCCCAGCGTCGCCACAACGCCGCATCGACATCCGCCCCCTTGAGCGGGTTGTCGTCGCCGGCCAACCGCTCAAGCGGTCCCTGGGGCAGGTAGAACGCCGGTATGTCATGGTAGGTCAACGTTTCCGGCAGGAGGTCCAGTCGCAGTTCCAGGACCGGATACTGGCTGATCAGGTAGAGCGACGTCTGGGCAAAGGCGGGCGGTTGTCCCTGCGTGCCGTTCTCCTCTCCCGGCAGGCGCGCCCACAGGGCGACCCCATGGAAGCGCCAGAACCCCGGGCGACCAGACGGTTCGCCGCGTCGGGCAACGATCACGTCCCTCAGATCGCCCGCCACCACGCCCCTGTAGAACTCCACATCGGCGAGTTCCGGTTCCCCGGATCTCAGGACCCGCGCCTTCAGCGCGCCGCCGTTGACGACGAACCAGCTTGGCTCGCCGACATCGCCGGCAGCAAACCGCCGCCCGTAGCCGCCAAGCTCCAGCTCGGCCTGCGCAAAGACGGCAGCGGGCCGCCACCATCGCTCCAGCGCGAACTGAAATCCGCCCGTCACCAGTCCGAACAGGCACACGACGGCAAGCGTCTGGCGCGGAGACCAGCCGGCCGCCCCCATCACTGTCGTCTCTCGGTTGAAGAGGCGGACCAGTTCGGCCGCAAAAACCCCGATGAAACAAGCGACAGGAAACAGCCGGGTCGCGATGTCGACAGCCCGCATGCCCAGATAGGTCGCCAGCAACAGGCCGGGGCTGCGATCGAGTTCCCTGGCCCGCTCCAGCACCTGGTCAAGCGTCTGCGCCAGATCGATGGCCCAGGCGACGATCAGGAACATGATCATCACCAGGATGGCCGCGCCCAGATGCTGCCTGAACCCGCGCCTTGCAAGAAGACCCAGGATTGGTGTGCCCGGACGCGTTCCGACCCCTTGCAAAGGGACGGGTTGACCGTTCTGCAGGGAGTATCGCGCGTCCGGCGTGACCGTCATCGCGTCACGCCCGCTCGCGGACAGGCCGCAGAAGCGTCGCCGCCCTGGCCCTGACGGCCATGGTCGCGGCCAGGGACGCGGCCACGCCAACCGCAAGCGCCACCAACAACGCCATTTGCGGATCGATGACCGACAAACCGCCAAGAAGGTTGCGCAAGAGAATATCGAAGACAAGCAGCGCCGCACAGGCCAGTGGCATCGCCAGCATCCCGGCAATGCCACGTCCGGCAAAGGCGCAAGCGATCAGCGCCAGCAGCGGCGCCACCAGCGCGGCAATGGCACGCGCCAGCCGCTCTCCCGCGATCCGCCGTGCGTCACGCCCCGTTTCACCCGCCGCCCCGTCCGAACCGAGGGCCTCGAACAGTGTCCACTCACCAGCCACGTCCTCGCGCAGGGCGTGGTTCAGGATATTGTCAAGACTGACAGGGAGAGACACATTCTCCACCTTCACCTGCGGCAAGGAGGGGACATGCATCATATCTGACGGCTCCAGCGCCAGCAGGTTGGGGCCGCGTCCCCGGCGCAGCATTCCGGCATTCTCCCGATTTTCCACTCGAACAAAATCATAGGCGATGACACGCCCGAGCCCGAGATTGTAGTCCCCTTTCTCATCGGGGCCGACCAGCTTCCAGTCCCCGGCCTGTGTCACCCGCCAGCGCCCCGCCTCGCCTGGCTGGTGAACGAAAAGGCTCTCATGCGGCGGATCAACGCTCGCATCGGAGAGTGCCGCGAAGGTCTTGCCTCGGATCGTCTCGATCAGTGTTCCCTCGCTCGGACCGGTAATGCGGTCGAACAGGAGTTCGCTCTTCAGCTTGAAGATGACGGTGCGCGTCGCATTGCGTGCCAGCGGATCGATCACGCCGGAAACGGCAAGGTTGGCGACGAAGGCGAGTGCTCCCATCGACATGGCGATACGGATCGGCAGAACCCACGAGACCCCGGCGGCCGACAGTGCCACCATCTCGCGCTCTTCCCGGGCGGCCGAAAAGGCAAAAAAACAGCCGATGACACAGGCAAGCGCCAGTGCGAAGTCGAAAATCTCGGGTGCGGTGAGAACCAGCACGGAGATTGCGGAGACAAGGTCGCCGCCATTGCCCAGCACCTCCTCGAGAATGCCCGTGAGCTTTTCCGCCAGGAACACGACCTCGATGGTCGCGACGACGACCGCGACCCTACCCAGGGTGCGCAGGAAAAGAGACCTGGCGGCAAGCGAGATCACCGGTCTCACCGAGGGGTCGCCCCATCTGATGCACACGGTTCGATATCCACCATGCGTTCCCTCCCCGCTTTGTCCTTCCGCCTCATCGCTCCCCGTCATGTTTCATGCTATTGCGGCACCGGCATCGGATCCGGGCCTGCGGACAGACCGCGATTCCATCACGACATCATAGGGCCGCCGCCATGTTCCGTCTTGTCGATAGAGTGAAACAAGGCCTCGCATATGCGCTGGCCCTGTCCCTTGGTGCCGGCCTGTCCCCTGTCTGGCCGGGAACCGCGGGCGCCGCGGTGGGCCTCCTGTGTGCCCTCCTGCTCGGTGCCTTGCCGCCGGTCGGCCAGGTCGCCGGACTGGTTGTGATGTTGGCGGTCGGCATTTGGGCCTCCGCGGTTGTCGCCAGGACCCGCCAAGAGGACGATCCGCAAAGCGTCGTCATCGATGAAAGCTTCGGTGCCGCCGCCACCGTTCTGGCGCTTCCCGCAGAGCCGTTGTGGTGGGCCCTCGGCTTCCTTGCCTTCCGCTTCTTCGACATCGCCAAGCCGTTCCCGGTCGACTGGGTCCAGGACCACGTGAAAGGCGGTACGGGCATCATGCTCGACGACGCCGCTGCCGCCCTCTATGCCATTGCCATTCTCTGGCCCGCGTCCCGGTTTTTCGCCGGATAAGGATGTAGCAACCCCGATCTCACCAGAGGCCGACGAGCAGGACAAGGGCGGGCGCCGCGATCAGCCAGGCGTCCGTGATATCAAGCAGACCACCCTGCTGCGGCAACACCTGCGGGTAATCCTTGACACCCGAAGCCCTCTTCAAACGCGATCCGGCAAGGTCTCCGGCAACCGCCGTCACCGCGATCAGGGCGGCGGCGGACAGCGACGCTCCAATGCTCCAGCCGACAGCGAGCGGACCGGCAAGCGCGGCCGTCAGCCCCAGCATGACGGCGCCCGCGACAAGCCCCTCGACGGTCTTTCGGGGACTTAGTCTGGGAAAGGCAGGTCGGCGACCGAACAGCTTGCCGCCCAGCAGCGCATAGCTGTCATAGGTCTCGACAAGCAGGAACGACACGAGCACCACTCCAGCATTGCCAGGCGCGCTGGCCACCATGACGAACAGGAACACCGGAACCCCGGGGAAGATGGCAACCTCGACAGCAAGCCGCATGCGTCCTGCCGCCGTTTCCCCCGGCCAGCGTCGACCCGCGATATGCATGGCCTCATAGCCGATCCGTACGGCAAACAGGCCAAGCAGGATGTCCAGCCAGGGAGGTCCGAGCGCGAAAGGCAGCAAGGCACCGGCGACGATGACGCATTCCGTAGCAAAGACCGGCCAGAGCGGCCGGGCACGCGATGCTGTCGCCGGCACGAGACTGCCAAGGCCGAGCAGCACCGCGCCAATCCCCAGACAGGCGAGGACGGCGACGGCGGCAAGGTCGAAGGAGAGTGTCCCGGTCGGCATGGCGCCTATCCGCGACGGGCACGCGCAATCCGCGTCTGCCAGATCCGCAGGGCCGGCGCCAGAACGCTGTGGGCGTGGGCAAGCAATGTCATCTGTGCACCCGGCGCAACTATGAAGCGGCCCTTCTCCGCACCCTTGACGATGCGCTCCGCCACCGCCTCGGCCGACCACAAACCGCCACCGGCAGTAATTTCCCGGGTCGCCTGCGGCTTGGTCTCGTTCTCGGCAACAAGCTGCGGGGTGTTCGTGTCCGGCGGATAAGCGAGAGTTACGCCGATACCATGCGGGGCAAGCTCCACACGCAGCACCTCGGCAAGACCGCGCATGGCGAATTTCGAAGGAGCATAGGCTGAATATCCATAGATACCGAAAAAGGCCGCTCCCGAGGAAACGAAGATCATGTTCCCGCCGCCTGCCGCTGCCATTCGCGGCGCCAACGCGTGCGCAACATTGAGCGCACCCATGTAGTTGGTGCGCATCTGGGCGGCATGATCGTCAAGCGGTTGGTCGAGGAAGTGTCCCGGACGGGCAATGCCGGCATTCATCACGGCCCAGCGCGGCACGCCCAGCATGTCGACCAGATCGCACAGTGCGGCGGCCGCGGCCACAGGATCACCGACATCGGCGGAACGACACTCGACCCTTGCGTGCGGAACAGCGGCAATGATGGCGTCCCGGGCTTCGGCAAGGCGTTCCGTGCCGCGAGCCACCAGTGCCAGGTCGTATCCACGCCGGGCCAGCAGCAATGCCAGCGCCCTGCCGATACCGCTACTGCCGCCGGTGATCAGCGCCACGGGACGCGGGGCGCCGGCGTCAGGAGCAGCCACCGAGCTCACCTTGCACCATTTCCTGCAAAGGCGAGAAGACGGTCATGGCCTTCCGCATCCTCAATCTGGACCGGAGGGTGCTTGAAGAGAAATGCGCTCGCGTCCTCGACCGGACCGGCAATCCCCTTGTCGCGGGCGATTGCCGCGCAGCGAATGGCGATCAGCGCCATTGCCGCGGCATTCGGGGAATCCTCGACCTCGAGCCGCATCTCGACATGGGTCCTCACCCCGCCGAACAGCCTGCCCTCAAGCCGCACATAGGCAACCTTGCGGTCCTCCAGCCAGGGCACGTAGTCGGACGGGCCGATGCGGATCTCGTTGTCGGTGAGACGCGCGTTCATCGCCGTCTGTACCGCCTCGGTCTTCGACTCCCGCTTCATCGCCAGACGGTCGCCATCCATCATGTTGAGGAAGTCCGTATTGCCACCCACATTGAGCTGGTAGGTGCGGTCGACCTTCACCCCGCGCATGTCGGCGAGCCGTGCCAGTGCGCGATGGGTTATGGTCGCGCCGAACTGCGCCTTGAAGTCGTCACCGAGGATGGGCAGGCCTGCGCTGGTGAAGCGCGCGGCCCAGGCCGGATCGGAGGCAATGAAGACCGGGATGCCGTTGACGAAGGCGCAACCTGCCTCCAGCGCGCATTCGGCATAGAACTGCGTCGCCTCGACCGAACCGACCGGCAGGAAGTTGATCATCACCTCCGCATCGGCCGCGCGCAGCGCCGCGACGATGCCGGCCTTGTCCAGCGCCGGTGTGCTGGAGACGACAAAGCTGCGGTCCGGCGCCTGGTTGCGCATGAAGGCGGAGACACCGTCAAGATCGGGACCGCGCAGCACAGGTGCCGTCATTCCGGCGAGATCACGATGGAACACCTCGGTGCAGTTGGGAAGCGCCACCGCCGCCTCCCCGACAGTCCGGCCGACCTTGCGGGCATCGACGTCAAGCGCCAGGACGATCTCGACATCCTGCGGTCGGTAGTCTGCAAGAACGGGAAAGGGAACGCCGATGGCGTCGTCGCCGAGCGCCCGGCAATAGGCAACGCCCTGGACAAGCGAACTGGCGCAATTGCCGGCGCCCACAACGGCGGTGCGGATCGTTCTGGCGGAAAAAGCAGTCATGATCGTGTAGTTACCCCCCGAACCCGTCCCGGCGGCATGGTCCGCGCGCCGTCCAGGCATCCCTTGCACACCCGCAAATCCTGTTCCGGGCGGAAATCTCCTGCCCGCCGACCCGGTCGCCGACCGGGCAACGGTTACTCTATCTGGATGCGTTCGACCAGCGCCCGGCCGGTCTGCACATCATGCCCGGTCACCACCACCTCCCGCACACTCGGCACAAGACCGCTTTCGTCCACGTCGACGTAGGCATAGCGCATTCGCATCCGGCGCCCGTCAACGGGAAGCAGAAGCTCCGCCCGACCGGGCTCGACAAGGCGCAGGATCGCCCGGCGCTCCGGATAGGAAACCACATACAGGGTGAAAACATCCGGGTCATCGGTCGCGCGGGCGCGCACTCCGAACGCGAAACTGTCCTCGATCATCTTCAGCGGGAGCCGCTCGCCGGTCGTGTTGAAGCGCCGCCAGTAGGCCATGACCGGCTGGCGCGGATCGAGCTTGCCGTTGTAGAGAAACCGTGCGGCATAAACAACCGTGTTCGAATTGGTGGACCGCTGCAGGTAGAACACCATGCCCGGATCGTCGGGCACCGGGAAGTCCGGGCGGATGACCGGCAGGCTGTCGACCTCTTCGAGGGTGGAGCCGCTGGCGCGCTGTTGCGCGTTTCCGTGGGTAATCACGGTTCCTTCCTGGGCCCGTCCGGGAGTGCCGTGCGCCGCGATGGCAATGCCCGCCGCCAGCGCCCAGGGGACAGACAAACGGAGCACCTGCCATGGCAAGGCGGCAAGCGCGGTGCGTCGGGGTACCCGTCGGTGCGGTTTCATCGCAAGGCTCACTCTGCCCGATCCTGCCCCGCGTCCGCCCTCAGGCGCCCATCACCGCCGTTTGCATCTCGATGCCGACGCCCGCGTTTCCTGCAATCACTCCCGCGACGATCCCGATGGCCTTGTCCATCTGCTCGTGCGTGTGATCCGCCGAAATGAAAAAGCGGATGCGCGGCTGGTCCTTGGGCACTCCGATCTGGACGATCGGCGGCGCGTAGACGCCCTGCTCCAACAGCACCTGCGATGCGATCATCGTCTGCATCGGGGAGGAGAAGAGAATGGGAACCACGCCGCAACCGATGGCCGCACCCGTGTCGAGACCCGCCGCGCGGGCACGGTCCCTGAAATACAGAGAATTGTCGTGAAGGCGCGTGACCCGCTGCGGCTCGGCCTGCAACTGGTCGAGGGCGCCATGAGCGCTTCCAAGGGCCGCGGGCGAGAGGCCCACGCTATAGACGAAACCGGGCAGCGTGAAGCGCAGCCAGTCGATCACACCCTGTTCCGCGCAGATGAAGCCGCCGGACGAAACGAAGGACTTGGACAACGTGCCAACGGTCAGCTCGATCCGCTTCGGATCGATGTCGAAATGCTCGCAAAGCCCTCGGCCGGTGGCTCCGAGAACGCCGTAGGAATGGGCTTCATCGACAAGAAGCCACGCGTCGTGTGCTTCCTTCAGCGCGACCAGCCTCGGCAGGTCGGGGATGTCCCCGTCCATCGAGTACAGTCCCTCGACGACAATCAGGACATTTCGGTACTGGCCGCGCAAGTCATCGAGCTTATGCTCGAGATCGTCGAAATCGTTGTGGGCAAAGACCCTGTGATCGTAGCGACCATTCTTGGCGCCGACGAAAATCGAATTGTGGGCCAGTTCGTCGATCAGGACCAGATCGCGCGGCCCCATCAGGTAGTTGATCAGGGAAACATTGACGAGATAGCCGCTGACCAGCGACATCGCATCCCCCACGCCGAGAAAATCGGCCAGCTTGCGCTCGAACACTCGATGACCGGCCCGCTCGCCGCCAACGAGGCGCGACGCGCCAACACCGGTTCCCTGCCGATGCAGTTCCTCGCTCGCCGCCGCAACCACTTCAGGGTGCTTGCTGAGTCCGAGATAATCATAGTGGGCGAAGCTGATGAACGGGATGCCGTTCCGCTCGCAAAGCTCACGCTGCTGGTCGACGGGAAGAAAATAGGGGTTGTGCTGCTCGATGATTGCCTTGCCGGCGAGGCGAAAGCGCCGCTCGGCGACTACGGCAAAACTCGGCCGGTCAGGCTTCATTCTTGTTTACCCCCCAAAAACCCGAACAACTGTCGAAAACAATTCGGGCCTTGTCAATTTCTTCAATTGCGGCATCTGATCCGGCACGCCATCAACAGGAACCTCGCAAGGGATGTTCCGCTGCCCTGCATCTGCGCCAATATTCCCCGTCTGCCTTTCCGACGCCTGGAAATCGCAGCTTGTCGCGATGGCCGGACCGGCAAGGTGACCGCAACCGGCGTATCTCCCTCCACACAGCTCCCCAGCCCGGAAGACCGACGCCAACCGCCGATATTGAATTCTGTTCAGACGAATTTCGCTAAATAGCCGAAAGGTGTGGCACTGTCGAGTAAGCCAGCGAAACGCTCGGCTCCATCATCTGGCCCGGCCCGACGGGCCTTTCGGCGCACCAGGCTTGCGTTTGCTCGCCGGCTTGCGGTTGCGCACGCCCCCTCCGTGGATCACGTGCGGCGTGCAACTGCCCGAAATTGCTGGGATTTGAAGCAAACCTGAAACACCGGAAAGCAAAACGTCTTGCAGGTGATCGAAAGCACCGGGGGCGCGGGAGGCACCGCGGGATACTTCCCTCGCGTGTCGCACCGGTCACATCCGCGGCGGACATCTGTCACGGCAACCAGACTGCCATGAAGAAGAACCGGCATTGACCGGCTTCCACAAGGGCATGTTTCCATTCCGCTTTTCAAGACCGGACAGGGTTCCGTGCGCACCGCCGGACCGGCACCTGCTTCAGGCGAGCGGCGCTAGCGGATCAATTTCTGTTTCATTTCTGTCACAACGGCCTCGACGGCCACCAGAAACCGTTCGACGACCCCGGTGTCGATCGCCCCAATGGTCCCGACCCGGAATGTGCCAAGTGCCCGCATCTTGCCGGCATAGATCGCAAAGCCGCGACGGGTAAGCGCATCATAAAACGGTTCGAACCGGTACCAGTCCGCCTCCGGCTCGACAAAGGACACGATCACCGGTGCCTGCAGCCCGGGTTCCAGCGCCGGGCGAAAGCCCAGCCGGCGCATCCCGTCGACGAGCGTGTCACGGTTCTGCCGGTAGCGGGCAAGCCGTACCGCCGGACCGCCCTCATCATCCAGTTCCGCCAGCGCCTCGGCAAGGGCCGCCACCACATGCGTCGGGGGCGTGAAACGCCATTGCCCGTCGCCCAGAAGCGCCCTTGCCTGATCGCGCAGGTCGAGCACGAGCGAGGGGGCCGCGCCGGCACGGGCATCAAGCTCGTCGAGCCGGGCAATCACGAAACCGAGGCCGGGTACGCCCTGCAGACACTTGTTGGACGAGGCCGCCACCGCCGAAAGGCCGAGCTCCGTCATGTCGAGCGGCAACGCACCGAAACCGCTCATGCTGTCGACAAGGAGGCGACGGCCGGCGGCGCGTGTGACCGTCGCGATGTCCTCCAGCGGGTTGAGAAGGCCGGATGTGGTTTCGCAATGCACCGCGGCAACAACGGAGAGACCCGGATCGCCTGCGAGCCGGCGTCGCAGTTCTTCCGGGTCGTGAGTGACGGTCTCGTCGACCTCGTAGATGTCGAAATCCCGGCCAATCCGCCGGCAGATGTCTGCCATGCGCCTCCCATAGGCGCCGTTGGCGAGGATCAGCACACGCTCCGACGGAACCACGAGACTGCCGAGCATCGCCTCCACGGCAAAGGTGCCGCTGCCTTGAAGCGGCACACAGACATGGTCCGCTCCTCCGCCGGCCAGCGCCCGCAGCCTGTCGAGCACCGCCGCGCTGAGCCGGACAAAGTCCGGATCACGCGACCCCCAGTCGCGTTGCATCGCCGCCTTCACTCTCGCACTGGTGGTCAGCGGCCCTGGCGTCAGCAGCACCGGCTCGCGGCACGTGTCCCCGGTCATCAGACGCCACCCTCGCCCAGATGCGCCCGGAACCGGCGCGCAACCTCCGCCGGAGTGATACCCGGACGGCCGAGACCGACGACCTGCTCGGCCGCGACCTTCAGATGCAGGAAGCGCGGTCCCGGTGCGCCAAGCGCTTCCCTCATTGCCGCGACACCGGCTTCCAGCCCGCAGGCACGCGCGGCAAAGCGATAGCCGCAGGCACTGGCTATCGCGGCAAAGTCGACGCCCGGCGAAACCGTCGCCTGGCCACCTGTCGACAGATGGCGTTCATTGTCGAGGACGACATGCGTGAGGCCGGAGGGTTGCTGCGCGCCGATCGTTGCCATGTTGCCCAGCTTCATCAGCGCTGCGCCGTCGCCGTCGAGAACAACGATCTGGCGCTCCGTGTTCAATGCCGCACCAAGGCCCATGGCGCTCGCCCCGCCCATGGAGCCGACACAGTAAAGGTGACCAGGATGGTCCTGCAGCGTGTAGAGCTCGCGCCCCGTATGACCCGTGGTCGCAATCATGCCGGCGCTTTGCGGGACGATCTCGCGAATGGCCGCCAGCAGCTCCATGCGGCGTGCGGGCGCGGCGCCGCCGAAATCGCGCACTTCGACCCTCGGTAGCTGCACCGGGCGCGTCTCATCGAGCGCGCGCGGGGCGAGCGCGCCCTTGGGCTGGACCATCGCCACCACCTCTCCGCTCGCCCGCATGTGAGCAACCGCCGAGGCCAGCGACACTTCCACCTCGCCGAGCGAAACGGGAAATGCAATGCGCCGGGTTCCCACCAGGTCGAGCAGCGGCGCGGTGATCTCGCCCATCAACTCATGCTGCGGTTCGTCCGCGACACCAGGCTCGCCGCGCCACGTGGCGATGACAAGCGTCGGGATCCGGAACGGGTGGTTCAGCGAGGTCAACGGATTGACCGCATTGCCGAGCCCGGAGTTCTGGAACATCACGACGGTCTGGCGGCCGGCGAGCCAGGCGCCGGCCGCTATCGCCACCGCCTCGCCCTCGCTGGTCGCCCCGACATAACGTGCCCCCGGATCGGAGATCACTGCATTCATCAACGGCGTCAGGAAGCTGCAGGGAACGCCGGTGAAGAAATCGATGCCCTGCCGCCTGGCGCCGGCGAGGAAGTCGTCCGCTTCAATCATCGGCTACACCGCGTCCCGTGCCTGGGCAAGGTCCATCAGGTCGTTCACGTTGCGCCAGAAACCGCGCACATAGACGACACCGATGGCCTCTCCCTCGCCCGCCATCACCGTCAGCACGCGGCCGAGATCTGCCTCATCGAGTTCCCCTCTCGCCTCCATCCGCCGGAGCGTTTCCTGAAGCCGCGCCGTGCCCGCCGCGCTGGCCCTCAACAACCCGACCCATTCGCCGTCCCCGTCTCCGTCTACAAAACCGGTCAGGCGCGGCGCATCGGCCTCGAAGCCCGGATCGTCGGTAAAAGGTGCGGTGCATGCGACCGCATCGCGGCCGCTGCGCGTCCCCTCCGCACGCGGATCGACCAACAGGACGATGTCTTCCTGCCGGTCTTCCATCAGTGCCAGAAAGAACGGCCGGTACAGAATATCGCCATAGGAAACGATCGTGTCGGTCGCGGTGGAGCCAAGACCGAGCGCCAGCGAGCGCGCCTCGCCCGTGGTCTGGTGGCCGGGATTGTCGACCTTGGAGATGCCGGCCACATCGACCGCATCGCCCCGGTAACCGACCACGACGCGAATGTCGTCCACCCCGTGCCGCTTCAGCGCCTCGACCTGACGGCCGAGCAACGACTTGCCGCGGACCGGCAACATGCATTTGGGGCGGTCCGCCGTCAGTTCGCCCAGCCCCTCGCCGCGCGTTGCGGCGAGGATCACGGCCCGCGCAGGGCTGGAGGCCGCCAGATAGCGCTTCTCCGCCGCCTCAAGCTCCTGGGCGCCCGCAAGCGAGAAGACGTCCCCAAGCGGGGCAACATCGCTTTCCACCTCGAGCAGCGTCTCCTGCGCCCGCAAGGTCGCGCAGGTCTCCCGCATCGCCTTGATAGAGCTGCGCAGGTTGTGATTGGCCCAGATGATCATCGAGGCGCCGGCCTCGCGCAGCCGGTCCGTCGGCGTGCGGTAGTATTTGGTCGGGATCAGCACGACCGGCACGCGGTTCTCAAACTGCCGGCAGAAGTCCAGGATCTCGTCGGGCGCGCTCTTCTTCGAGTGGATGACGATCGCATCCGCACCCGCATCGGCATAGGCATGCGCGCGCTTCAGCGCCTCGTCGACGCCGCGCCCCGCAATGAGGGCTTCGACGCGGGCCACCACCTGGAAATCCGGATGGCTCTGCGTGTCCTTGCCAGCCTTGATCTTGCCGCAGAACTCCTCGATGTCGGCCAGCGGCTGGTTCTCGCCGAGGAAGGAGTTCGTCTTCGGGAAGACCTTGTCCTCGATGCACACGCCGGCGATGCCCCGCGCGCACAGCTTGCCGACGAAGCGGCGGAAATTGTTGAAATTGCCGTAGCCCGTGTCGCCATCGACCAGGATCGGCAGGCTGGAGGCGTCGGACATGTATTCGAGCATGTCGAGCACCTGCGTCCAGGACAGCTCGTTGTTGTCGCGCACGCCCAGCGACGCCGACATCGACAGGCCGGATGCCCAGATGCCTTCGAAGCCGGCCTCCTCCACGATCTTGGCGGAAAGCCCGCTATGCGCCTCCATCAGGAAGGCGAGCTCCGGACGGGCCAGCAACTGCCGAAGGCGCGTGAATTTCGATATGCCTGCCGTCGCGGCGTGACTGCCGGGCGCTCCGGTATTCGCGTCCATTGGCACCCCTGTCCCCTCCTGCTCCCCCCGGCGACGCAAACCGCCCCGGCACCTCGTCCCTGAGGCGGCTCATTGGTAGCGAAGCCCTGCGGGAAAGGGAAGGCGGCCGGCAAGGAGTTCCAAAGCTGCGAGCAGGCCCGGACACATTCGCGTCCGGGTTCCGGTCCGCCTCGCTGCCCTGTTCAGGCGTTGACGTCGACGACAACGCGGCCGCGCACCCCGCCCTTCAGGATCGCCTTGCCGAGATCGGGCAGGTCCGCCAGCGTCGCCGGCCGGATCATCTGTGCCAACGTCTCCATCGACATGTCCGAGGCGATCCGGTTCCACGCCCGTACGCGATCGCCATAGGGGCGCATGACGGAATCGATGCCGAGCAGGTTGACGCCGCGCAACAGGAACGGGATCACCGTCGCCGGCAGGCCGGCACCGCCGGCAAGGCCCACGGCGGCCACCGAGGTTCCGTATTTCATCTGGCCGAGCAGACGCGCCAGCATCGCCCCGCCGACCGCATCGACGCAGCCGGCCCAGGTCTCGCTCTCCAGCGGCCGCTTGGCCGTCTCCGCCAGGTCCTCGCGCGGCACGATGGTCGCCGCCCCAAGCCCCTTCAGATAATCCGCTGTCTCCGGACGGCCCGTCACCGCAGCAACCTCGTGCCCGAGTGCGGCCAGGAGCGCGGTTGCGACCGACCCGACCCCGCCGGCGGCACCCGTGACGAGCACCGGCCCGCCGCCCGGCTTCAACCCGTGATCCTCCAGCGCCATGATCGCCAGCATGGCGGTCAGGCCGGCCGTGCCCACCGCCATTGCGTCGCGGGTGGTGAGGCCCTGCGGCAAAGGCACCAGCCAGTCGGCCTTCACCCGCGCCTTCTGCGCATAACCGCCCCAGCGCACCTCGCCGACGCGCCAGCCGGTCAGCACGACCCTGTCGCCGGGCGCATAGCGGGGATCAGAGGAGGTCTCGACCGTGCCGGCGAAATCGATGCCCGGCACATGCGGCCAGGCGCGCACCAGCCCGCCGCCTGAGCCGAGGCACAGCCCGTCCTTGTAGTTCAGCGTCGAATACTCGACCGCCACGGTCACGTCGCCCTCCGGCAACCGGTCTTCCCCAATGCTCTGCACGCTTGCCGAGGTCGCGCCGGCCTCGTCCTTCTCGACGATCAATGCGGTGAAAGTCATGGCGTCATCCCTTCTTCCCTGTCCGTCCATTGGTACCGGTCCGCAGCGGGGATGAAAAGCCGGCCGCCTGACCGGTCCTAACGCCCCGGAATGATGTCGAAACGCCAAGTCGTTGGACGCATGACGATGCCGGAGTTATGACCGGGGGGCCGTGACCGGGGCAGACGCACCGGTCTTTCGCTGCAAGGAAGGCCCGTCATGACCGCCCCGCTTTCGCATCTGCGCGTGCTCGACCTCTCCCGTGTCCTCGCCGGCCCCTGGTCGACACAGGCGCTCGCCGACATGGGCGCCGACGTCATCAAGATCGAGCGGCCCGGCAGCGGCGACGACACGCGCGGCTGGGGGCCTCCCTTCGTGGACGGGGGGGCGGCAAGCGGCGAGAGCGCCTATTTCATGGCCGCCAACCGGGGCAAGAAGTCGGTCGCCGTCGACATCGCCAGCGAGAAGGGCCGCGCGCTCATCATCGAGCTGGCCAAAAAGTCCGACATCCTGGTCGAGAATTACAAGGTCGGCGGCCTGAAGAAATACGGCCTCGACTATGACAGCCTTTCGAAGAGCAATCCGGGCCTGATCTATTGCTCGATCACCGGCTTCGGCCAGACCGGGCCATACGCCCAGCGCGCCGGCTACGACTTCATGATCCAGGGCATGGCCGGGCTGATGTCGGTGACCGGCGAACGCGACGCGCTGCCGGGTGGCGGGCCGCAGAAGGCGGGCGTGGCGCTTGCCGACGTGCTGACCGGGCTGAATGCCACCATCGCCATCCTCGGCGCGCTTGCGCACCGCGAGCGCAGTGGCGAGGGCCAGCATATCGACATCGCCCTCTTCGACGTGCAGGTCGCCTCGCTTGCCAATCAGGCGCTCAGCTACCTCGTCTCGGGCAATTCGCCCGTGCGCATGGGCAACGCGCACACCGCCATCGTTCCTTACGAGGTCTTCGCCAGCGCCGACGGCCACCTCATCCTTGCCGTCGGCAATGACGGCCAGTTCGTCCGCTTCTGCGAGGTTGTCGGTCGGCCCGAGCTTGCCGCCGACCCGCGCTTCGCCGTCAACCGGGATCGGGTGAAAAACCGCGAGATCCTCGTGCCGATGGTTGCCGAAATCATCGCCACCCGGACCACCCGCGAGTGGATCGAGGCACTCGAGGCCGCCGCCGTGCCCTGCGGGCCGATCAACACCATCGCGGAAGTGTTCGAGGAGCCGCAGGCGAAGGCGCGCGGGCTGATGAACCCGGCCCTGCCGCATGGCAGCGGCGGCACGGTGCCCGGCGTTGCAAGCCCGCTGCGGTTTTCCAGGACGCCGGTCAACGACAAGGTCGCCCCGCCGATGCTGGGCGAGCACACCCGCGAGGTGCTGGCAAACGTCCTCGGACTGTCCGAAGCCGAAATCGGCACCCTCGAACAATCCGGCATTGTCGAGGGGCGATAAGCGCGGGACTGCCGCAACGGCACTTTTGCTGAAAATGTGTGCAGTTTCCCGATGCGCTGCACAATTGTGCAAACATCCTGTGCGAACGCCTTTTCACCGGGCGGCGCGGTCCGGTCGCCGACCGTGCCGGCAAAGCGAAGCGAATCCAGCCGGTTAAGGTTTCGGTAACATCTGCGGCCGAGTTGGCACGCATCTTGATCCTCTGTGTCCCGGCTCTTCCTCCCGGGGAGACGCGACAGAGGGGAAACAGATGAAAAACAATCGCTCAGGTTCAATCGCCGCACTCGCGCTCGGCGCGCTCATGACCTCCACCGCCTTCACCGGCGCCTTCGCCCAGGAGGAGACCATCAAGGTCGGCATCCTGCACTCGCTCTCCGGCACCATGGCCATTTCGGAGACGACGCTGAAGGACGCCATGCTGATGCTCATCGAGGAGCAGAACAAGAAGGGCGGTCTTCTCGGCAAGAAACTCGAGGCGGTCGTTGTCGATCCGGCCTCCGACTGGCCGCTCTTCGCCGAAAAGGCCCGCGAGCTGGTTCAGGTCAATGGCGTCTCGGCGGTTTTCGGCTGCTGGACCTCCGTGTCGCGCAAGTCCGTCCTGCCGGTGTTCGAGGAGCTCAACTCGCTGCTCTTCTACCCGGTCCAGTATGAGGGCGAGGAGAGCCAGCGCAACGTCTTCTACACGGGCGCCGCTCCCAACCAGCAGGCGGTTCCCGCCGTCGACTACCTGATGAACGAGGAAGGCGTCGAGCGCTGGGTTCTGGCCGGCACCGACTACGTCTATCCGCGCACGACCAACAAGATCCTCGAAGCCTACCTGAAATCGAAGGGTGTGGCCGAGGAAGACATCATGATCAACTACACGCCGTTCGGGCATTCCGACTGGCAGACGATCGTCTCCGACATCAAGTCCTTTGGCTCCGCCGGCAAGAAGACCGCCGTCGTCTCCACCATCAATGGCGATGCCAACGTGCCCTTCTACAAGGAACTGGGCAATGCCGGCATCAAGGCCGAGGACATCCCCGTCGTCGCCTTCTCGGTCGGCGAGGAAGAGCTTGCCGGTCTCGACACCGGCCCGCTGGTCGGTCATCTCGCCGCCTGGAACTACTTCCAGTCCGTCGACACGCCGGCCAATGCCGAGTTCATCTCCGCCTGGAAAGCCTATATCGGCGACGAAAAGCGCGTCACCAACGATCCCATGGAAGCCCACTATATCGGCTTCAACATGTGGGTGAAGGCGGTGGAGAAGGCCGGCAGCACCGACCCGGATGCGGTCATCGACGCCATCGTCGGCGTCTCGGTGCCGAACCTGACCGGCGGTTATTCCGCGATGATGCCGAACCACCACATCACCAAGCCGGTGCTGATCGGCGAGATCCAGGACGACGGCCAGTTCGAGACCGTGTGGGAGACCTCCGGCCTCGTCGTCGGCGATGCCTGGTCCGACTATCTCGACGGCTCCAAGGACCTGATCGCCGATTGGCGCAAGCCGCTTTCCTGCGGCAACTTCAACACCGTCACGGGCAAGTGCGGCGGCTCGGGCAGCTAATCCGGCCACCGCATCCAGAGGGGAGGGAGGCGGACGCCAGATCCGCCTCCTCCTTTGCCCGCCTCTCCCATCTTTACCCGGACAGGCTCCGTGACAGGTTCAATCCCCATGATCTTGACCCAACCCGTTTTCCGGAGATCGGCCGCGCGATCCGGGCTTGCGCAACGCGCCCGCCGGATTGCCGCCGCGTGGACCGCCACCCTTTTCATTCTTCTTGCAGCCCTCGCCGCACCCGGCGGCGCCGCCCTGTCCCAGGAGGTCGACCCGGCCTTGCGGGAACTCGTCAACGCGCTCGCAAAAGGCTCCTTCAGCGACACGGAGAAGCAGGTCGGCAGGCTTGCCGAAACCGGAGACCCGCTGGTCGTCAAGGCCCTTGAAGCCCTGTCCGAGGGCGACCTTTATGTCCGCAAGTCCGACGCGCTGGTCGTGGTCGGCAAACGCTCGGGCGGCGCCTACGCGCTCACCGACCCGCTCACGGGCGCCGATCTCGGCGCCCTTTCCGGCAGCGCCCTCGACAAGATCCGCGTCAACAACCGCTTGCGCCGCTCGATTCGCGCCGCCCTCGGCGGCCTGACCCTGCGCGCCCCGGACCCCGTCATCCGTGCCCAGGCGGCCGAGGCCATCTTCAAGGCCCGCGATGCCGACGCCATCCCCGCGCTCGAAGCCGCCATTGCCGCCGAGACCGATCCTTCAGTTGCCACACTCATGCGCGAGGCCCGTGCCGCCGCGATCCTCGGTTCGGACCGTCCTCTCGACGACAGGCTTGCCGCGATCGAAACCCTCGCCGGGCGAGGCGACCGGGATGCGCTGTCGCTTCTCACCGCCGTGACGAACGGCACGCAGGCCGAGCTTCACGAGGCGGCGGGTGCCGCGATCGCCAGCATCCAGAAGCTCCAGGCCGCATGGGACACCGCCCGCAACATCTGGTTCGGCCTGTCGCTTGGGTCTGTCCTGCTTCTCGCCGCCATCGGTCTTGCCATCACCTTCGGCGTGATGGGCGTCATCAACATGGCACATGGCGAGATGGTGATGCTCGGCGCCTACACCACCTTCGTCATCCAGAACGTGTTCCGCACGCTGGCGCCGGAGCTCTTCGACTATTCGCTTCTGGTCGCCCTGCCGGCCGCCTTTCTCGTCGCCGGCCTTGTCGGTGTCGGCATCGAGCGCGGCATCATCCGGTTCCTGCACAACCGCCCGCTGGAGACCCTGCTCGCCACATGGGGCGTTTCGCTGATCCTGCAGCAGGCGGTGCGCTCCCTCTTCGGCCCGACCAACCAGGAGGTCGGCAACCCGGCCTTCATGTCGGGTGCCTTCGAGATCGGCCAGCTGACCATCACCTACAACCGGCTGTGGATCCTCGTCTTCGCGCTTGTCGTCTTCGCCTCGCTTCTGATCGCGATGAAGTTCACCCGTTTCGGCCTCAACGTGAGGGCCGTCACCCAGAACCGCCGGATGGCGGCGTCCATGGGCATCCGCACGCCATGGGTCGACGCCCTCACCTTTGGCCTCGGGTCCGGCATCGCGGGGATCGCCGGGGTGGCGCTGTCGCAGATCGACAATGTCTCGCCCAATCTCGGCCAGTCCTACATCATCGACAGCTTCATGGTCGTGGTCTTCGGCGGCGTCGGCAATCTCTGGGGAACCCTGCTCGGCGCCATGACGCTCGGCATCGCCAACAAGTTCCTTGAACCCTTCGCAGGCGCGGTGCTGGCCAAGATCCTGGTCCTCGTCTTCATCATCCTGTTCATCCAGAAGCGTCCGCGCGGCCTGTTCGCGCAAAAGGGCCGGGCGGTGGAAGCATGAGCCTTGCGCCTTTCAACCGGAGCCGGAGCGTCCAGCCATGATCTCGCGATATCTTTCCGGCGGGCTGACCGGCGGCCGCCTCGTCCTGCTCCTGGTGTTGATCGCCGCCGCGATCCTCGTCCCGGTGCTCAATCTTGCCCTGCCCGCCAGCCACCCGCTGCACGTGCCGACCTATGCGGTGACACTGGCCGGCAAATACCTGACCTATGCGTTGCTCGCCCTCGCCCTCGATCTCGTCTGGGGCTATTGCGGCATTCTCTCGCTGGGTCACGCCGCCTTCTTCGCACTCGGCGGCTACGCCATGGGCATGTACCTGATGCGCCAGATCGGAACCCGTGGCGTCTATGGCGATCCGCTCCTGCCAGATTTCATGGTCTTCCTCAACTGGCCGGAGCTGCCCTGGTACTGGTACGGCTTCGACGCCTTCCCCTTTGCCCTTGTGATGGCGCTCGCGGTCCCGGGTCTGCTCGCCTTCGTCTTCGGCTGGTTCGCCTTCCGCTCGCGGGTGACGGGCGTCTACCTCTCGATCATCACCCAGGCGATGACCTACGCGCTGCTGCTGGCCTTCTTCCGCAATGACATGGGGTTCGGCGGCAACAACGGACTGACCGACTTCAAGGACATTCTCGGCTTTTCCGTGCAGTCGGACGCCACCCGCGCCGGCCTCTTTTCCGCCTCGGCCCTGGCGCTTGCCGCCGGGCTGGTGCTGGCCATCGCCATCACCGGATCGAAACTCGGCAAGGTGCTGGTCGCGCTGCGCGACGCGGAAAGCCGCACCCGCTTCCTCGGTTACCGCGTCGAGCACTACAAGCTGTTCGTCTGGACGGTCTCGGCGATGATGGCAGGCCTTGCCGGCGCGCTTTATGTCCCCCAGGTCGGCATCATCAATCCGGGCGAGTTCGCCCCGGCGAATTCCATCGAGGCGGTGATATGGGTGGCCGTCGGCGGCCGCGGAACATTGGTCGGGCCGGTCATCGGTGCCGTTCTCGTCAACTTCGCCAAGAGCTGGTTCACCGCCGCCCTTCCCGAGATCTGGCTCTTCGCACTCGGCGCCCTCTTCGTCGCCGTCACCCTTTTCCTGCCAAAGGGCATCGTCGGCCTCTTCAACACCCTGAAGTCCAGGCTTTCCGCCCGCAGAGCACGCAACGCCGCTTCGGGAGGGAACCGGGACAGCGGCATCCCGACAGCGGCCGATGACGCCGTGCAAGGCCAGGCGGCGGAGTGAACAGCATGAGCACACAAACCCCGACCATTCACTCCTCGCTTCTCTATCTCGATGGCGTCAGCGTCTCGTTCGACGGATTCAAGGCGCTCAACAACCTGTCCTTCCTCATCGGCCGCAACGAGATGCGGGCCATCATCGGACCGAACGGGGCCGGCAAGACGACAATGATGGACGTCATCACCGGCAAGACCCGGCCCGACACCGGCACGTTGCGGTTCGACAAGGACATCGACCTCACCCGCCATGACGAGGCGGAAATCGCCGGTTTCGGCATCGGTCGCAAGTTCCAGAAACCCACCGTCTTCGAAAGTCATACGGTCGAAGACAACATCGCGCTCGCGCTCAAGGCCCCGCGCGGACCGTTCGCGACACTCTTCCACCGCCAGGCCCCTGTCGAGCAGGGTAGCATCAATGCCCTGCTCGAGCTGGTGCGGCTCGACAGCCGGCGCGACGATCTTGCCGGCGACCTCAGCCACGGCCAGAAGCAGTGGCTGGAAATCGGCATGCTGCTGGCGCAGGACCCGCAGCTGCTGCTGATCGACGAACCGGCAGCCGGCATGACAGACGCGGAAACGGCAGCCACCGCCGACCTCCTGCGTGACATCGCCCAGACCCATTCCGTCGTGGTGGTCGAGCACGACATGACCTTTGTGCGGGCACTCGATGTCAAGGTGACCGTGCTGCACGAAGGCTCGGTTCTGGCCGAAGGCTCGCTCGACCATGTCTCCTCCGACCAGAAGGTGATTGATGTCTATCTCGGCCGTTGAACCCGGACCGGCGAACGCCTCAGCGATGCTGAGCGTCGAAGCCATTGATCTGCACTACGGCGCGGCCCAGGCCCTGAAGAGGGTCTCGCTCACAGCGGAAGCCGGCAAGGTCACCTGCGTGATGGGCCGCAACGGCGTCGGCAAGACCTCCACCCTTCGGGCGATCGCCGGGCAGCAGGCGATTTCACGAGGCGCCATCCGCTGGAACGGCGAGGACATATCGCGCCTGACGCCCTATCAGCGCGCCCGCAAGGGCATCGCGCTGGTGCCCCAGGGCCGTGACATCTTCCCGCTGCTCAGCGTCCGCGAGAATCTCGAGACCGGCTTTTCCGTCCTGCCGCGCTCGGAACGCCGGGTGCCGGACACGGTCTTCGAGCTGTTTCCGGTTCTGAAGGACATGCTGTCGCGGCGCGGCGGCGATCTTTCCGGCGGTCAGCAACAGCAACTCGCCATCGGCCGGGCCATCGTCATGAAGCCGCGCCTGCTCATCCTCGACGAACCGACGGAAGGCATCCAGCCGTCGATCATCAAGGATATCGGCCGGGCGATCTCGTTCCTGCGCGACACCGGCGAGATGGCGATCATCCTGGTCGAGCAGTATTTCGAGTTCGCCCGCGACCTGGCGGATCACTTCGCGGTGATGGACCGTGGCGAGGTGGTGCTGGCCGGCCCCCGCAACCAGCTTGAGGAGAGCGCCGTGCGCGCCCACCTCACCGTCTGAGCAACACGCCCCGTGTCAACCGCGACCGATGTAAGGCATGGCCGTCGCCATGACGGTCATGAACTGCACGTTGGCCTCCAGCGGCAGGCTCGCCATGTGCAGGACCGAGACAGCGACATTGTCCACCGGCATGACCGGTTCCGAACGCACCGTTCCGTCGGGCTGGGGCACGCCCTCGCTCATGCGAACCGTCATGTCGGAAGCCGCATTGCCGATATCGATCTGTCCGCAGGCGACATTGCAGGACCGTCCGTCGAGGGAGATCGACCGCGTCAGCCCGGTGATTGCGTGCTTCGATGCCGTATAGGCGACAGATCCCGGGCGCGGCACGTAAGCTGAAATCGAGCCGTTGTTGATGATCCGCCCGCCCTGCGGGTCCTGTGCGCGCATCGCCCGGAAGGCACCGCGCGCGATCAGGAAGGCACCGTCGAGATTGACCGACATCACCTTGCGCCAGTCCTCGAAGGACAGGTCGCCAACCGGCGTCCCGAGCACCGTCGTGCCGGCATTGTTGAAGACCACGTCGAGCCGGCCGAACCGGTCCTCGATCGCGGCGAAAAGAGTGTCGACCGCAGCCGGGTCGCTGACATCGCAGGCAACCGCAAGCGCGTTGGCCGGATCGGCGCTCGATTCGGCAATGGCGCTGTCGAGGAGCGCCGCACGCCGACCGGCCAGAACCGTCCGGTACCCCGCCTTGAGAAAGGCGATGGCACAAGCCTTGCCAACGCCTGCCGTCGCTCCCGTCACCAGTGCCACATCCCCCGCACCCGCCATGCTGCTTCCTCCGCTTTGCGTGTCCCGGCACCGCTGGTCACCGGACATCCTTCATTGCCGCTACAATGGACGTGGAGGATCGGAAAACGCAAGTCGCGACGGCCTCTTGGGGAACTTCTGCCCCCTCCCGGGCGAACCGGTCAGCCGAAGTTGCGGGCAACCAGAAAGCCCGCCGTTGCCGAAGCACCGGTCACGAATGTTCCCCAGGCAATGTCGATAAGGGTGACATCGATCGGCCAGTCCCGCAGTGTCGCCAGATTGGTGAAATCATAGGTCGCATATGCGAAGAAGCCGAAAAGGCACCCGTAGAGAAGGGCGTCCTGCCAAAGTCCGGAACGCAATGCCGGTGCAACCGCGAAGATCACAATGCCGACCACATAGACGGCATAGAATGCCCCCGCGACCGCGAAATTGACTTCGTCCGCCATCAGAGTGCCGAGTCGCTCGCGATAGAAGGGCCCTGCGATCCGTGCAAGCCACAGATAGTCGAGACCGAAGAAGACGACGGCTGTGGCGAGGAAGGCGATCGCATGAGACATGGACAAATTCCTTGGGACGGTTCCTTGCGTGACGGCTGCTACCTTTAACGCAGTCCGGAACGTATCGGTTCACTTGGCATCGCAACCTCGGGAACCGCACAGGCCCCCTGCCCGTTGTGTCGGCATCAGCCACGTCATGCACCGGAAAATATCGATCCGGACACCCATTTTCAGCGTAGCCCCTTCACACTCGATTGGAATAATTCTAAATTAACGTTTACGCGCGGCCTTCGTCGCACATTCCGCGTGGTCCGCGAACACGAAAGGAGAGCATCGTATGAAAGGCAGTAAAAAGGTTATCGAAAGGCTCAACGAGGCCCTCTTCCTGGAGCTCGGCGCCGTCAACCAGTACTGGCTGCACTACCGCATGCTTGACGACTGGGGCCTTACCAAGCTTGCCAAGAAAGAGCGCGCCGAATCCATTGAGGAAATGCAGCACGCTGACAAGATCATCGAGCGCATCCTCTTCCTCGAGGGCCACCCGAACCTGCAGAAAGTAGCGCCGCTGCGCATCGGTCAGGATGTCAAGGAAGTCCTGGAGTCCGATCTTGCAGGCGAGCACGACGCCCGTGCCTCCTACTCCAAATCGCGCGACATCTGCCATGACGAGGGCGATTACGTCTCCATGAAACTGTTCGAGGCACTCCTGGCCGACGAGGAAGGTCATATCGACTTCCTCGAGACCCAGCTCGAGCTGCTCGACAAGATTGGTGTGGAGCGCTACTCGCTGCTCAACTCCGGATCCGCCGACGAAGCCGAGTGAACCACGCATTCACGAACCGTCACGCATTCAACCGCCGCGCAACTCGCGCGGCGGTTTTTTTCGCGCCTGATGCGCCGAAAACCGCATAAAGGGCAGAAATAAAAAAATACAACCCCAACAGGTATTCCCGGTCTATGCTGTGGCACACCCACGCAGGCAGAAGGAACCGGGGGCATGGCACTTCAGCCGGGTTTCGATTTCACCGAAGCAACCGCGATGATCGCCCTGTCGCAGGCAATCTATGGCGTACCGGCGATCCCCGCCCCCACGCCGGACCCCCGCGCCCTCGGCTGGTCGAAGGTCGACAGTCTGTCCCCTTCCGCCCCCACCCTGCTCGACAATCTCTGGCAGGTCTGGCGCAACGACGCCAGGCCCGGCCAGTATGCGATCGTCGTGCGCGGCACGGTTGACACCGAGGCAAGCATTCTCGCCGACCTGCTGTTCCCGCTGGTTGACGCCCGTCTCGATCTTGCGATCAGGGCCGGCGGGGTGAAACTCGACTTTCCCTTCCACCTCGCCCGGGACGAAACGGGCAGCGCTGTTGTCGCAGGCACGCATCTGGGCTTCAGTCTCAGCCTTCTTCTGATGTTGCTGACGACGGATCGCCCGCTTCTTGCCACGCTGGGCGAACTCTCGCTTGACCCGCAGACAGAGATTTTCGTCACCGGGCACAGCCAGGGCGCCTCCATCGCGACGTTGCTGACCTCCTTCATCCGGCATGCATCCGGCATCATTTCCGGAATATCCGGCTTGTCTTGCAAGACCTATGTCTTCGCCCCGGCCAAGCCCGGCAACGACCATTACGGATACGATTACGCCTTTGTCGCCGGCATCAAGGGGCTCGGCTGGACAATCGCCAGCACGCAAGGCTGGGTGCCGGAGGTTCCATTCACGCTCCAGGGGCCTGGCGATCTCGACACGCCCAACCCCTTGCATGAATATGGTGGCTCGCGATCCTCTTTTGTCGATCCGCGCATCGCCGCGCTCTGTGCGAGCGTGGAACCGGCTGTCGAGGCCGCCCGCCTGCAAGCCGTTGCCCATGCACTCGATGTCGCAAGCGACCTCAAGGCGAGGCTCTTCCGCGAAGACACCGTATCGGAAACCATTCTTCCCGGCCGCTCGCAAAGCCTCCGGCTCGACGGGGCGTCGGTGGCCAGCACGATCGACGGCATGCTCTCGCGTATCCAGCTCTCGTTGAACTTCGCCACTGCCGGGTCCCTGGTCCCGCTGTTTGCGGTGCCCGGAGCCAATCCGGCCGACCCCAAGGACTTCTTCTGGCAGCACCATCTGGGCAACTACTGGATCTACCTGCAGGAGCAATACGCGCCAAACCGGTCTCTCTCGTGAGAACGCTTGTCATTGCCCCCGCCGCCCGGCACTCTCCCGCGCAGGCACTGAAAAGGTCTTTGGGAGGACTTGGGGAAATGCACAAGCTCGGTTTCGGTCTCGCGCTGGCGCTCGGCGCGATGGTCACACTCACGTTGCCGGCCCGCGCCGCATGTCCGGACGATGCCGCAATCGAGGCGTTCCTCACTGACCGTGCCGCCGCGCGGCCGACCACCGCGCCTGTTGCGGCCGGCGGGTCGATCGCCGATGCGCTGTGCGCGCAGACCAACATAGTCGCCCGCCTGTCCGCTGACCTCGGGCCGGTGGTCGGCTACAAGGCAGGCCTCACCTCGCCAAAGTCACAGGAGGTCTTCGGCGTCACCGAGCCGGTCTTCGGCACGCTGCTCAAGGGCATGCTTCTGGAACCCGGCGCAAGTGTCAGTCCGTCCGAGGCCGTCCGCGCGCTTTTCGAGGCCGATCTGGTCGTCGAGATCGCCGACGCGGCGGTGAACGAGGCCTCTACGCCCGAAGAGGTTCTGGCCGCGATCGCCGGCGTCCGCCCTTTCCTGGAGCTTCCCGCTCTTCTTGTCGGCAAGGACGAGAAACTCGACGGCGCGGCGATTACCGCCATCAATGTCGGCGCCTGGCACGGTGTCATGGGCGAGTTGATCGTCCTGCCTCAGGGCGCGGAAGGCGTCGCGATGCTCGCCGACTTCACCGCCCGCCTCACCGACGATGCGAGCGGCGAAACGCTCTCGGCCGCTCCCGGCAAGGCGGTTCTCGGCAACCCGCTCAATGCAGTGACGTGGATCGCCGGCGTTCTCAAGGCCCAGGGCAAGGCGCTGAAGCCGGGAGACCTCGTCTCCGTTGGCTCCATCGGCCCGCTCCACCCGATGAAACCGGGCATGAGCGTGACGCTGACCTATGAGGGCCTGCCCGGCACTCCGAAGATTGGCGCGTCCTTCAAGTAGGTCTTGCCGCCCGGTCGCTGTCAGACGGGCCCGGCGTCCCGGGCCCCTGGCTTTTTCAGCGCTTCTTCTTGTTGAAGGCCGCAGCGAGGGCCGCGGCCATCGCGCCATCGCCCCCGCCCTGCGAGGCGCTGCCACCGGAGCGCCCTCCGCCCTTCGGGCCGCTCCCCTTGGGCCCGCCGACACCGGGCCCGCCTCCTCGGGGCTTGTCTCCCCTTGTCCCGTCGCCGCGACGCCCGCCTCTCGGGTCGTCGTCACGTGGATTGCGGCCCGCTCCCGCGCCGCGCGCTCCCGGCTGGCCGGCGTCCGCCCCGCCATCCTTGCGCATCGTCAGGGCAATGCGCTTGCGCGCCATGTCGACCTCGATCACCCGCACCCGCACGATGTCGCCGGCCTTCACGATTTCCGCCGGATCCCGGACGAACCGGTCGGCGATCTGCGACACATGGACAAGCCCGTCCTGATGAACGCCGATATCGACGAAGGCACCGAAATTCGTGACATTGGTGACCGTGCCCTCAAGACCCATGCCCGGCTTGAGGTCGTTCATCGTCTCGATGCCCTCGGCAAGCCGTGCCGTCTTGAATTCGGGTCGCGGGTCGCGTCCCGGCTTCTCCAGTTCCGCCAGGATGTCGCGCACCGTCGGCAGGCCGAAGGCCTCGTCGACGAAATCGGCCGGGTCGAGCGTCTTCAGCAGTCCCGCATTGCCCATGACTTCGGAAAGCGGCCTTCCGCATGCCTTCACGATGCGACTTGCCACCGGATAGGCTTCCGGATGCACCGATGAGGCATCGAGCGGATTGTCTCCACCTGGAACGCGCAGGAAGCCGGCGCATTGCTCGAAGGCCTTGGGCCCGAGCCTTGCGACCTTCAGCAGCGCCCTGCGGTCGCGAAACGCGCCATTCGCCTCGCGATGCGCGACAATCGCCTCCGCCAATCCTGCGGAAAGGCCCGAGACCCGGCCAAGCAGGGCAACGGATGCGGTGTTGAGATCGACGCCGACGGCGTTCACGGCATCCTCCACCACCGCGTCGAGCGAACGGGCAAGCTTGGTCTGGTTGACGTCATGTTGGTACTGACCGACGCCGATGGACTTGGGTTCGATCTTTACAAGCTCCGCCAGCGGATCCTGCAGCCGGCGCGCGATCGAGGCCGCGCCGCGCAGCGATACGTCGACATCGGGAAGCTCGCGCGCGGCAAGCGCGCTGGCCGAGTAGATCGAGGCTCCGGCTTCGTTGACGATGACCCGCGTCAACCGCGCTTCGGGAACCTCCGTCATCAGTTCCGCGACAAGCCGGTCGGTCTCCCGGCTCGCGGTGCCGTTGCCGATGGCCACGAGCGTGGTTCCGTGCCGGGCGATCAGCGCCTTGAGCACCGCCTTTGCACCCGATACGTCGTTGCGAGGCTGGAACGGATAGACGGTCGCCGTCTCCACCAGCTTGCCGGTGGCATCGACAACGGCCACCTTGACGCCGGTCCGGATGCCGGGATCGAGACCGAGCACCGCCTTGTGGCCGGCGGGCGCCGCCAACAACAGGTCCTTCAGATTCCGGGCAAAAACGTGAATGGCTTCGTCCTCGGCCCGCTCTCGCAGCGTGTTCATCAGGTCGAGTTCCAGATGCAGCGACAGCTTCACCCGCCAGGCCCAGCGCGCCGTTTCTGCAAGCCACTTGTCCGCCGGCCGGCCTCGCACCTCGATGCCGGCGGCATGCATCACCATGCGCTCCACGGGCCGCACCGGGTCGCTATCCTCCTCGTCGACCACGAGTTCCAGAGCCAGCACGCCTTCATTGCGTCCGCGCAGCAGCGCCAGCGCGCGGTGGCTCGGCACATCGGCCCACTTCTCGCGATAATCGAAATAATCGGAGAACTTGGCGCCCGCCTCTGCCTGCCCGTCGACAACCCGCGATCGCAGCACCCCGCCGCGCGCCAGATGGGAGCGCAACCGCCCGACTAGGGCAGCGTCCTCGGAAAACCTCTCCATCAGGATCTGCCTGGCCCCATCGAGGGCCGCCTTCTCGTCGGCAACTCCCTTCTCCGCATCGACGAACCGGGCCGCTTCCTTCTGCGGATCACGGGAAGGATCGCCGAGAAGCGCATCCGCCAGAGGCTCGAGCCCCGCCTCGCGGGCGATCTGTGCCTTGGTCCGCCGCTTCTTCTTGAAGGGAAGATAGAGATCCTCGAGCTGCGCCTTGGTATCGGCGGCGAGGATCTTCGCGCTCAGGTCCGCATCGAGCTTGCCCTGCTCCTCGACGGATTTCAGGATCGCCGCACGCCGCTCCTCCATCTCGCGCAGATAGGTGAGCCGCTCCTCAAGCGTGCGCAGCTGGGTGTCGTCAAGCCCTCCGGTCGCCTCCTTCCGGTAGCGTGCGACGAAAGGCACGGTCGCCCCGCCATCCAGAAGTTCCACCGTCGCTGCGACCTGCTCCGGGCGGCAGGAGAGCTCACCCGCGATACGGCCGGCGATCTTCGCCGCCACCGCCGGCGGCAGGAATGCCTTCGTGCCGGGAGAAGAAGGGGAAGCCGGAGCCTCCGGGGCATCGGTATGGGAATCTGTCATGCGGGGCATCCGTACGAGCTGGGGCGCCACCTTGGCGACAAGGACAGGCGGGCGCGCACCATACGCCCCGTCGCCCCCGGATGCCACTCCCGCGCCGGATTGCCCACAGGCGCGCCGGCAATCAGCGCACGACGGTGATGGTATGCGCGGCCCGCGTCACGGCCGTATAGAGCCATCGGTCCCGATACTCGCGAAAGGCCCAGCTCTCGTCGAACAACACAACATCGTCCCACTGCGAACCTTGCGCCTTGTGGACTGTCAGCGCGTAGCCGTAGTCGAACTCGTCGGACCGGCGCCGTATGGCATAGGGAAGCTGCTCGGCGCCCTCTTCGAAAAGACCGGGCAGCACCTTGACCTGAACCTTCGACTTGCCGCCCGCCTCGTCCTCCGGGCGCACGTCGAAGCGCAGCGTGTTGCCCCGCGCCGGCCGCAACCGGTCAACGGTCCACAATCCGCCGTTGAGCAACCCCTTGGTCTTGTCGTTGCGCAGGCACACGAGCTTGTCGCCCACCGCCGGCATGGGCGTGGTGAACCCCTTCAGCTCGCGGATGCGGCCATTGTAGAGCCGCCGCGTCTTGTTGGTTCCGACCAGAACCTGATCGGCGGCCAGGATCGCGCCCGCATCGATCTCGCGCCGCGAGATGATCCGGCTGTCGCCATAGCGGCCCGGCGTCAGGTCGCCGCCTTCGCGGATCAGCATCGACATGTGAACAATCGGATTGTCGCGCGCCTGCCGGTGCACTTCCGACAACATGATGTCGGGTTCCGCCTCGGTGAAGAAGCCGCCGCCCTTGACCGGGGGAAGCTGCGCCGGGTCGCCGAGCACCAGCACCGGCGTCCCGAAAGACAGAAGGTCCCGGCCGAGATCCTCGTCGACCATCGAGCATTCGTCGATGACGATCAGCTTGGCCTTCGCCGCGACACTGTCACGGTTGATGGAGAAACTGAGCGAGCCCTCTTCCTCTTCCGTGTCGTCCTTGCGGCCGCGCGGCCGGTAGATCATGGCATGGATCGTGGTCGCGTCGACGCAACCCTTCTGGCGCAGCACATGCGCCGCCTTGCCTGTGAAGGCGCCGAAGGCGACATCTCCGTCGAGGCCTTCGGCCAGATGCCGGGCAAGCGTCGTCTTGCCCGTTCCGGCGTAGCCGAAAAGGCGGAACACCTGCTTGTCGCGTGTTTTCAGCCAGCGCGCCGTTTCAGCAAGCGCGTCCTGCTGCTGGGGAGACCAGTCCATGAAGCGATTCCCGTTTGGTTCGCTCCCTGTCTACAGCTTCGGCACGCGAAATGGCACCCGCCACGCGGGGCTTTTCACGGCCGCGGATAGAGCTTCACGCCTGTGCCCGTGACCGAAAAGCCGGCCATGTAAGGATCGCGTTCGTCGAGCGTGATCGTCGACGTCCCGGTCTTTACCGCCCAGCCTTCGATGGTCGGAATGATGGCGGGCAAACCGCCAACCGTCGTCTCCGCCTTGATCCCGCCGGTGAACAGCGAGCCGATGACGCTTTCATGCACGAAGCGGTCGCCAGCCTTCAGCAACCCGCGCCCATGCAACTGGGCAAGCCGTGCCGAGGTCCCTGTACCGCAGGGGCTCCGGTCAATCGCCTTGTCCCCGTAGAAGACGGCGTTGCGGGCATCCGCTCCCGGTTGCGTCGCAGGCCCCGTCCATTGGATATGCGTGATGCCGCGGATGCGCGCGTCTTCCGGATGGACCATCTCGAAAGTCTCGTTCAGCGCCGTCCGAAGCGCGGGACTGATCGCCACCAGCCGGTCGATATCGACCGAGCCGACGCCGGCGAAATTTTCCTGCGGCTCGATGATCGCGTAGAAATTGCCGCCATAGGCAACGTCGAACTTTAGCCGGCCAAGTTCCGGGCAGTCGATCTCCAGGTCTCGTGCTGCAAGGAAGGACGGCACGTTGGTCAGGCGCACGCTCTTCACGTGCTCGCCGTCCATCTCGTAATCGGCAATGACGAGGCCCGCCGGGGTTTCAAGCCGGGCAGTCCCCGGAGTTGCCGGCCGCAGCAGCCCTTCCTCGATCGCCATCGTCACCGTGCCGATGGTGCCGTGTCCGCACATCGGCAGGCACCCGGAAGTCTCGATATAGAGAACGCCGATATCGCAGTCGGACCGCGTCGGCGGGTAGAGGATCGAGCCGGACATCATGTCGTGGCCGCGTGGTTCGAACATCAGCCCGGTGCGGATCCAGTCATGGCGGGCGAGAAAATCGGCGCGCCGCGCCAGCATGCTGTCACCGGCGAGCTGCGGCCCGCCGCCAGCGACGAGGCGCACGGGATTGCCGCAGGTATGGCCGTCGATGCAGAAGAAGGTGTGGCGGGCCACGATGAGCTCCCGAATGGAGACCGGATGTCAGAACCGGTCGATGGCATAGGGCGAAAGGTCGATCGCTGGCGCACGGCCCGCGATCAGGTCGGCAACCAGATCGCCGGTAACCGCGGCCTGCGTCAAGCCGTGATGTGCATGACCAAACGCATAGGTAACGCCCGGCGTCGTGCGGCTGGGGGAGATCACCGGCAGGCTGTCGGGCAGGGAGGGACGGAACCCCATCCAGCGCTCGCCCCGCTCCGTGTTCAACCCCGGCACCACCCGTTTCGCCCGTGTGACAAGCGCATCGACCCGTTTCCAGTTCGGTGCGGCATCGAGCCCTGCAAACTCCACCGCCCCGCCAATGCGCAGGCCCGGCCCGATCGGCGACAGCACGAACCCGTAGCCCGCCAGCATGACAAACCGACGGAAGGAGACGCCCGGTTCCGGCACAGTGATATTGTAACCGCGCTCGGTGTCGAGCGGCACATCCTCTCCGAGCGCCGTTGCAAACCGGCGCGACCACGCACCGCAGGCAATCACCAGTTGTTCGGTCTTCCGGACCGGGCCGTCGCGCAGGCGCAGCACGGTCCCGTCGCCGCTGCGCCCGACATGCACGGCTTCACCGGCCTCGATCGTACCGCCACGCGCCCGCACATGGGCCGCCAGGTCGAGGCACATTCCGTGCGGGTCGTCGAGATGCATCCACCCCGGGATGAAGGCGCCTCCGGCGACCCCCGGTCCGAGATCCGGCTCCATCTCGCGCATCGCATCGCCGGAAAGCTCGTGCACCTCGATGCCGTGATCGCGCTGCAATTGCCAACCGGCACGCGCGGCCGCGATCTCCCGCGGCTTGTCGAAGACGTCGAGGCACCCCTCGCGGCGCACCCGTCCCCCGCTTCCCGTCTCGCTCCACAGCCGCTCCCATGCCGGCACGGCCGCGGCGTTCAGGGCGGCGATGGCGGAAATCGACCTGCGCCAGGACGCCGGCCGTGACGCCGCCACGAAACGCAGCATCCAGGGCAGTACCGAGATCGCATAGGAAGGCCGCAGCGACAGCGGGCCGAGCGGGTCAAACAGCCAGCCGGGCGCCTTGCGCCAGATACCCGGTGAGGCGAGCGGCGCGACATCCGTCCAGGCGATGCCTGACGCATTGCCGCGCGACGTCGCGCCGCCAGGCTCGCCCCGGTCGATCACGGTGACCGCATGGCCGCGCCCCAGCAGCGTCGCCGCTGTTGCAAGGCCGATCACGCCGGCGCCAAGAATGGTCACATGGGGCAGGTCGCTCATGATGCGGTTCAAACCTTGGGCAGGACCGGCCGGCAATCGAGCGCGGCACGGATGATGCCGTCGACCCGATCCGCCTCGGCTCCCGAAAGCGCCATGCGCGGGGCCCGGCAACGGTCATTGGACTGGATTGCGTGAACTTCCGCACGCTTGATGTTCTGCACCAGATTGGTCGACACATCGAGATCCAGCAAGGGGCGGAACCAGCGATAGATTGCCCGCGCCTCCTCGATGCGCCCGGCCTGCGCCAGCTTCCAGATGGCGACGGTCTCCTTCGGAAAGGCGACAACGAGCCCTGCGACCCAGCCGGTCGCACCCATCACCAGGCTTTCCAGCGCCAGATTGTCGACACCGGTAAAGACGTCGAAGCGATCTCCGAAATGCGAGAGCACCTCGCTGACCCGGCGGATGTCATCGGTGGATTCCTTCATCGCCACGACCAGCGGCTCGACGGCAAGCGCCTCGAACATCGGCCTCGTCACGTCGACCCCGTAGGCAACCGGATTGTTGTAGATCATTGCCGGCAGGCCGGCGGCACGCGTCACGGCAAGCAGGTGGGCAACGGTCTCGTGCGGCGCCGACTTGTAGGGAACGCCGGGAAGGACCATCAGGCCGTCGGCACCGGCTTTCGCCGCCGCTACGGCTGCGGCCGACGCACGCCGGGTCGAACTTTCGCAGACGGTCATCAGAACCGGCAAGCCGCCGGAAACCGACTTAGCGATCGAAAGGATCTCGAGCTTTTCCTCCGGCTCAAGCGCCATTGCCTCGCCAAGCGAGCCGCACACGATCAGGCCGTCGACGCCAGCCTCGATCTGCAGCGCGAAGCAGCGCTCCATCTCGGCCCTGTCGAGCCTGTCGTCATCGGTGAACTTGGTTGTTACCGCCGGAAAGACACCCTGCCACATGATTGTTTTCTCCCTGCCGCCAACTGATATATCAGCCTCCGGGACGCACATTTCCACGCGACTTTCTTTCTGTCAACAACTGATATATCAAGGTCGTGCAGCATGTATCGCGACGCCGGAAAAGAGCAGCAGGAGACGACGATGGCCCCCGAGCACACCGTGGCGACCGCCCTCGACAACGGCACCGGACAGCCCATGGCGCCGGCCGACGACGGCGGCGGTGGCGAGGAGAGCCGGGCGGCTCGGGCCTACCGGGCGTTGGAGGAGCAGATCGTCACCTTGCGCCTCACCCCCGGCGCGGCGATCACCGAAAGCCGGCTTGCGGCGCTGCTCGAAATGGGCCGTACGCCGATCCGCGAGGCAATCCAGCGGCTGGCCTGGGAGGGTCTGGTCACCATTCGCCCGCGCCTCGGCATTCTCGTCGCCGATATCAACCCCGGCGACTTCGGCCGTGTTCTGGATGCCCGCCACGCACTCGAACTTCTTTTGACAGGAGCCGCCGCGCATCTCGCCAGCCGTGCCGAGCGCGACAGCCTGGCCGACTGTGCCCGCGCCATGCGCGATGCCGCCGCACGTGGCGATGTCGAGGATTTCATGCGACAGGACAAGACCTTCGACGAGATCGTGGCGATCGCCGCGTGCAATCCCTTCGCCGCCCGCGTCGTCGCACCGCTGCAGACCCATTCGCGCCGCTTCTGGTTCCGCTATTTCGGCGAGACCGACCTGAATTCGGCCGCCTGGCATCACATGGAACTGATGCAGGCCATTGCCGGCGGCGATATCGCCGCCGCGCGCGGCAAGGCCGACGACCTCATGCATTATCTCCGCCGCCAGGCGATGACCCTCGCCTCGACCGGCATGCAGGTCGCCAGCTCAGCCGGTTGATCCAGCTGAGACGGGAGCCCGCGTTGCAATCGCCGTTGCATGAGCGTCAAGCTCTCACGTATTGTCGCACAAATTCTCTTTCGCTTGTCATTTCCCGTATCCTGCGAGTATTGCCAATGAAATTTATTGGGTTGCTTGGCGTTGCTTGCGGATTCTCCATCATGATTGCCGGCGCGATAGCGATTGCAGAAGCCGCCGACCGCAAAGCGTTCGACGATATCCTCAAAGGTTTCGGCATCATGTTCTTGGGTATCGCGATCCTTCCGTTGTTCAAAAAGACCATGCACCAGCTTTTTCCGCCCACCGCTGCCGACCTGGATCGCAAGAAGAGGCACGAACAAAGACGAGCCGAACTTCGGCAGCGAAGCGAGGAACGGCAGAAATTGTGGCAACGGCAACGCACGGATCGTCGCAACGCAAAGCTGGCCGCACGGCGCAGGAAGTTGCTGGATACCCTGCTCGACGAGAAAGTGGCGGAAGAGACCTCCGATCCGGCAGAAGCACAGCAGATCAGGGTGCACGTGCACCGTTTGCTGGAACCGGTGGTTGAGCACGGCGGTGGCAAGCAGGCCTTTCACCGCGCGCCGGCGCGTCTACGGATCGACATTCCTCTCCAATCTTCCGGCAACCCGACGAGCTGGATCGGCGGCAACCCATCCTTGCCCGATGGTACGGCCTGGCCCGAGATCGACGGCGTCCCCTGCGATTTCTACGCGCAGATCCATTGCCCTGACCTGCCTGCCGCGATCTGGGATGGCATGGCGCCGCGGGACGGCTGGCTTGTCTTCTTCGCCTCGCCCTCCAGCCTCGCCCACGTCAGGGTCCTCCATACGACCGAGCTCGGGCTTCCATGCAAGGCTCCGCGTCCACCCAAGCATTACGGCGGCTACCGCGACAAGCGGCCGCGATACAACAAACTCGCCGGTGATCTCGACAACATTCCTCCGCTGTGGCCGGTTGTCGTCCAGACCGTCGACGAGACACAGGGCGCGGTGCCCCGCGCGCCGACGATGGAGGCGCGCCACACATTGTCCTCGAAGCGCTCGGCGCTCCTTTCCGGCCCGATCGACACACCTCGCTTCCGTCCTTTCGACTTCGTTCCGCTTCGGGCCCTCATTGAAGACTTCGATGCCTACCTGCAGTCGGAGACAAGCCCGGAAAAGAGGAAGCAGTTGCAAAAGGCCGATCCCGAGGAAAAGCTCTACTCGGCACGGCTGCTCACCTTCGACGAGTATGACGCCCTGAAGGAGGCGTGCTTCGCCGAGACCGATTTCGACACATTTCCCGCCGCCGAGACCGAGCATCTCGTCGAGGGCCTGATGAAGCTCTCCACCCGGGACTGGTGGCAGACGGGCGGTGGCGGCCGGGTCGAGGTTCTGGGAACTCACCCAACTCCCTGCTCGAACTACAGCCAGCTTCTGGAAGTCCATTTGCGCCTTGCCTACGCCATGGACCCGACCTCGCTTCCGCCCGAGCACAGCGCGCAATTCGTGGAATTCTGGAAGCTGGCGGCCTCGTGCGAACCAGCCTTCATGGGCGGCACTCCGGAAGGATATCCTTACTCGGAACTGCAGATCCCGGTCCTGCTTCTGGAACTGCCCTGCAGCGACCTTCTAGGGTGGCATTTCGGCGACTTGTCCCGGCTAGGCTTCTTTATATCCTTCAAGGACCTGCGTCAGGGCAATTGGGAAAGGGCCTGGGGCGACGTGTCCGGTTAACCCCTCGAACACCCCGTCTCAGCCAGTTGATGCGGTCTCCGAACGCCGCTCTGCCCGCAAGACAAGGGCTATCCCGGCCAGCGCCGAAAAGGACAGGCACCCGGCGACGAAGGCGAGAGCCAGACCGGCCGCCGGGCCACCCGCATCGATCACGGCACCGATTGCAAAGGGCGCCGCCGCCCCGACGATCAGCACCGGCCGCGCGATCCGGCCAAGCAACCGCGCATAGCCCTGCGCTCCGAAGAGCGCCAGCGGCAAGGTTCCCCGGACAATCGTCACCAGCCCGTTCGATCCGCCGTAAACCACCGCGAAAACCGCCGCCGGCACCGGCTCCACACCTGCGAACACCAGCACGGCGAAGGCGAGCGGGATCAGGCCGGCCGAGACAAGCGCCACACCGAGGGGATGCGTCCGGCGCGCAAAGACAAGTTCGACCACACGGGCGCCCACCTGCGACGGGCCGATCAGGGTTCCGACAGCCACCGCGGTTGCCGCCGGCAGGCCCAGCGCGATCAGCGCGGCAAGCAGATGCGCGGAAAGTCCGATGAAAAGGAAAGCGTTGCAGGAAAACGAAAGCGCCAGAAGGGCGAATATGCGGCGGCGCGTCCGCGCCGAGGGTTCCACGCGCGGTGGTGCAACGTCGGCACCGTCTGGCCCGCCATGTCCGGCATCGCGGGAGGCTGCGACACCGCCCGCCCGCGGCAAGAGCAGATGCGCGGGAACTGCGAGAAGCAGCATCGCTCCGGCGAAGACGAGATAGGTCGTCCGCCAGCCGTGGTTCTCGACCAGCCACAAGGTTGCCGGCCATGCCAGCGTCGAAGCGAACCCGGCAATCAGCGTCAGCGCCGTGATCCGGGTACGAGCGGCAGCCCCGAACAGGCTGCCGAGCGTTGCAAAGGCGGAATCGTACAGCGTCATCGACATGGCGAGCCCCAACAGGGCCCACACCGCGAAATAGCTCGCAAGGCCGTTGACGAGGGACATTGCTGCCAGTCCCGTGGCCGCCACCAGCGACCCGATGACCATCACCTTGCGCCCGCCATGCACCTCGATCAGCCCGCCGACACGCGGCGATGCCAGTCCCGCAACGAGCAGTCCGAGCGAGAAACCACCAAGTCCGGTCGCCTTGGACCAGCCGAATGTTTCTGCGATACGCGGTGCCGTCAGGACCACCGCGTAAAACAGCGTCCCGTAGCCGAGGATCTGCGTGAGGCCGAGCAGCGCGACCGCGCGAACAGACGCTTTCACGTCACCCCCGGCCCCCGCAATGCCGCTCCCGGAAGCCCGGTGATGAACGGGCTGGCAATTTCCGGCCTGTCGGCGCAGCAGTCGCCGACGAGAAACCCGATCAGCCCGCGGGCTCCGTCAAACTCCGCGCGGTAGAAAATGGTGCGTCCCTCGCGTTCGGAGGCAATGAGACCGGCACGGACCAGAATGGCAAGATGGGTCGACAGCGTGTTCGACCGCACGCCGAGACGTTCCGCCAGATCGCCGGCGGCGATGCCGCCTGGTCCGGCACGCACCAGCGTCCGGAAAACGTCGAGACGCGTTTCCTGTCCAAGCGCCCGGAGCGCCGCGATGGCAGCCATTTTTTCCATGATTCGAGAAATATCGAACCAAGTACCCGGGCGCAATCTCCTTCCTGCACCCCTCATGTCGAGGGCCCCGCCAGGGGGGCACCCCGACCTGAAATTCGCCTAGAGTTCATCCTCGGACGGAATGTCCGGCTGGCGCTTGCGCGGCCGCGAGGCGCGTTTCGCCGGCTTCGGCGCAGACGTTTCCTCCGCCGGCAGGTCGACGGTCTTGCCGTCATCGGCAGCATCGGTTGTCCGGGTATCGGCCGTCGCGGCGGCGGTCAGCGCCACGGCCGCGGGCGGCACGGAGGACGGCGGAGCGTGGTAGGTGACCTGCGGGAACGGAATCTCGATGCCGCGCTCGTCGAACACCGCCTTGATATGCTCGTTATAGGCCCGCCCCACGGACCATTGCGAGCCCGGCCGCGTCTTGATGCGGGCGCGCACGGTTATGGCGCTGTCGCCGAAGGCGGTGATGCCGTGCATCTCCAGCGGTTCCAGGATTTCCGTCGCCAGATCGCCTGCCTTGAGGCGGTCGAAGGCGACATGCATCGCCATCTTCACTTCGCTCAGGTCGCTGTCATAGGCAACGCCGATGGCCGCCACATGATAGGCCCAGCCGCGCATGAAATTGGCAACCCGGTCGACCGTGGAAAACGGGATCATGTGCGCCGTTCCGTCAAGATCGCGCAGCCGCACGGAGCGGATCGTAAGCTTTTCCACCGTTCCCGTCACACCGCCCAGCGTGACCACGTCGCCTTCGTTCATCGCATTCTCGAACTGGATGAACGCGCCGGTGATGATGTCCTGCACCAGCTTTTGCGAGCCGAAGGAAATCGCCAGGCCGAAGACGCCCGCACCGGCGATCAGCGGCCCGATGTTGACGCCGATCTCGGACAGCGCCAGCAGCGTGATCATCACCACGAGCAGGATCGAGAAGGCATTGCGGAACAGCCCGAACAGCGTCTTCTCCCGGGAGGTCGGCAGCCGCCCGCGCGGGTTCATGCGCATATCCACCCAGGACATCACCCCGAGCCAGATCAGGAAGCCGACCAGCACGACAATACCGGCCGACGCGGAACGACCGACCCAGTCGCGCCCGTCATCCGAATCGAACCAGGTCAGCACGTCGACCGCGCCCCAGGCATGCAGGATGCCGATCACGACGCCGATGAAAACGCCGATGCGAATGAAGGAAAGTATCCGGGGGACGAAGGTATTGAGCCGCCGCTCCAGCAGCGGCATCCGCGCATGCACCGACTGCGGCAGACGGACCCCGCCGATGATTGCCCGCGTCAGGACCAGCGAAACGATCGTGCCTGCCATGATCGTCAGCACCGACAATGCGGTCGCCCGCACCATGAAGGCGGTGGCGTCGAACGGACGCGACAGCCACACCGAAAGCAGCAGCAGCACATAGAGGATCGCGCCTATGTGCCAAACCCGCGCCGCCACCTCCACAAACCCGGAAGCGAACACGTTGGTCTGTCTCTCCGCATAGGACAGGATGCGGTCACGGGTCGCCTGCCGGTTGCGCGTGATGGCGACGATGGCAAGCACCACGCTTGCAAGGACGATCATCATCCGCACGGAATCGGCCAGCAGGAAGGAGATGTTGCTCGACACCAGCGGCACCACGACCATCGTGCCGTAACCCAGCAGGTTGTAGATGACGAAGAGCCAGCGGCGCCAATAGAGCGCCTGGGCATCGTCCAGCGGCACCAGACGCAGCGCGCTGAACTTCGGGCTGAGCGCGAAACGCGTCGCGACCTTCGCCACCTGAACGAGGAAGAAGGTGTTCAGGAAGAGGGATTCGACAAGCTCGACCTTGCCTGCACTGCCGCTTGCATAGACGGCCACCGCATATCCAACGGCAATCGCGATGGCGACGACCGCCGCCTCGATCACGGCCCGCAGCAGCAGCAGGACCACCCGGCGCACGATCCTGGTGCTCTCACCCGCCCCCGTCAGCCTTGCGAAAACGCTGTCGGCCACCCGCCGCAAGCCGACGACGATGGCAAAGACGATCGAAGCGATGACGAGCAGCCGCAGGACGATCCCCTGGATGCGTTCCCAGTTGGCGCCCGCGCTGTAGGACAACGCGGCCGGCAATGACGTGAAGGCCCGGGTGATGCGCTCGGCATATGTCAGCCCCTGGCGCAGCAGGTCCTGCGTCGCCGTCGCGATCCGAACCGCGATGTGGCTCGGCTGGCGCTCCGCTCTTTCCATTGCCGCTTCCACCTCCGCCACGGCGGTATCGCCGGTTGTTCCTCCGGCGGATTCTGAGCGTGCGCTTGCTTCGGACGCGGCTGCGGGAGCTGTTTCGCCGCCGGACTGCGCCGGTTGACGACGCAGATATTCGACGAGCGCATCGCGGGCGCCGGGATCCTGCAGCAACCGGATCAGCGCTTCCGCTCCCTGTTCGGGTGACGAGGCGGCGGGAGACGCCTGTGTCACGGCGTCCTGTCCTGTCGACTGTGCGGCGGAAGGCTCAGACCCGGCGAGCGCGATCAGGACCGTCAGCAGCAGGCCGGCAACAGGCGCGAGCCAGTCCGAAAGGGAAGAAGGGACGAAGCGAGCGAGAGGGAGCATGCGGTCTCCAGATTGCCCGCAAGTCCGGCCCGGCGCCGGGCACGAGGCGCGGCCGTGAAACAAGCGGGTCGCGGCAACATGAGGGCCCCACGCTTGGCGTGCGGCCCTCGATTTCCCCTTCTTACCTAGCCGATACAGCCGCCCCGTCAACCAGACACGGCCCTCGATCCGCATCGCCAAGCCCTTCGGGCAACAACGCTGCCGGCATGTTCTGATAGGCCACAGGTCTCAGGAAACGCAGGATCGCCCGCGATCCCACCGAGGTCGAACGGGTGTCGGTGGAGGCGGGATAGGGGCCGCCATGCATCATCGCATGGCACACTTCCACACCTGTGGAATAGCCGTTGACGAGCAGCCGCCCCGCCTTTCGCTCAAGCACCGGCAGCAAGGCGCGTGCGACCTCCGTGTCGGCGTCCTCCATCAGCAGCGTCGCCGTCAACTGCCCCTCGAGCGCCGCAGCCACTGCCGACCGTTCGTTCTCGTCCCGGCAGCGCACGACCAGCGCGGCGGGGCCGAACACCTCTTCATGAAGGCCGGGCCCGACCAGAAACGCCGACGCGGTCGTCTCGAACACGGCAGGCGCCACATGGCAACCGTCTCCGGCGCCGCGATCCGCCTCGCCACGGCGGCTGGCAACCCCGCCCCGGTCACGCTCCTCGACCGCGCGGCGATAGGCGCCGGCGATCCCCGCATTCAGCATCGGTTGTGCCGGAACCTTGGCAAGCACCTCGTCCGCGGCCGCGAGGAACGCATCGAGATCCGCTCCATCGAGCGCCACCACGACGCCCGGATTGGTACAGAACTGGCCAACCCCGAGCGTCAGCGATTGCGCCCACGCCGCACCATGCTCGGCCGCGCGCTCGGCAAGGGCCGCAGGCAGGGCGAAGACCGGGTTGACGCTGCCAAGTTCCCCGTAGAAAGGGATCGGCTGCGCGCGTGAAACCGCGATGTCGAACAGGGCCCGCCCGCCCTTCAGCGAGCCGGTGAAGCCGACGGCCTGAATGAGCGGATGGGCGACCAGCGCGGCGCCCGAGGCGTGTCCCGCGCCCTGTATCAGAGAGAAAACACCCGTCGGCATGCCGCAGGCGCGGATCGCCGCCAGCACGGCACGGGCGACCAGTTCGGCCGTGCCGGGATGCGACGGATGCCCCTTGACCACCACCGGACAACCGGCAGCCAGCGCCGAGGCGGTGTCGCCGCCGGTGGTGGAGAAGGCGAGCGGAAAGTTCGACGCACCGAAGACGGCCACCGGCCCGATCGGGCGCAGGACGGAGCGGATATCGGGGCGCGGCGCCGGCTTGCGATCCGGCAGGGCGGTATCGATACGCGCATCAAAGCAGTGCCCCGCCTCGATCCAGTCGGCAAAGAACCGGAGCTGTCCGGTGGTCCGGCCGAGTTCACCGGTCAGGCGTGCCTCCGGCAAGGCACTTTCCGCCCGCGCTCGCGCGACGATGTCCGCGCTGGCCGTTTCCATCTCGCCGGCAATGCAGCGCAGGAACGCGGCGCGCTCGGCGATCGGACGGGCGGCATACTCGGAAAAGGCGGCCTCGGCGGCCGACACGGCCCGGTCGACGGTCGTGGCATCGGCCTCCGCGAAGGCAGGTGCAAGCAGTTCCCCCGTCGCAGGATTGCCGGCCTGGAAAGTGGCGGCTCCCGCGATCCAGGTTCCGTCGACGAGATGCTGGCCGCTTGGCATGGAAGTCTCCTTGGTTGATGTCGGGGGTCCCGCGCCGTGCGTCGGCTGACCGGCAAAAAGCGCGAAAGGAACTCGACGTGTGATATATCAGAGTGAAATCAGCGGCGCGACCGTCATTTCAGTGCAACTGATTGGTAACGGGCGGCTGTTACCCTTCGTGTCCTGAGAAGGACACTGGATGCTCAACGAACTGTTGAAGCTCGCTCGCAACCCGACCCGCGAGGCGCGCCGCAAGTTGTTGCAGCGCGTCGCCGACCTTTTTTTGGACCGCGTCGGACATCACAGCGACGAAGAGCTTCGTCTTTTTTGCGAAATCATCATGAAACTTCTGGACGGCAGCCAGATCGAGGACCGCGCCCGCCTGTCTCAACGCATGGCACCGTGGAGCGAAACGCCGCATCCCATCGCCTATCGTCTTGCCACCGACGAAATCACGGTTGCGCAGCCGATGCTCGAGCTCAGCCCTGCCCTGACCGAAGCCGACCTGCTGAAGATCACAAGGCGGATGCCGCAATCCCACCTTGTCTCGGTTGCCAGGAGGACAGAGCTTCCCGGCCGGGTCTCCGACGCACTGGTCGAACGGGGCCCCACCAGGGTCTGGCGCGCCGTGGCGGAGAACACCAACAGCGACCTTTCCGACTGGGCTCTGCGGACCTTGGCCAAGCGCTCGCTCTCGGACATGCCATTGCGCAACAAGATGGCCGCGCGCTCCGATCTGACACCGCTCATCTGCGAATGGCTGATCCCGCATGTCAACGCCAGCACCCGGGTGCGGCTCGAGGCCATCATGAGCGGTGCGGATCCGCGCGACCTGACGGCAGCCGACGTCATGCGTCAGGACATGCGCCGCCGCTTCAATCTGTTCATGGAAACCTGCGACGTCGAGGAGGCCTGGCGCCTCGTTCAGTCCGGCGAGTACCGGCTGGGCTCCATGCTGCTTGTCCTGCTTGCAGAGGGGCGTACCAACGACGCCTTCGATCTCGTTGCCCGACAGACCCGTCGCAGCCTCGGCGCCATCCAGAAGGCTGTTTTCCAGGACGGGATCGACGAACTCATTTCGCTCTGCCACGCGGCCGGCACGTCGGACCAGGTTTTTCTTGCCCTGGCGCATCTGCGTTGCAAGCACCTGCGCATTCCCGAAAGCCAGGCCTTGCGCTGGCTTGACGCCTATCGACGCTCCAGGCCGGCCGAACCGATGCCGAACGACGTTTCGGATCAAGGTCCGTCCAAGTCACCGCAGAAGCGTGATCACCGGCCCAATGGCTGAGCCGGTGCACCCTCCGGCACACGTCCACGCGACTGCGTCCTAGCCGCGATGGGCGAGCCAGGCCCCGCAAGCCGTCAGCAGCGTCGCCGCGCCATAGCACCACAGCCCGGGCAAGGTCGCCGCCGCTGCAAGACCGCTGGTCTTGGCCGCGAAAACGACCAGTGCGACCAGCATCACATCCATCATCGACCATCTGCCAAGCGCATTCATGAGCGCAAGCCCGAGCCCCGACCGGCCGGCAACCGCAGCGACATGCAAGGCGAGGATCTTGGCTGCGGGAAAGGCGATCGAAAGCCCTCCCACAAGCACGGCAAGTCCGGCCTCGCCGTCACGCCAGAGGCCGTTGACGATCTCGACCAGCGACGGTCTGTCAGTGAGGAAGAAGAGCCGTTCCAGCTCCATCAGGGGCAAGGTCAGGCCAAGTACGAAAGAGACGGTGGCCGAGGGAAGCAACAGGGAAAGAACAAGGCGGCGCACGTGTCAGGTTTCCCGTCCTTGATGCAACGCCGGCGAGCCCGGCCTGCCGGCGGCATGGCGCTCACGCCGCAGATGCAGCAGCGGATAGGGGCGCGCCTGATCATCCGCATGAACGCTGCTATCCCACGGGATGCCGGCAACCGCAAGATCGTATGCGTTCAACGCAAAACAGGCGCGCGCCGTGGCCGGCACCCACCCCCGAGCACGCGGAAGGGCGTTGAACGCCTAGCGCGAGGTCCCGCCGGTCTTGCGACGCCCGGCAATCTCGTCCAGGGCATCCTGCTCGGCCGCTTCGCGCTCGTTGCGCTCGCGGATCTGGTCCCGCTCTTCCAGAAGCTCGAACTTCTTCAGTTCCTCGAGCGCGGCACGCAGGTCCTCGCGGGCAGCTTCCAGCTGGTCGGTCAGCTCCTCGGCCGAGTTGAGCAGATTGTCGCGACGCTGTGCGGCCGCCTTGGCGAAGGTCGGATAGGCGAAATGGCCGACATCCGTGATGCCGACACGCTGCTGCTCGGCGGCAATCTGGTCGTCCAGTTCCCGGGCCATGCGCTTGAACTCGTCGACCATCGACTCGATCTGAGCCAGCTGGCGACGGCGCTCGTCGACCTGGAACTGCTTCAGGCGAATGAGACTCTCACGCGACTTCATTACTCGATACTCCCGTTACCGATGCCAACCTACGCGAGAGTCATTTCCAAAAGGTTGGCAAGATCACCATAGCCCGCTTCAATCGAACTCGCCTCCCCTTTCGATTGCCCGAGAAACGTTTCAAGCGCGTCATGTCGCAGGATCGCCTCGTCGACAACGGCGTCCGATCCGCGCTTGTAGGCGCCAAGCCGGATCAGTTCCTCCATGTCCGTGTAGGTCGCCATCAGGGCGCGCGCCTTGCGCAGCAGGGGCTGCACATTGTCCGGCACGCAGCGCGGCATGGTGCGCGACACGGATTTCAGCACGTTGATCGCCGGATACCGGCCGCGTTCGGCGATGGCCCGCTCCATCACGATATGCCCGTCGAGAATGCCGCGCACCGCATCGGCAACCGGTTCGTTGTGATTGTCGCCCTCGACCAGCACCGTGAAGAGCCCCGTCACCGAGCCCGCACCGGCACGCCCCGGTCCGGCGCGTTCCAGCAGCCGCGGCAGCTCCGTGAAGACGGTCGGCGTGTATCCCTTCGACGTCGGTGGTTCGCCGACCGACAGGCCGATCTCGCGCTGCGCCATGGCAAAACGCGTCACCGAATCCATCATGCACATGACGTTCTTGCCCCCGTCACGAAAATGCTCGGCCACGGTCATCGTCAGATAGGCGGCCTGACGGCGCATCAGCACGCTTTCGTCCGAGGTGGCGACCACCACCACGGAACGGGCCAGCCCCTCCGGCCCGAGATCGTCCTCGATGAATTCCTGGACCTCGCGGCCACGCTCCCCGATCAGGCCGATGACCGCGACATCGGCGGCCATGTTGCGCGCGATCATCGACATCAACACCGACTTGCCGACGCCGGAGCCGGCGAAGATGCCCATACGCTGCCCCTCGCAGCAGGTGACGAACGTGTTGAGCGCCCTGACGCCGAGATCCAGCGGCGGGCCGACACGGCCGCGCTCGTTGGCCGGCGGCGGCGTCGCCCTGAGCCGGCGCGGCTCGCCTCCCGCCGGCAATGCACCGCGGCCGTCGATCGGTTCGCCCATGGCGTTGACCACCCGTCCGAGCCAGGCGTCGCAGGGATAGGAAAGGCTTTCGCGCGCCACAAGGACCGCCCGGCAGCCCATTCGCACCCCCTCGAGGCCCGCGAAGGGCATGCACAGCGCCCGCTCCTCGCGAAAGCCGACGACCTCGGCATGGACCGGCTGACCGCCCTCCCCGCTTTCCACAGCGAGCAGCGCCCCGACGCTCATCTCGTGGATCGGACCGGCGATTTCCAGCAGCAAACCCTGCACGGAGACCACCCGGCCATAGACCTCCGCGGGCATGAGCGCTTCCAGTTCTGCAAACAACGGGTCCATCTGATCCTCAAGGGTCGGTAAAGAAGGTCCCAGAAAGCGACCTCACGGTAACCTATCATTTACGAGTTTGGTTAATCTTAACTGCGAGGGTTCATGGATGGAAAGCCAGCCTGGGACCCGCGTTCGGCGTAGAGGTGAGTCACGTGAGTCGTTTGTAGCGGCTCGTTAATGTGAAACTTGAAGATTCTATGGAAAGGATTTCCATTGATTTTTCAAGTGATTGGAAAAGATTTCCAATCTACCCTCATCGGAGCTTGCAGGTGTGAATCAGAATTTGTTAACCATTGTCTCACACAGTGAGTCGAGGTTAACTGCAGTCCTTAGAGCACCGGGAGCGTATCGGCCGGCGCGGCTTGCCCAGGATAGGCAGACATAGGGGATTGGCATGCGTGTCCTGTTGATCGAGGATGACAGCGCCACGGCGCAGAGCATCGAGCTGATGCTTAAGTCCGAAAATTTTAACGTCTACACGACGGATCTTGGCGAGGAAGGTATCGACCTCGGCAAGCTCTACGATTACGACATTATCATGCTGGATCTCAACTTGCCCGACATGTCGGGTTATGAGGTCCTGCGCACGCTTCGCGTGTCCAAGGTGAAGACACCGATCCTTATCCTGTCCGGTCTTGCCGGCATCGAGGACAAGGTACGCGGTCTCGGCTTCGGCGCTGACGACTACATGACCAAGCCGTTCCACAAGGACGAGCTCGTGGCCCGCATCCATGCGATCGTGCGCCGCTCCAAGGGCCATGCCCAGTCGGTCATCACCACGGGCGACCTGATCGTGAATCTCGACACCAAGACCGTCGAGGTATCCGGCCAGCGCGTGCATCTGACCGGCAAGGAATATCAGATGCTTGAGCTTCTATCCCTGCGCAAGGGGACGACGCTCACCAAGGAGATGTTCCTCAATCATCTCTATGGCGGCATGGACGAGCCGGAACTGAAGATCATCGACGTGTTCATCTGCAAGCTCCGCAAGAAGCTCGCAGCCGCCACATCGGGAAAGAACTATATCGAGACCGTCTGGGGTCGTGGCTACGTGCTGCGCGAACCCGAGGAAAAGGCTGCCTGAGGCACACGCCTCCCGCACCTGCCTTTTCGGTTCCTCCGGCCCTCGACCTCAGCCCGCCTGTCGGCGGTGCACGGCAGTCCGGCCTGCTTCATGCGGGTGCTGCTCCGGATGGTTCATCGGAACACCTTTCAAAAGCCTCGCCATTGGCGGGGCTTTTGCCATTGACCCGGTTTTCCGGAAACCTTTTCCACTCCGTTTTACCGGCAGCACGGATCGGCATCGCGCCGCGCCCGCATCTCCAGTCCGAGGGCTGATCGCTACGTGCTCCGGTGACGATTGGACACGCCTGCGGAGAGCAGGCGGCAGAAACTGTTCTGCGACAGGCACCCTCAGGAAGAAAATTCCGTTCCGGCAGAAAAAATAGAACAATGCGTTCTATTGTAAGCGGTGGAGCGCGGCATTATCGTGCGCTCAAGGCCGTCGCCACGCAAATGCAGCTTCCACAAGGTAAAACACCGGAATGCTCCCGGCGCGACCGAAGATACAAACGGGAGATTTTCAATGATCGTTCGCCGCACCATGAAGGCTGCGCTACTGGGCGTCAGTCTCGCCCTCATCGCAGCTACCGCCGCGCAATCCAAGACGCTTGTCTATTGCTCGGAAGGTTCGCCGGAAGGCTTCGACACCGCGCTTTACACCTCCGGCACCACCTTCGACGCGTCCTCCAAGCCGGTGTACAACCGTCTTGTCGAGTTCAAGCGCGGCACCACCGAGGTCATTCCGGGTCTTGCCGAAAGCTGGAGCGTTTCCGACGATGGTCTGGAATACACGTTCAACCTGCGCAAGGGCGTCAAGTTCCACACCACGTCGTTCTTCACGCCGACGCGCGACTTCAACGCCGACGACGTGATCTACTCCTTCGGCCGCCAGCTCGACAAGGATCATCCCTGGCATGCCTATACGGCCGGCGCCTCGTGGGAGTATTTCAACGGCATGTCGATGCCTGATCTCATCAAGGAGATCGTCAAGGTCGACGACCACACCGTGAAGTTCGTGCTCAACCGGCCCGAAGCGCCGATGCTCGCCAACCTCGCCATGGACTTCGCCTCCGTCCTCTCCGCTGAATATGCCGACAAGCTCGCTGCGGAAGGCAAGATGGAGATGATGAACCAGGAGCCGCTCGGCACCGGGCCGTTCTCCTTCGTCGGTTACCAGAAGGACGCGGTCATCCGCTACCAGGCCTTCGCCGACTACTGGGGCGGCAAGCAGCCGATCGACAATCTCGTCTTCGCCATTACCACCGATGCGGCCGTTCGCCTGCAGAAGCTGAAGGCAGGCGAGTGCCACGTCGCGCCCTATCCGGCCCCGGCCGATATCTCCGACATCAAGGCTGATGCGAACCTGACGCTGATGGAGCAGCAGGGCCTCAATGTCGGCTACCTCGCCTACAACACCCAGATGGCCCCCTTCGACAACCCGAAGGTCCGCAAGGCGTTGAACATGGCCATCAACAAGCAGGCCATTCTCGACGCGGTGTTCCAGGGCTCCGGCCAGGCAGCCAAGAACCCGATCCCGCCGACCATGTGGTCCTACAACAATGCCGTCGAGGACGACGCCTACGATCCGGATGCCGCCAAGGCGATGCTTGAGGAAGCCGGTGTTTCCGACCTCAAGATGAAGATCTGGGCGATGCCGGTGCAGCGGCCCTACAACCCGAACGCCCGCCGCATGGCCGAGGTGATCCAGGCCGACTACGCCAAGGTCGGCGTCGATGTCGAGATCGTGTCCTACGAGTGGGGCGAGTATCTGTCCCGTTCCAAGGAGAAGGACCGCGACGGTGCCGTCCTGCTCGGCTGGACCGGTGACAATGGCGACCCGGACAACTTCCTCGCCGTTCTGCTCGGTTGCGACGGTGTCGGCGGCTCCAACCGCGCCCAGTGGTGTCACCAGCCCTTCGAGGACCTGATCCAGAAGGCCAAGGTGGTCTCCGACAAGGACGAGCGCACCAAGCTCTACGAGCAGGCACAGGTCGTGTTCAAGGAGCAGGCCCCGTGGGCGACGATCGCCCATTCGGTCGTGTTCATGCCGATGTCCTCGAAGGTCAGCGGCTATGTCATGGACCCGCTCGGCGGCCACTGGTTCGACGGCGTCGATATCGCCGAGTGATCCTCGCATCGAAGCGCCGCCACGGTCCCTCCGGGGCCCGGCGGCAGCCCGTCGATTTACCGCACCGGCCCTTACCGGCCGGTGCGGTCGTTTGGATGCATCAAGATGATCCGCTTTCTCTTCAACCGGTTGCTGCTGCTCGTGCCGACCTTTCTCGGCGTGACCATCGTCTCCTTCGGGTTCATCCGCCTGCTGCCTGGCGACCCCGTCCTGCTGCTCGCCGGTGAGCGCGGCGTTTCCGAGGAGCGCTACAGGCAACTGATGGAGCAGTTCGGGTTCTCCCGTCCGATATGGGAGCAATATCTCGACTATCTCGGCGGCGTGCTCACCGGTGACCTCGGTAACTCCATCGTCACCAAGAAGCCCGTCGTCACGGAGTTTCTGGCCCTGTTCCCGGCAACCGTCGAGCTGGCACTGTGCGCCATCGTCATCGCCGTGGCAATCGGCCTGCCCGTCGGAATATTCGCCGCCGTCCGCCGCGGCTCCGTCGCCGACCAGGCGCTCATGGGAACGGCGCTCGTCGGCTATTCGATGCCGATCTTCTGGTGGGGACTTCTGCTCATCATCCTGTTCTCCGGCATCCTGCAATGGACACCGGTTTCAGGCCGCATATCGCTGATGTTCTTCTTTCCCCAGGTGACCGGTTTCATGCTGATCGACAGTCTCCTGTCGGGGCAGAAAGGCGCCTTCACCTCCGCCCTCAGTCACCTTGTGCTGCCTTCGATCGTGCTGGCGACGATCCCGCTCGCGGTGATCGCCCGGCAGACCCGCTCGGCGATGCTCGAGGTGCTGGGTGAGGACTATGTCCGCACCGCCCGGGCCAAGGGCCTCGCGCCCTCGCGGGTCATCGGCCTGCATGCCTTGCGCAACGCCCTCATCCCGGTGATCACGACAATCGGCCTGCAGGTCGGTGTGCTTCTCGCCGGCGCGATCCTGACCGAAACGATCTTTTCCTGGCCGGGGATCGGCAAGTGGATGGTCGACAGCATTTCGCGGCGCGACTACCCGGTCGTGCAGGGCGGCCTGCTGATGATCGCCGCCATCGTGATGCTGGTGAACCTGACCGTCGACATGCTCTACGGTCTCGTCAATCCGCGCATCCGCCACAACTGAGCGCCGGAGACAAGACAATGACCGAACCGTCCACCGGAGCTCCCCCCATCGCTGCCAGCATCGCCGCCGAAAGCCGCAATGCGACGCGCAAGATGCTGGCCGAGTTCTGGTTCTACTTCTCGCAGAACCGCGGCGCCGTGATCGGCCTCGTTGTGTTCGTGACCCTTATCATCGTCGCGCTGGCCGCCCCCCTGGTGGCTCCGCACAACCCCGATCTTCAATATCGCGACAGCTTCCTGACGCCGCCGTTCTGGTCGGAGGGTGGAAAGGCCACCTTTCTGCTCGGCACCGACGCGGTCGGCCGAGACATTCTCTCCCGGTTGATCTACGGCGCCCGCTTCTCGCTGTTCATAGGTCTGATCGTTGTCACCATCGCCCTTTCGGGCGGCATCGTTATGGGTCTCGTCGCAGGCTATTTCCGCGGTTGGGTCGACACGGTCATCATGCGGGTGATGGATGTCATCCTCGCGTTTCCCTCGCTGCTGCTCGCGCTCGTTCTGGTCGCCGTCCTGGGTCCCGGCCTCGTCAACGCGATGATCGCGATCGCGGTTGTCCTGCAGCCGCATTTCGTCCGCCTCACCCGGGCCGCCGTGCTGTCCGAACGCGGCCGCGACTATGTCGTCGCCGCCAGGCTTGCCGGAGCGGGCAACATCCGGCTGATGTTCAGGACGATCCTGCCCAATTGCCTGGCGCCGCTTATCGTCCAGGCGACGCTGTCCTTCTCCACCGCCATCCTCGACGCCGCCGCACTCGGTTTTCTTGGCATGGGCGCCCAGCCTCCCACGCCCGAATGGGGCACGATGCTCGCGGAAGCACGCGAGTTCATCCTGCGCGCCTGGTGGGTCGTCACCTTCCCCGGCCTCGCCATTCTGGTGACGGTGCTTGCCATCAACCTCGTCGGCGACGGGTTGCGCGATGCCCTCGATCCCAAGCTGAAGCGGAGCTGAGATCATGAGCCTGCTCGAAATCCGCAATCTCAGGGTCGAGTTCGACACGGCCGGCGGCGCCTTCCATGCGCTTGACGGGGTCGATTACTCCGTCGAGGCGGGCGAGGTGCTTGCCATTGTCGGCGAAAGCGGTTCCGGCAAGTCGGTCGCCATGCTGGCCCTGATGGGTCTGCTGCCCGACACCGCGACAGTGTCCGCCGACCGCATGACCTTCGAAGGCATCGACCTGCGCACCCTGACCGCGGCCCAGCGCCGCAAGGTCATCGGCAAGGACATCTCGATGATCTTTCAGGAACCGATCGCCAGCCTCAATCCCTGCTTCACCGTCAGCTTCCAGCTCGACGAAGTGCTGAAGACACATACGGACATGAACCGCCGGCAGCGACGCGACCGCATCGTCGAACTGCTCACCGCCGTGGGCATCCCCGAGCCGGAGCGCCGCATGCAGTCCTTTCCGCACCAGATGTCCGGTGGCCAGTGCCAGCGCGTGATGATTGCCATCGCCACCGCCTGCCGCCCCAAGCTGCTGATCGCCGACGAGCCGACAACCGCTCTCGACGTGACCATCCAGAAGCAGATCCTCGATCTCCTGACGACGCTGCAGCGTGACCACGGCATGGGACTGATCATGATCACCCATGACATGGGCGTCGTTGCCGAGACCGCCGATCGCGTGGTCGTCCAGTACCAGGGACGGCAGATGGAAACGGCCGATGTGCTGACCCTCTTCGAGAACCCGTCCAGCCCCTATACAAAGGCCCTGCTCTCGGCATTGCCGGAAAACGCCACCGGCGACCGGCTGCCAACCGTTGCCGATTTCGCCGAGACCTTTGCGGCCGGAACGGCCGGCAGCACGGAGGCCCGTCGATGAGCGATCCGATCCTCAAGGTCCGCAACCTGACCCGCGACTACGTCATCAGTTCAGGCCTGTTTTCCGCGCCACGTCTGCTCCATGCCGTCAAGGATGTCAGCTTCGATGTCGAGCGCGGCTCGACGCTCGCAGTCGTCGGGGAGAGCGGTTGCGGCAAGTCGACACTCGCCCGCATGCTGACGATGATCGACGCACCGACCTCCGGCACGATCGAGATCGACGGCACGCAGATTGACATCGCCCGGCATGGCATGACGCGCGAGATGCGCCAGGCCGTGCAGATCGTCTTCCAGAACCCCTATGGTTCGCTCAACCCGCGTCAGAAGATCGGAGCGGTGCTTGAAGAGCCACTGCTTCTGAACACGACCATGAACGCGGCTGAACGACGTGACGCGGCGCTTGCCATGCTGGAAAAGGTCGGTCTGAAGCCCGAACATTACGGCCGCTATCCGCACATGTTCTCCGGAGGACAGCGCCAGCGCGTCGCCATTGCCCGCGCCATCATGCTGCGTCCCAAGCTGCTGGTGCTCGACGAGCCGGTCTCTGCGCTCGATCTTTCCGTTCAGGCGCAGATCCTCAACCTCCTTGCTGACCTGCAGGAGGAGTTCAACCTCACCTATGTCTTTATCAGCCACGATCTCTCGGTGGTGCGCTACATCGCCGACAAGGTCATGGTGATGTATTTTGGCGAGGCAGTGGAATACGGCACCCGCGACGAGGTTTTCACGGCTCCGGCCCACGAATACACGCGCACTCTCTTCGCCGCGACGCCCCGCGCCGACGTCGAGAGCATCCGGGCACGTCTTGCGACGAAGCGCGTTGCGGCCGGCTGAAAGCCTCGTTTACTGGGGGCGAACCCTAGCGTTTTCCGCGCGAGCTGGCGCGCGCCGGCCCCGGCAGGATCGGCGGTGGCGTGCCGCCCTTGCCGGTCTCGGCCGCCCCGCTCCGGGCAGCCTCTGTCGCGCCAGCGCCGACGCGGCCGCGCGCCGCGCGAATGCGGGCAGCCAGGGACTGGGTCACGGTGCCAGGCACGCCGGGCGTGTCCGTGCCCTCCTTCGCGGCAGCAACCGGCTCCAGGTCCTCCTCGGCCCCCAGCGAGGCAACAACCGCGGATGCAAGGTCCGCCAGTTCGGAGCGCAGCGCAAGAAAATCGGCATTGGCGCCAAGCTCAGCGCGCAACCGCTCGTTCTCCGCAGCGAGCCGCGCCGTCTCGGCCGCCGGAGCCTCGCCATCGGACCCGCCGCCCTCGGCAAGCACCGACAGTCGGGTGATTTCCGCGCGTGCGGCAATCAGCTTTGATTCCGCTTCGAAAAGCCTGTCGTCACGGGCGCGCAATTCCTGCCGCGTGAACTGTGACGCGGCGCGCTCCGGCTCAACCCCGCTGCTTTCTCCCGCATCGCCGCCGGCCGGGGCTGGTGTGCGCTCTTCCGCCCGCGCCAACCGCCGGCGCAGCATCGCGATCTCGGTCTCCAGCGCCGTCACGCGTGCCGCGTCGGATGCCTTGCCAGACACATCTTCGTCCGGCAGCGAAACGCCGTCCGCGACGGCATCCGTCGCAACCGCCGCCTCGCCAGGCGAGACGCCGCCGGTCGTGACCTCGGTTGTCTCGCCAGCCTGAGCGTTCATCAATCGCTTCAACAGACGTTCGAGATCGCGGATACGCGCTCCCGAGCGGGCGATTGTCTCCTGGTTTTCCTGAATTTCCCGGCGCAGGTCCGCCTCTCGGCTCATCGCGTCGGCCAGCGCCTGCTCGCGGGAGATGAACTCCTTGCGCAAATCCCCCGACAGCGCTTCCGCCCGATCCCGGGCGATGCGGTTCGCCGTCGCCTGCTGCTGCAGCCGCTCGAGCCCGGATTCCAGCCGCCGGTACTCGATCGCATGGCTGGCGCGCAAGGCCGCAATCTCGGCGCGCACATCGGCATGGGTCATCGGCGTGGTGGCTTCCACGGCCCGTCGTGTCAGCCGAACGGCACGCCGCCATATGGACGGCACCAGGGCCACCGCGAGAAGACCGGCGAGGCAAAAGCCAAGCGCCACATACATTGCCGATTCAATCAAGACCGCTCACCACCGTCTGGAACCCTGATCGCCTCGACCGTCCATGTCCTTGGCCGTACTGCCCGAACCTGCTTTCGCCGGACGGGCTTTCCCGTATGGTTTTCCGGACACGCGTCCGACAGCGCAGCGCTACCCCGGCGCTACGCTCCCTCCCTGATACAAGACGCAAGGTCCCGCGCCAAGCGCGACGGCATTGCCCTTGTCAAAAAGGATTCCATGTCGGCTGCTGCGTGAACTTCAGATAGCCGATATTGACGCCGAGCCGGGCACCGACGCCGGCCCGGACCGGCACGACATAGATGTCGTGGTTGGACAGCACCGTCATCCCGAAACCGCCAATCAGATAGGCCGAACCGTTGACACCCACATAACGCCGGTAGATCGCCGACGTGTCGGGCAGATTGTAGACGAGCATCATGACCCGGGCACCGTCGCCGCCAATATCCCAGCCGAACGAAGGACCCTGCCAGAACACCTTGTGCGTGCCGGCGTTGCGGGTGAAGAGCTGTCCCTCGCCATAGCGTGCACCGGCCAGCAGCGCGCCCGAGCCTTCCTCGCCAAGGATATAACCGTTCGGCTGGCCGTATTGCTGGACGGCGCGCTCGACCACTGAGGCAAGGCCACCCGACACCTGACCGAAAAAGCGGTGCCCCGCGCCGACCAGTTCGTCCTGGCTGTACTGTTCAGGTTGCTGCGCCACGGCCGGCGATCCGGCAAGCGCAAGGCCCAGCACCACCGCGGCGGGGACGAGCGCCCCACACGCACCCCTGCAAAAAACACCGGCAAAGGCATGGACAAGGCGGGCGGAAAGGGCTGCTATCATCTCGGTCTGGTCCTTCGCAGGTAGGTGGCCCCGATTGCGTTTCCCGGGCGCATGGTCATGACGCCTCCGCCAGCGGAGGCAGGATCTCCCGGTCCGCTCCGGGCGGTGGCGGCCGGCGCGTCCCGTCGGCCTTGCGGAAGATCTGCGGTTGCCCGCCGGCCCGGGATGCGGGCACAGTCACTAGCCTTTCGGGCGTCAGGACTGATTCGATGTCAGAGTGTAATCGAAATCGGAAGAGATTATGGTCGATCGCCTTGGCCTGGCTCGCGCTCGCATCTTTGCTTGTCCTTGCCGCTCCGCAACCGGCTGCGGCCCTCGATTTCGCCACCGATCCCGTCAGCGGCTATGCGCTGGGTGGCAATGATCCTGTCGCCTATTTCGTCGACAGGAAGCCCCGGCGCGGACAACAGGAACACGAACTGCGCTGGCGCGACACCATCTGGATGTTCGTCAATGAGGGCAATCGTGCGGCCTTCGAAAAGGCTCCACGGATCTACGCTCCGCATCTGAAGGGGTGCGATCCGACCGCACTTGCCGGCGGTTTCGTCACCATCGGAAATCCGTCGATCTTTGCGCTCCATGACGGCCGCCTGCTTTTGTTTCACTCCGAAATCAATCGCTTTCTCTTCCTCGCCGACCCGCAAACACTGCTGGAGGGCGCGCATGACAGCGCCGAGCGGCTGGGCTGCGCCCGGTGAACGGCGGCCCTCCGCGCCCCGCCGCCGCTTGGCAGTGCGGGAAGAGGAGTGTAACCCTTTCGCAAACTCGCGAATCGCGCAGGACTGCCATTTGGAACGAATGACGCCACGCCCCGCCTCAAGGACGACCGCATGACCGCCATCGACGATCTCAGCGCCCTGGACCTGGCCGCCCTCGTGGCGAGCCGCGTCTGCCACGACATCATCTCCCCCGTCGGCGCCATTACAAATGGTCTCGAGGTTCTCGACGAAGAGGACAACGAGGACATGAAGGACTTCGCCATGGACCTGATCCGCAAGAGCGCGCGGCAGGCCTCGGCCAAGCTCCAGTTCGCCCGCCTTGCCTTCGGTGCGGCCGGTTCCGCCGGCGCCGAGATCGACCTGGGCGATGCCCATTCGGTCGCCGCCGGGTTCCTTGCCAACGAAAAGGCCGACATCGACTGGCAGGTTCCGCGCCTGCTGATGGCGAAGAACAGGGTCAAGCTGTTGCTCAACCTTATTCTTCTTGCCAACCAGTGCGTTCCCCGCGGCGGACTGATTACGGTCAGCATGGATGGCGACGCGCAATCTCCCATCTTCCGGTTGAAAGTAACGGGATCAACAACCAAAGTCCCCGCCCTCGTTCTTGACCTGACATCCGGCAATGAACCCGAGAGAATCGACGCGCACACCGTTCAGCCGGTCTATACGGTCTTGCTGGCGCGGGAGTCCGGCATGAATTTAGAAGTCGTTAAGGAAGATGATGGGGTAAAAATTACTGCATCATCAGCAGGATAAACTGGCATCAAAGGCCATGGTTCCGTTTCAGTCTATCTTAACTGTTTAAGACGCATGCTCACTGGCAGGGATGGGTTGCCCGGACACAACGTCCGGGTCGTGTACCAGTAACCAGTCGGGTGAGTTTGGCCATGGACGACTTGCTTAGCGAGTTCCTCACAGAAACGAACGAGAGCCTGGACGTCGTCGACGTCGAGCTCGTCAAGTTCGAACAAGAACCGAATAACGCGAAGATTCTCGATAACGTCTTTCGTCTCGTCCATACGATCAAGGGCACCTGCGGCTTCCTTGGCCTGCCCCGTCTGGAGGCCCTCGCCCATGCCGGCGAGACCCTGATGGGCAAGTTCCGCGACGGAGCCAAGGTGACACCCGACGCGGTGTCTCTCATCCTGTCGTCGATTGACCGCATCAAGGAGATCCTCGCCGATCTCGAGGCGGCCGGCGGTGTGGAGCCCGAGGGCAGCGACGACGACCTGATTTCGGAACTCGAGCGCATGTCGCTCTCGGCCGACACCACCGGCGGCAAGGCCGCGGCACCGGCCGCCGAGGACGACGCCATGGCGCGCGGCGAGTTGGTCGAGCAGGTACTCGAACGCCCCTTGCGCCCCGGCGAAGTCTCGCTTGACGATCTCGAGCGCGCCTTCCGCGAAGCCGAGTGCGAGGTCGAGCTTCCCGTATCCGACCCGGTCTCGGATCTCGACGCGGCCGAGCTGGCCGCCGACGCGGAGCTTGAGGCCGAAACGGCCCCTGTCCCGGCTCTCGCGGTCAAGACGCGCGCTCGCGGTGACGAGACCGCTGCCCGCGAGCCCGCCGAGAAGGGCGAGAAGAAGGCATCCGTGTCGAGCCAGTCGATCCGCGTCGCGGTCGAGACGCTCGAGCACCTGATGACGATGGTCTCCGAGCTGGTCCTCACCCGAAACCAGCTGCTCGAGATTTCCCGTCGCCACGAGGATTCCGAGTTCAAGGTACCGTTGCAGCGCCTGTCCAACGTCACGGCCGAGCTGCAGGAAGGCGTCATGAAGACGCGCATGCAGCCGATCGGCAACGCCTGGCAGAAGCTGCCGCGGATCGTGCGCGACCTCAGCCAGGAGCTCGACAAGCCGATCGAGCTGGAGATGGTCGGCGCCGAGACCGAGCTCGACCGGCAGGTCCTGGAGCTGATCAAGGATCCGCTTACCCACATGATCCGCAACTCCGCCGACCACGGCCTGGAGATGCCGAGTGACCGCAAGGCGGCCGGCAAGTCGGAGAAGGGCACGATCACGCTGTCCGCCTATCATGAGGGCGGCCATATCATCATCGAGGTCAAGGACGACGGCCGCGGCATCGACGTCGACCGCGTCAGGGCCAAGGTGCTGGAGCGCGGGCTCGCCTCCGAGGCCGAACTCGACAAGATGACGGATCAGCAGATCCACAAATACATCTTCCACGCCGGCTTCTCGACCGCCCAGAACATCACCAGCGTTTCCGGCCGTGGTGTCGGCATGGACGTGGTGCGCAACAATGTCGAGCTGATCGGCGGGTCGATCGACCTGCGCTCAACCCCGGGTCGCGGTTCCAGCTTCATCATCAAGATCCCGCTTACGCTGGCCATCGTCTCGGCGCTGATCGTCGAGGCCGGCGGCGACCGTTTCGCGATCCCGCAGCTCTCGGTGGTCGAGCTGGTGCGCGTGCAGTCGAATTCCGAACATCGGATCGAGCGCATCAAGGACACGCCCGTCCTGCGCCTGCGCAACAAGCTGCTGCCGCTGGTCCACATGTCGCACCTGCTCGGCTTCGACGGCCCCGACGGCGAGACCGAAATCGAGTCCGACACCGGTTTCATCGTTGTCATGCAGGTTGGCAGCCAGACCTTCGGCGTTGTCGTCGACGGCGTCTTCCACACCGAGGAAATCGTCGTCAAGCCGATGTCGACGATGCTGCGCAACCTGACCATGTTCTCCGGCAACACCATTTTGGGTGACGGCGCGGTGATCATGATCATCGATCCGAACGGCGTCGCCTCGGCCATGGCGAGCCATGCTTCCAGCGTCGTCGCCGAGGGCGAGCGCAAGGAGGCCGAGGAGGCGATGGCCTCCGCCATGGACGGCCAGTCGAGCGTATCCATGCTGCTCTTCCGTGCCGGTTCGCCGGAGCCCAAGGCTGTGCCGCTGTCGCTGGTCACCCGCCTGGAGGAGTTCGAGGTCTCCAAGATCGAACGTTCCAACGGCCGCGACCTCGTGCAGTATCGCGGAGCGCTGATGCCGCTGGTCTATATCGACCCCACGCAGGCGCATCGCGGCGACGGTACCCAGCCCATGCTGGTCTTCTCCGACGCCGGGCGCTCGATGGGCCTCGTGGTCGACGAGATTGTCGACATCGTCGAGGACCGCATGAACATCGAGGTCGGGTCCGACCGTGCCGGCGTTCTCGGATCGGCCGTGATCAAGGACAAGGCAACCGAGATCATCGATCTCGGCTACTACCTGCCGCAGGCCTTCGAGGACTGGTTCATGCGCAAGGAGATGGACATCGCCGCGCTGACCAAGAAAGTCCTGCTCGTCGACGACAGCGCATTCTTCCGCAACATGCTGACGCCGGTTCTCAAGGCGGCCGGCTACGACGTGACCGCCTGTTCCGGCGCCAACCAGGCATTCGAGCTGCTGGAAAACGGCGACCACTTCCAGGCCATCGTCAGCGATATCGAGATGCCGGAGATCAACGGCTTCGAGTTCTGCGAGGCGCTCCGCCGTGACCCGCGCTTCCGCAAGATGCCGATCCTGGCCCTGTCGGCGGTCGTCTCGCCGGCCTCGATCGAGCGCGGACGTCAGGCAGGCTTCGACGATTATGTGGCGAAATTCGACCGTCCGGGGCTGATCGCTTCGCTCAAGGACCTCTTCGCCGGTGAAATGGGAATTGCGGCATGAAGCACAATGACAACCTCGCGGCCGGTATCGACGATACCATCCAGTATGTGACGGTCATCATCGGTGGCCAGCTTTTCGGCCTTCCGATCAGCCAGGTGCACGACGTCTTCGTTCCCGAAAGCGTCACCCGCGTGCCGCTCGCGGCGCCGGAAGTCGCCGGCGTGCTCAATCTGCGCGGCCGCATCGTCACCGCCATCGACATGCGAAAACGCCTGCACCTGCCCAACCGGGACGAAAACACCCAGGTCATGGCGGTCGGGATCGAGCACAAGGGTGAAAGCTACGGTCTTGTCATCGACCAGGTGGGCGAAGTGCTTCGCCTGTCGGGCGACTCGATGGAGGCCAATCCGTCCAACCTCGACAAACGCTGGGCCGAGATTTCCGGTGGTGTCCACCGCCTCGATGGCAAGCTGATGATCGTCCTCGACGTCGCCCGCCTGTTCGGCGCGATGGTCTCCGAGCCGCTGGCTGCCGCCTGAGGCAAGTGTTGGAACGAAATGCCGATCTACGGCACTCGGGAGCAAATGAAATGAAGCACTGTCTCGTCGTCGACGATTCCAGCGTGATCCGCAAGGTGGCCCGACGCATTCTGGAAGATCTCTCCTTCGAGATCTCCGAGGCGGAAGACGGTCTGAAGGCCCTCACCGCCTGCCGGGAGCGGATGCCCGACGCGATCCTTCTCGACTGGAACATGCCGGAAATGGACGGCCTGGAGTTCCTGCTGTCGCTGCGCAAGGAAGAGGGCGGCAACAAGCCGGTCGTCGTCTTCTGCACGACCGAGAACGATGTGGCGCACATCACCCGCGCGATGCGGGCCGGCGCCAACGAATACATCATGAAGCCGTTTGACAAGGACATCGTGGAAGCGAAGTTCCAGGAAGCCGGGCTGCTGTAAACCCTTACGGGACATGTCAAGATGATCGCCAGTTCTACAGCGCCGCCCCCCCGGGACGGTGCACGGGCAGACTGTGTCCGCGTCATGGTGGTGGACGATTCCGTCGTCATTCGCGGACTTCTGAGCCGCTGGGTCGAAGCGGACCCGGCGCTCCAGCTGGTCGCGTCCCACCGGAACGGCCGGCTTGCCGTCGAGGACATCGAGCGCAGCAACCCTGACGTCGTGGTGCTCGACATCGAGATGCCGGAGATGGACGGGCTCACCGCTCTTCCCCTGATGCTCAGGAAGAAGCGCGACCTGATCGTCGTGATGGCTTCCACGCTGACGAGGCGAAATGCCGAGGTCAGCCTGCGGGCGCTATCTCTGGGCGCGCAGGACTATGTGCCCAAGCCGGAATCCTCGAGCGAGGTCACCACCTCCGTCGACTTCCGCCGCGAGCTGATAGAGAAAATCAAGGCCCTCGGCCAGCGCCGGCGCGGCGGTGCCGGTTATGGCGGACGCCAGATGCGCGCCCAGACCGCCGCAGGGCAGACCCTGTCGCAGGGGCCCGTGTCCCGGGCCGCAGCCGCCTCGGCCGGCTACAGCCGCCTTGCCGCGGCCCCCGCAAAGGCCGCCGCACCGGCTCTGAAGACGCGCCCATATTCCAGCATTCGCCCGCGCATTGTCGCCATCGGCTCCTCGACCGGCGGACCGCAGGCACTGCAGCAGGTCTTTACCGACATCGGCACGGCCATCCGCGAGGTGCCGGTTGTCGTCACCCAGCACATGCCGCCGACCTTCACCGCAATTCTGGCCGAGCACGTCGCCAAGGCCGCGCTCAGGCCCGCCAAGGAAGCCGCTGACGGCGAGGTGCTGAAGCCCGGACACATCTATGTGGCGCCGGGCGGGTTGCACATGACCATCGTCAAGGATGGCGGCCAGCCTGTCGCCCGCCTGACGGACGGACCGCCGGTGAATTTCTGCAAGCCCGCCGTCGACCCCCTGTTCGACAGCGTTGCCAAGGTTTACGGCTCGGCCGCCCTGGCGGTGGTGCTGACCGGCATGGGCCATGACGGGGCGGCCGGTATTCGCACCATCTCGGCCGGAGGCGGCAGCGTCATCGCCCAGGACGAGGCGACCAGCGTTGTGTGGGGGATGCCGGGTGCAGCTGCCCAGACCGGATTGTGTTGCGATATTCTGCCGATCACCCGGATTGGTCCGAAAATCGCCGGATTGTTGAGTGGAGGCCTCAGGTGATTGCGTCGCAGTTCGAGTATCTCAAGCAGTACCTGAAGGCGAAGTCCGGACTGGTGCTCACCAACGAGAAGCAGTACCTGGTGGAAAGCCGGCTGCTACCGGTTGCTCGCCGGCACGGCCACGCCGGGCTTTCCGAGCTCGTCCAGGCGATGCAGAAGCCGGGCTCCGCCCAGGTCTGCTCCGATGTGGTCGAGGCGATGACCACCAACGAGAGTTTCTTCTTTCGTGACGGAACACCGTTTCAGAATTTCAAGGAAGTGATGCTTCCCGCGATGATGAAAGCGCGTGCCGACCGCCGCACGATCCGCATCTGGTGCGCCGCCGCCTCCACCGGTCAGGAGCCCTATTCGCTGGCCATCTGCCTGAAGGAAGCAGCCGCCAAGCTTGCCGGCTTCCGTGTCGAGATCATCGGCACGGACCTCTCCAACGAGGTTCTGGAGAAGGCGAAGAACGGCATCTACAGCCAGTTCGAGGTCCAGCGTGGCCTGCCGATCCAGATGCTGCTCAAGTATTTCACCCAGAAAGGCGACCTCTGGCAGATCAACCCCGAGCTGCGCTCGATGGTGCAGTGGCGCAAGTTGAACCTTCTGGAGAATTTCTCTTCGCTCGGCTCCTTCGACATCGTCTACTGCCGCAACGTGCTGATCTATTTCGACCAGCCGACCAAGGTCGACGTGCTGCAGCGGATGGCAAAGCAACTGCCCTCCGACGGGTATCTGGTGCTCGGCGCGGCGGAGACCGTCGTCGGTCTCACGGATGCTTTCCGGCCGGTACAGGACCTGCGCGGCCTGTACCAGACATCTGCCGCCGGCGCCCAGGGCGTCGTCCGCCCCCGCCTTCAGGTCGCCGGCTGAGGCCGGCCGCGCCACCTGCCGAAACGAACCGGCCCTGCTCGCATGACATGACGCGGACGGGGTCGGGGTCGGGCAACCTGCGTTTTCCGACCCGGAAGGCGACCAGGATCGCTCGCCCCGGAGGGCGACAAGAACCCGGTGACGCCGGACCGCGCCAAACGCCGGAGCATGCGCGAGCATCAGGCACCGCATCACTTGAAACGAAAGAGTTGGGAGAGGCAGTCGCGGAACCGCGCCAGTCAGGCGGGTCGTCTTGCGTCGTGCCGGCCATCTTGTCTTCCGCTCGCTGCGGGAAGGAATGGCACCCCCAAGGGGACTCGAACCCCTGTTTCCGCCGTGAGAGGGCGGCGTCCTAGACCGCTAGACGATGGGGGCATCGGCTGGTCTTCGACGAAGAGCCGCGTAAATAGAACGCCCGAACGGGGAATGCAAGCCCCATTTCTGCCCTGCCTGTGGAGATTTTCCACGCCCGGCCTCGTCGCTCTCCGCGCACCGCGGAAAACCGCCATGCGCTACTGTGCGACGAAGGCCGTTTCTCCAAGCACCCGGCCGGTCGCAGCATCCAGATACAGCAGCTTGCTCTGCGCGCCCGAGCGCACCAGCAGGATCAGGCGGTCGTCCGCATGCGCCATGCCTTCGACCCGGCCGTCCTTGCCGATCGCGACGGTAGCGGCTATATCGCTGCCATCCGGACGCGTGCCGCCTTCGGACAGCTTGTAGACGATCGCCGCCAGCACTGCCAGGAACCCGAGCACCATCACGAGGCTCGAAACCGCCAGCAGCCGCTTGAGCTTGACCTGGACCCGCTCCATCGCGGGGTCGAGCGGAGCTTCCTGATCGCGTTCGTCGTCCATAGCCGGATGTGTCATGTCAATGTCCAATGAAGATGCGAGCGACGCGGATGCCGTCGCAATGAAGACCGTTGTCGTTGCGGAGGAAGATGCAGGCATCAGGCTCGATGCCTGCCTTGCCCGCCATCTGGCCGAGCTCAGCCGGAACCGCCTCCAGGCACTGATCCGCCAGGGCCGGGTCCAGGTCGACGGGCGGACCATAGTCGAGCCGAAATACCGGGTCAATTCGGGCGAGGTCCTGACGCTCGACATGCCCGAGCCGGACGTGGCCGAGCCCGAACCCGAGGCGATCCCTCTTGCCGTCGTCTTCGAGGATGACGAGTTGATCGTCATCGACAAGCCGGCGGGCCTCGTCGTCCATCCCGGTCCAGGCAACTGGAGCGGCACGATGGTCAACGCGCTGCTTCACCATTGCGGCGACAGCCTTTCGGGCGTCGGCGGGGTCAAGCGGCCGGGCATCGTCCACCGACTCGACAAGGACACCAGCGGCCTGCTCGTCGTCGCCAAGACCGACCGCGCCCACCAGGGCCTTGCCGCGCAATTCGCCGACCATGGCCGCACCGGCCCGCTGGAGCGGGAATACACCGCCCTTGTCTGGGGCGCCCCGATGCAACTGCGCGGCACGGTCGACGCCGATCTCGCCCGCTCCGCCGCCAACCGCCAGAAGATCGCGGTGACCAAATCGGGCGGCCGCAACGCCATCACCCACTGGCAGGTACGCGAGCGCTTCGGCCCGATGGGCGCCGCTCCCCTCGCGGCGCTGATGACCTGTCGCCTGGAGACCGGGCGCACTCACCAGATCCGCGTTCACATGTCCCATATCGGACACCCGCTCATCGGCGATGCCGACTACGGCGCCCACTTCAGGACCAAGTCGGCGCGCCTGCCGGAAGATATCCGCGCCGTTGTCGACGCCTTTCCCCGCCAGGCTCTGCATGCCGGCCTGCTTGCCTTCGCCCATCCGGCGACAGGCGAGACGCTGCGCTTCGAAAGTCCGCTCCCCGACGATTTGGCGGACCTGATCCGTGCAATTCGGACAATCCCCGCGACATGATTTCGAAAATCAGGCCCTGATATTGTCGAAATGACACCTATATTGGGAATTCGGCGCGCCGTCAGGGCGCCGGAAAGTGGATGCCCGGTGAAGGTCCGGGGCGGCGACGGCCGCGTCGGTCCGGAGGGATCGTAGGGAGAAGGGGTGCTTCATGGCCCAGAACATACCGATGCTCAGTTCCGGAGAAGGCGGCCTCAGCCGCTACCTGGACGAAATCCGGCGGTTTCCGATGCTGGAGCCGCAGGAAGAATACATGCTCGCCAAGCGCTACAAGGAGCATGACGACCCGCGCGCGGCCGAGCGGCTCGTGACCTCGCATCTGCGCCTCGTCGCAAAGATCGCCATGGGATATCGCGGCTACGGCCTGCCGATTGCCGAGGTCGTCTCCGAGGGCAATGTCGGCCTCATGCAGGCCGTCAAGCGTTTCGAGCCGGACAAGGGCTTCCGCCTCGCCACCTATGCCATGTGGTGGATCAAGGCCGCGATCCAGGAATACATCCTGCGCTCCTGGTCGCTGGTGAAGATGGGCACGACCGCCAACCAGAAGCGGTTGTTCTTCAATCTCCGCCGTCTCAAGGGCAAGATCCAGGCGCTCGACGAGGGCGACCTGCGGCCCGAGCACGTCACCCAGATCGCCACCAAGCTCGGCGTCTCCGAGGAAGAGGTCGTGTCGATGAACCGGCGTCTTGCCGGCGATGCCTCGCTCAACGCGCCGATCCGCGCGGAAGCCGACAGCGGCGGCGAGTGGCAGGACTGGCTCGTCGACGAGAGCGACAGCCAGGAAGCCGTCTTCGCCCGCCAGGAAGAGCTCGACCAGCGGCGCAAGCTTCTGGGTGATGCCATGGACGTGCTCAACGAGCGCGAGCGGCGGATTTTCGAGGCCCGGCGCCTGTCGGAAGACCCGATCACGCTGGAAGACCTGTCGAGCGAGTTCGGCGTCAGCCGGGAACGCGTCCGCCAGATCGAGGTGCGCGCCTTCGAGAAGGTGCAGAAGGCGGTGAAACGCGGCGCCCGCGAACTGGAGCAGCCGGCGGCACAGCTCGCCGACCAGCGCTGAGGCAAGCGACGACCGGGCGCTGCCGGCCGGACCTTCGCGGTCCGGCTTCGGCGGGCCGCCCGTGAGCCGTTCACCGGATCGCGGCGACCGGACGGTTTTCCCTTTTTCCGACCCGTGCTCTAACCTGCCGGGGCCGATGGCGCGACAAGGCGCCGGCCGCCGATCGGTTGCGAACGGAAAACAGGGGACGGGGACACCATGCGCATCACCCGACGCAAGCATCTCTTGGTGGCAAGTGTCGCGTGCTTCTTCCTCTTCGTGGTAACGGCGCTGCGCGCCGTCGACCCCGCCTTCGTCTCCTCCATCCGCCTCCTCGGTTTCGACAGCTACCAGCGCTTCTGGCCGCGCGCGCACGGTGAGTTCCCGGTCCGCATCGTCGACATCGACGAGCGTTCGCTCGCCGTGCACGGCCAGTGGCCCTGGCGGCGCGACACGCTTGCCGAACTCCCCCGGGCTCTTGCCGAAATGGGTGCGGCCGCCATCGCCTATGACGTGATCTTCGCCGAGCCCGACCGCCTGTCGCCGCATCGCTACGTGCCCGACCTCAAGCTCGGCGGCGACATCGCCGCCGGCCTCGCCGGCAAGCTTCCGGACACGGACGAGGTCTTCGCGGCTGCAATCGCCGAAGCGCCCGTGGTGCTTGGCTACGCCGTCCTTCCCGACGCCAGCGGCGGAAAGCCGCCGGTGAAAGCCGGCGTCTCCTATGCCGGAAGCGATCCGGCCGCCAGCGTGCCGGCCTTCGCCTCGACGCTGAACAGCCTCGCTGTCCTGGAACCGCCCGCCGCCGGCTCGGGCGGCGTCAGCCTGTCGAGCCGCGACACGGCCGGCATCGTGCGCCGCATCCCGATGGTGTTCACCGACGGCAAGACGCTTTTTCCCAGCCTTGTGATGGAGGCCCTGCGCGTTGCGCAAGGGGCCAGCGGCTTCATTGTACGGTCGTCGGATGCCAGCGGCGAGATCGATGTCGGCGCAGCGCGAGTGACCGACATCAAGGTCGGCGCCATCCCCTTCCCCACGACCGCGCAAGGGGAATTCTGGGTCTATTTCAACGAGGACCGGGCGGACCGCTACATTTCCGCCGCGGACATCCTCGACCCCGCCAGGCGGTTGGAGGCCCTGGCGCGGATCGAAGGGCATGTCGTGTTCGTCGGAACGTCCTCGGTGGGTCTTTATGACATCCGGGCAACCCCCCTCGGCGAGCTCGTGCCGGGCGTTTCCGTCCATGCGCAGGCGGCGGAACAGATCCTCGCCGGCACTTTCCTCAGCCGGCCGGACTGGGCCGACGGCACCGAGGTCATCGTCACCTTCGTGCTCGGCCTGATCGTCATTGCCCTTGTTCTCGCCCTCGGCTCCATATGGGCGGCGGCCATCGGCGGTGTCGTCGCCTTCGGTCTTTATGCCGGCGCCATCCATCTCTTCCGCGCGCAGGGCCTGCTCCTCGACCCCGTCTACCCGACAGCGGTCAATCTCTTCGTCGTCTACGCGGCGGCGACCGCCTTGCTCTATTTCCTGACCGAGCGCGAGAAACGTTTCGTGCGCGCCGCCTTCGGCCAGTATCTGGCGCCCGAGATGGTCAAGCGGCTGGAAACCGCCCCGGACTCGCTCAGGCTCGGCGGCGAGATGCGCGACATGACCATCCTGTTCATGGATGTTCGCGGTTTCACGCCGATCTCCGAGCAACTCACCCCGACCGACCTCGTCGCCTTCCTCAACGCCTTGCTCTCACCGCTTTCCGACGAGATCCAGAACCGCGACGGCACCATCGACAAGTATATCGGCGACAGCATCATGGCCTTCTGGAACGCGCCCATGACTGTCGAGGCCCATGCCGCGCAGGCCTGCCGGGCGGCGCTCCGGATGGTTCGCATCACCGATGAGTTGAATGCGCAGGATGCCTTCGGCTTTCGCGCCCGCAACCTGCCGATCCAGTCGGTGCGCATCGGCGTCGGCCTCAACACCGGCGAGGCCTGTGTCGGCAACATGGGGTCGAACCGCCGCTTCAACTATTCGGTGATCGGGGATGCCGTGAATGTCGCCGCCCGGATCGAGTCCAGCTGCAAGGCGGTCGGTGCCGACTGCGTCGTCTCCGAAGACACGACACGCGCGGCGCCCGATTTTGCCTTCCTCGAGGCCGGCGCGATCCCGCTGAAGGGCAAGAGCGTGCCGATCAAGCTCTTCGCGCTGGTCGGCGAGCCGGATTATGCGGCCGGCGCCGACTTCCGGACGCTTGCCCGGGCGCATGCGCAAATGGTTTCGGCCATCGACGATGGAAACCGGGCCGGCGCCCTTGCCGGCCTCAAGGACTGCCGCGCCAAGGCGCCGGACCGTCTTGCCGACTTCTACGACCGCTTCCAGGAGCGCATCGAGGCCCTGCCGGCAACGGCCCCTGCCTGAGCGGGCAGCCTCGTCAACGCCCGGTCAGGACGCGCGCACGGCTCGCAGAAGACGCCCCGGCAGGGCGAGAATGCGCCCGTCCAGCACGGCCAGCCCCATAAGCAGCAGCGCCATGCCGCCCAGTTGCGGCAACGTCAGCACCTCGTCCAGGAAGAGCGCGGCGATCAGGCTCGCACTGAGCGGAATGAGCAGGGTGACCAGGGATGCATTGGTCGCGCCGGCCTCGCTCAGCAGGCGGAAATAGATGAGATAGGCAAAGGCCGTGCAGACCGTGCCGAGCGCTGCCACAGAGATCCATGCGGCCGGGCCCGTCGCCACCGGCGACCAGCCTTCTCCCTGCCACGCGAAGGCCTGCCAGATCGCCAGCGGCAACAGCAGCAGGCTCGACCCCGTAAGCTGGCCGGCTGCCGCGACCATGACCGGCACGCCCTTGAAGACGCGCGCGAAGGCGGCGGCGAAGGCATAGGAAAGAGCCGCGCCGAGGCACAGCGCCTGCGCCCAGAGTGGTGCGCCGGAGAGCGCGGCAAGCGGCCCGAAATCCAGTGCCGGCGCCATCAGCAGCGCAACGCCGGCGAAGCCGATGACAATCCCGGCGATCCGGTGGGCCCTCAACACCTCCTGGGCAAAAACGAGCGAAGCCACGAGCACCGTGAAGATCGGGGTCGTCGCATTGAGGATCGAGGCAAGGCTTGCCGGGATCGCGGTCTGCCCCCAGAAGATCAGCGAAAACGGAATGGCATTGTTGAGAAGCCCCATCAGCAGGAACGCACCGAGCATCCGCCGCGACAGCGGAAACCCCTGCCCCGTCATCCGCAACACGGCATGAAGCACGCCGGCGGCGATCGCCACCCGCAGGAACGCCAGCGTCATCGGCGGCACTTCCGCCACCGCGACCTTGGCGAAGGGAAAGGTTGCACCCCAGATCAGCGACAGGAGGGCAAGCAAAAGCCAGTTCTTCCAGGTCATTCGGGTCTTCCCCGCCATTCAGGCAAGTCAGGTTGTGCGCGCCCCGCCGCGCAGCAGACCGCGGGTGACGGCGACACGAAACGCGGCGAACCCTCGTTAGCACCAGTTCTTCAGGGTCACCACCCGTTTCCCGACAGCCTTCCCCGCGCGCAAGTCCCGGTTCTGTTGGCGAGGGGAAAACAAGGCTTGTGAGCGCCCCCGCGAACGGTCAGGATCAGGCTCCTGCCGCACGTTTTCCGCCCCCTGGTCCAGATGCCCGACAATCCCGCCCCCCTGACCTCCCGGCCGCTGCTTTTCCGGCTCGTGCCCCTGCTTGTCGCCGCGGCGCTCCTGCTTGGCGCCAACGGCCTGGCGATGACGGTGATTGCGGTGCGCGGTCGTCTCGCCGGCCTCTCCGACACGATGATCGGCGTCTTCGGCTCCGCCTATTATGCGGGCTTCATCCTCGGTGTGCTGCTGACACCCCTGCTGATCCGCAGGGTCGGGCATATCCGCGTCTTCTCGGCCCTCGCTGCCCTGAGCGCGATCGCCGTTCTCGGCCTCTTCCTCACCCAGCCGGGCCTTGGCTGGGCGGCGCTGCGCTTCACAAGCGGCATCGCGTTCTGCGGCACGGCGATGGTTCTCGAAAGCTGGCTCAATGCGCTCGCCTCCAATGCCGAGCGCGGCCGCATCCTCAGCGTCTACCGGATCGTCGACCTCGGCGCCGTGACCGGCGGACAGTTCCTGCTGCCCGCCTTCGGTGCCGGCGGAGCGGCAATCCTCGTCGTCATCGGCATCGTTTTCTGCGCCGCCCTCATCCCCGTCTCGCTTGCCCGGGAAGGCAACCCGCCCGTTTCCGATGCCAGGGGCGTCAACTATCTGGCGATCTGGGCAATCTCCCCGGTCGCCGCCGTCGGCTGCCTGACCATCGGCCTGACCAACGGTGCCTTCCGGACGGTCGGGCCGGTCTATGCGGAAGGCGTCGGCCTCGATGCCGACGGCCTGGCGCTCCTCATCAGCCTGTGGGTTATCGCCGGCGCGGTCTTCCAGTACCCGCTCGGCTGGGCCTCGGATCGCACCGACCGGCGCTACGTGCTCATCCTGGCCACCGCCGGCGCCGGTCTCTCCTGCCTGTTTCTGTCAGGTGTAAGCCTCCAGGCCGCGATCTTCCTCGGCGCCTTCCTGTTCGGCGGTTTCGCGCTGCCGCTCTACTCTCTCTCCGCCGCCCATGCCAACGACCATGCGGGCCCCGGCCAGCATGTCGAGCTTGCCGCCGGCCTGACCATGTTCTTCGCGATCGGCGCCGTCATCGGGCCGCTGCTGGCTTCCGCCGTCATGGACATGTTCGGCCCCTCGGCCTTTTTCCTCTATACCGGGGGTCTGCATCTCTCCTTCGTTGCCTTTGTCGGCGCGCGACTCCTGACCCGCGACGCCGTTCCGGCCGAGCATCGCAAGCGCTTCGTCTGGCTGTTGCGCAACTCGCCGGCGATCTACCGCATGGCTGGCGGGCAGAAGACCGCCCGGCCGAACCACGACAAGCCTGAGGCGGACTGAGCGACGAAAGTGCCTGATTGACGGGCGCCGCGTTCCAGGTGCTCGTGGAAAGACCGGCTGAGGGCTCGTCAATCCCGCTTCGGATCGTTATAGTCCGTTCGCTTTGCCCCGGTTAGAGAGACCGGGGTTTTTCGTGTGCGCGGCGCAAGGCCGGCACTGGGTTTTGCCGGCAGCGCCGGATGCAAGGGAACTTACAGGCATGGCCAATGTCGTCGTCGTCGGATCGCAGTGGGGTGACGAGGGAAAAGGCAAGATCGTCGACTGGCTGTCGGAGCAGGCAGACGTCGTCGTGCGCTTCCAGGGCGGGCACAACGCCGGCCACACGCTGGTGATCGACGGTGTCAGCTACAAGCTGTCACTGCTTCCTTCGGGCGTGGTCCGTGGCAAGCTCTCGGTGATCGGCAACGGTGTGGTCATCGACCCGCATGCGCTGGTCGCGGAGATCGCCCGGCTTGCCGAACAGGGCGTGACCGTCTCGCCGGAGACGCTTGCCATTGCCGGAAACGCGACGCTGATCCTTTCGCTGCATCGCGAGCTCGACGCGCTGCGCGAGACGGCGGCTGCCGCCGGCACCAAGATCGGCACCACCAAGCGCGGCATCGGCCCCGCCTATGAGGACAAGGTCGGCAGGCGCGCGATCCGCGTGATGGATCTTGCCAACCTCAAGACCCTGCCGGCGAAGATCGAACGGCTGCTGACCCATCACAACGCCCTGCGCCGGGGCCTCGGCGAACCGGAAATCGAGGCGGCCACGATCTTTTCCGAACTGGAAAGCGTCGCCGGCCAGGTGCTGCCCTACATGCAGACGGTCTGGTCGTTGCTCGACACATGCCGGCGCGAAGGCAAGCGCATCCTGTTCGAGGGCGCCCAGGGCACCCTGCTCGACATCGATCATGGCACCTATCCTTTCGTCACCTCGTCCAACACCGTCTCCGGCCAGGCTGCTGCCGGCAGCGGCCTCGGCCCCGGCTCCATCGGCTATGTGCTCGGCATCACCAAGGCTTACACGACCCGGGTCGGCGAAGGCCCCTTTCCGACCGAGCAGGACAACGAGGTCGGCAATTTCCTGGGCACACGCGGCCGCGAGTTCGGCACGGTGACGGGGCGCAAGCGCCGTTGCGGCTGGTTCGACGCGGTGCTCGTACGCCAGTCCTGTTGCATCAACGGCATCCACGGCATCGCGCTGACGAAGCTGGATGTGCTCGACGGCCTGGACGAGATCAAGATCTGCGTGGCCTATGAGCTGGACGGCGAGCGGATCGATCACCTTCCCGCCTCGCAAGGCGCGCAGGCACGGGTCAAGCCGATCTATGAAACGCTTCCCGGCTGGAAGGAATCGACGGAAGGTGCGAGAACATGGGCCGACCTTCCCGCGCAGGCAGTGAAATATGTCCGTCATGTCGAGGAGTTGATCGGAGCGCCGGTCACGCTGCTCTCGACCTCTCCGGAGCGGGATGACACAATCCTTGTCCAGAATCCTTTTCAGGATTAAGCGTTAAGATGGGGTTCGCGTCCATGCGCAACCCTGTGTGCGGCGATCATGAGTTGGTGACATGGCAGATTACTACCCGGTTTTGAAGAAAACCGTTGCTGCGCTCCCGGAAAACACGGGAGCCGCGCGGCGCGAAATATACCAGCGCGCCCGCAAAGCCATTGTCGCGCAGTTGAAAGCCTATGATCCGCCGCTTTCGCCGTCGGAAATCACCAGCGAACAGCTTCGCCTCGAGGAGTCCATCCGCAAGGTCGAGGCCGAGGCCGCGCGTGAGACGCTCGGCTTCTCCAGCAGCCAGCAACCGGTCACCCCTCCCCGTCCCCAGACGCGGCCGGCCGAGACCGGTGAGCGCAAGACCGCGCCGGCCACCGCCGCAGAGCCGAAGGCCGAGCCAAAGCCCGCGGCCCCGGCAGCACCTGTCTCCACCCCGCCCGCATCCAGGGCCGCTCCGCCCCCCGAGACCAGGCAGACCGCTCCGACACCGGAAAACCGCGACCTTCTGAAGACCGCCATCGACGATGCCCGCAAGCTCGGCGAGGCGGCCGACCAGGCAACGCGCAGTGCCAGGGGCGCGCTCGACGGCGAGAGCTCCGGCCAGCCCCAGAAGCGCGAGCCGACGCTCGGCCGGGACGAGCGGTCCGACGAGACACTGACCGCGCATGGCGGCCGCGATCACGGCCGGCCTTTGCCCCCGATCAACGGATCGATGCGGACCTCCCGCCTGCCGGCAATCCTTGGCGGCGTTGCGCTCCTGATGCTGATCATCGGCGTCGGTGCCGTGGGCTACTCCCAGCGCGACACCCTGATGGGCCTCTTCGAAGGCAGCGAGGAACCGCAGGTGGCAAGGCCCGCGGCACCGGCAAGCACGCCGACGCAGGAAGACACCTCGATGTCGCGCAAGAACAGCGCCCGGCTGCTCGACGGTGGCGAAACCGGCGTCGCCCCGGACGCGCGCAGCGTCACCACAACCCGAATCACACCGGCCGAACCGCAGACGGACACCACGACGCCGAGTGCGCCGGCGGGAACGCCGCCCCCCGTGCGCAGCGTCGAACCAGAGCCGTCCGCGCCCGCCACTCCGCCGGCCGGCGAGGCGGAGGGAACGGAAGAGCCCGAGGAAACGCCGGCCGATACTGCCACGGACGAGACGCCGGCCGATCCCGAGCCCGGCCAGCAGGACCAGATCGCCTCGGCAACTCCGCCGGCCGGAACGTCCGGTGCGGACAGCGCCGGGGCGTCTGACGCACCCGTCGCACAGCGCGCCATACTCTATGAAGAGGGCGCACAGGCGGGCAGCGCCGGACAGGCGTCCACCGGCCGTGCCGTGTGGAGCGTCTCGCAGGAAACCATCGACGGGCGCGCCGAGACGGTGCTCAAGATGCGCATAGAGGTTCCCGACCGCAACATCGGCGCCAATCTCACGCTGAGGCCCAACCGGGACGACACCCTGCCGGCCAGCCACCTGCTCGAGGTGCAGTTCGACCTGCCGCCGAATTTCAGCGGCAGCAGCGTCGCGGAAGTTCCCGGCTTGGTGATGAAGACCACGGAGGAGGCCCGCGGCGATGCGCTGATCGGCGCTTCGGTCAAGGTTGCCGACGGTTATTTCTGGGTGGCGCTGTCCAACATCCCGGACGAACAGGAGCGCAACCTGACCCTGTTGCGCGACCGCGGCTGGATCGACATTCCGATGCTCTACGAGAACGGCAAGCGCGCCATCCTGACACTGGAAAAGGGCACACCCGGCGCCCGCGCGGTCGAACAGGCGACAACCGCATGGCGGGCCGGCTGAGCCCGGCAGGCAGGCCACTCGCGGCTGCGCATCGCATTCCCTCGCTCCTCAAGGGCGCGAACGAAAAAGGGCCGAAGCGGCAACGCTCCGGCCCTTTTCTCTGTGCAGCGGTTGGATAACCGCGTGTCAGAAGCGCAGCGGTTTCGCCTGCTTGACATGCGGCAGGCTGGTGATGCGCTCGAGCACAGCCGGCGGCACTTCCCCATCGACCTCGACGAGACAGATCGCATCCTCGCCAGGTGCCGTGCGACCGAGGTTGAAAGTTGCGATATTGACCCCCGCCTCGCCGAGCACCGTGCCCAGATGGCCGATGAAACCGGGCTTGTCCTCATTGGTGACATAGAGCATGTGGGCGCCGAGTTCGGCTTCCATGTTGATGCCCTTCACCTGGATGACGCGCGGCTTGCCGTCGGCAAAGACCGTGCCGGCGACGGAACGCTCCTGACGCTCGGTCTTCACCGTCAGGCGGATGTAGCTCTCATAAGCGCCCGCCTGGGCACGGCGCACCTCTTCCACCGGAATGCCGCGCTCGCGCGCCATGATCGGCGCGGAGACCATGTTCACGGTCTGCAGCAGAGGCTGGAGAACCCCGGTGAGCGCCGCCGCCGTCAGCGCCTTGACGTTCATCTCCGCGACCTCGCCCTCATATTCCAGGCGGATGCCGGACAGGCCCGTTTCCGTCAGCTGGCCGGCGAAGGAGCCGAGCAGCTCGGCAAGCTTGACGAACGGCGTCAGGCGCGGGGCTTCCTCGGCCGTGATCGAGGGCATGTTGAGTGCATTCGAGACCGCGCCCTTGACCAGATAATCCGACATCTGCTCGGCAACCTGCAGGGCGACGTTCTCCTGCGCCTCACTCGTCGAGGCACCCAGATGCGGCGTGCACACCAGGTTCGGCGCGCCGAAGAGAACGTTTTCGCTTGCCGGCTCGTCAACGAAGACATCGACGCCGGCCCCGCCGACCTTGCCGCTGTCGAGAGCCGCGCGCAGGGCGTGTTCGTCGACCAGCCCGCCACGCGCGCAATTGATCAGGATGACCCCGTCCCGCATCTTCGCGATCGCCGCTGCGTCGACGATATTGCGCGTCTTGTCGGTCAAAGGCGTATGCAGCGAGATGACCTCGGCGCGCGCGAACAGCGTGTCGAGATCGACCTTCTCGACCCCAAGGTCGATGGCCCGCTCGTCGGACAGGAACGGATCATAGGCGATGACGCGCATCTTCAGTCCGATCGCGCGATCGGCGACGATCGAACCGATATTGCCGCAGCCGATCAGGCCGAGCGTCTTGGACGTGATCTCCGCGCCCATGAATTTCGATTTTTCCCACTTGCCGGCCTGGGTCGAGGCATCGGCACGCGGCACCTGCCGGGCGACCGCGAACATCATCGCGATGGCATGCTCGGCCGTGGTGATCGAGTTGCCGAAAGGCGTGTTCATGACGATCACGCCCTTGGCCGAAGCCGCCGCGATGTCGACATTGTCGACGCCGATACCGGCCCGGCCCACCACCTTCAGGCGGCCGGCGGCGGCGAGCAGCTTGTCGGTGACCTTGGTCGCAGAGCGAATCGCCAGCCCGTCATACTCGCCGATGACGGCGAGGAGCTTGTCCTTGTCCTTGCCCAGGTCTGGCAGGTAGTCGACCTCGACGCCGCGCGATTTGAAAATCTCGACGGCCGCGGCCGAAAGCTTGTCGGAAATCAGGACCTTCGGGGCCATTGACGTGTCTCCTTGCTGACCGTCCGTCCGGTCATGCCCGAAGAGGGCATGCCGGATGGCGATCGGATCTGTTGGCTTGCTTGGTCGAAAAAGGAAGCGCTGAAAACGCTCAGGCAGCCTTGCCGAGGGACTGCAGCTCGCGCACGAACGCCCAGTCGAGCCACGGCAGCAATGCCGTGACGTCGGAGGTCTCGACGGTCGCCCCGCACCAGATGCGGAAACCGCTTGGCGCGTCGCGATAGGCGCCGATGTCATGGGCAACACCGGCCTTGTCGAGCGCACCGGCCATCGCCTTGGCAAAGGCTGCCTGCGCGTCGGCATCGAGACCTGCGACACGGGGATCGACGATCCGCAGGCACACCGAAGTGTTCGACCGCGTTGCCGGGTCGCTGGCCAGGAAGTCCACCCAGCCGGTACGCGCCACCCAGTCGGCGACGGCCCCGGCATTGGCATCGGCGCGGGCGACCAGCGCCTCGAGCCCGCCGATGTCGCGTGCCCATTTCAGCGCGTCGATATAATCCTCAACGCAGAGCATGGACGGAGTGTTGATGGTTTCGCCTTTGAAGATGCCCTCGATCAGCTTGCCGCCCTTGGTCATGCGGAAGACCTTCGGCATCGGCCAGGCCGGCGTATGGCTCTCCAGCCGCTCCACGGCGCGCGGGCTCAGGATCAGCATGCCATGGGCAGCCTCCCCGCCCAGCACTTTCTGCCAGGAGAAGGTGACGACATCGAGCTTGGCGAAATCGAGCGGCTGGGCGAAGGCGGCCGAGGTGGCATCGCAGATCGTCAGCCCCTCGCGGTCGGCGGCAATCCAGTTCGCGTCGGGCACGCGCACGCCGGAGGTGGTTCCGTTCCAGGTGAAGATCACGTCACGGGAAAAGTCCGGCGTCGAAAGGTCGACGATCTCGCCGTAACCGGCTTCCAGGACGCGCACGTCTTCGAGGCGGAGCTGCTTGACGACATCCGTGACCCAGCCCGAGCCGAAGCTCTCCCACGCCAGAACGTCGACGCCCCGTGCGCCCAGAAGCGACCACATGGCCATTTCCATGGCGCCGGTGTCCGAGGCCGGAACGATGCCGATGCGGTAGTCGTCGGGAACCTGCAGGATCTGGCGGGTGAGGTCGATGGCCTCGGCAAGCTTGGCCTTGCCGGGCTTGGCCCGGTGCGAGCGGCCGAGAGGCGCGTCGGAAAGCGCTTCGGCGGACCAGCCGGGGCGCTTGGCGCAGGGACCTGAGGAGAAACGGGGATTTTCCGGCCGCACGGCCGGTTCGATATGCTGTGTCATGAACTATCCTTCCAGATAGGTGCCCCTCGTTGGGGAGGGGTGTCCCACGGACGGAGATAGCCGAAGTGACACGGGCCTGCAAGCGGTCAAAAAAACGGAGGAGGCATCCGGCAGGCGTGGCCCTGACGCGCCGGGGAAGAGGACCGGGCGGCTCGCGCCGGGCAGGAAATGAGCGCCTGCCTGTGTCTTTTTCCCGTGATTTCAAAGGCGAAACGACAACGGGGAACCGGGCTTGCACCCGGTTCCCCTGGATCTGGCGTTCCTGGCGGGAACGTGTCGCGAAACGGATCCCGCCTCGCCGCGCCGCCGATGACCGGCGGACGCGGGCCGGGATCAGTAGCGCGTGACGATCGGCTCTTCGATGAACGACGGGCCGGAATTGAACGTGTAACGCATGCCGACGCGGAACTCGTGAGCGGCAAGATCCTCGTAGCGGATCTTGTAGGACGGGTTGGCGCCGCCCGTGGAGAAGCTCTGCGAGTAGGCATTGCCGATGTTCAGATAGCGGTAGCCCGCATCGATCGACCAGTTCGGCGTGACCGCGTAGGACCCGCCCGCCATCAGCGCCCAGGAGAAGTTCCAGGTGCTGTCGCCCGGATAGGAGCCGGAGACACCGTTCGGGTTGGCGAACTTGATGTTGCTGGTCGTCACATAGGACGTACCGATGCCGGCGCCGACATAGGGCGTGAAACCGCCCCAGGTGCCGATGTCGATGTAACCGTTGACCAGCATGGTCAGCACGTCGATGTCGGCTGTCTCCGTGGAGAACCCGCCGACGCCGGCGCCGCCGCAGGGAGCCGCGCAAGGCGCATAGCCCGTGACCTTTGCCGGAAATTCATAGTCCAGCGTCAGGTCGCCGCGCAGGTAGTCGCTGAACCTGTAGCCGACACCAACACCGATCATGCCGGTATTGTTCATCTTCTCGTTGGAGAAAGACGTCGGGCCGTAAGCGACGCTCGGTGACTGGTACACCTTGTAGCCGATGTCGCCGCGCAAATACCAGCCGCCCGTAACAACCGGCACCTGCGGAACGTGCTCGATCACGGGGATCGGCATGTCTGCTGCATGGACGGCTGACGAGACGATCATCGCGACGCCAGCCAGGCAAAGTTTCTTGATATGGCTGCTCATGTCTCGGTCCTCGTTGAATGCGTCCGAACACTCTCTTTGCCGGCCGCTCACTTGAAACACGAGACTAGATTTGCTGAAAATGCTTAAGACGGGCTTAACCGTAATATTTAACCGTGATTTTTTACCTTAACGAAAAGTAAATAAAATTTCCTTCTTAGGCATACGGCAACATCTGTCCACTGTTCTTTGGGAATTGTTAACCATGCGAGCAAACGGACATGCCACCCGCCGCCGGAACGCGCCGGCCGGTCGCGCAGACCAACGGCCGCTTCAGGCAGCCGCGCGGGCCACTGCATCGGCGATCCTGTCGACGACCCCGGCCAGCACGTCCTGATTGTCGGCCTCGCCCATCACGCGGATCAGCGGTTCGGTGCCGGAGGCGCGGATGAGCAGGCGTCCGGAATTGCCGAGCGTCTTGCGTCCTTCCTCGATGGCCTGCTGCACGGACGGGTTGTCCAGCGGGGTCGCACCGGCGTAACGCACATTCTTGAGGATCTGGGGCACGGGATCGAAGCGACGGCAGACCTCGGAGACGGGCCGGCCCAGTTTCGAGACGCAGGCCAGCACCTGCAGTGCGGCAACAAGCCCGTCGCCGGTCGTCGCGAAATCGGACAGGACGATATGGCCGGACTGCTCGCCGCCGACATTGTAGCCGTGCTGGCGCATGTGCTCGACCACGTAGCGGTCACCGACCTGGGTGCGGGCCAGCGTCAGACCGAGACCACCCAGATAGCGCTCCAGGCCCAGATTGGACATCACCGTTGCAACGATACCGGAGGCCGCCAGGCGGCCATCCTCCAGCCACGACTGGGCAACCACCGCCATCAACTGGTCGCCGTCGACGACCCTGCCGTTCTCGTCGACGATGATCACCCGGTCGGCGTCCCCGTCGAGCGCGATACCGATATCGGCCCGCACCTCATGCACCTTCTGGCACAGCGCCTCGGTGTCGGTGGAACCGCATTTGAGATTGATGTTGTAACCGTCCGGGTCGACGCCGATGGCGATCACTTCCGCGCCCAGTTCCCACAGCACCTCGGGCGCCACCTTGTAGGCGGCGCCATTGGCGCAGTCGACGACGATCCTGAGGCCGGCCAGGCTCATCTCCCGCGGCAGCGTGCGCTTGGCGAACTCCACATAGCGATCGCGCATGCCGTCGATGCGCTTGGCCCGGCCAAGATCGGACGGTGCCGCAAGCTGGCCCGACAGGTCCTGGTCGATCAGTGCCTCGATCTCCTTCTCCACCGCGTCCGACAGCTTGTAGCCGTCCGGGCCGAAGAACTTGATGCCGTTGTCGTGATAGGGATTGTGCGAAGCGGAGATCATCACGCCGAGATCGGCGCGCACCGAGCGGGTCAGCATCGCAACGGCAGGCGTCGGCATCGGGCCGAGCAGCAGCACGTCGAGACCGACGGCGGTGAAGCCCGCGACCAGCGCGTTCTCGATCATGTAGCCGGAAAGCCGCGTGTCCTTGCCGATCACCACACGGTGACGATGCGAGCCGTTGCGGAACGACAGCCCCGCGGCCATGCCCACCTTGAGCGTGACGTCCGGTGTCATGGGTGCGCGATTGGCCGTGCCGCGAATGCCGTCGGTTCCGAAATACTTGCGTGTCATGTCGACCCTGTCGTTTCCCGTGGCTCCGGATGCCGCCGCGGCTGGAACCGCCTGCGACATTCCGGTCCGTCCTTCGCTCCCGCGCGATGCCGGACAGACCGCCGGACCCTGTCTCCGCGCGGCGCCTGCAGAAGCAGCACGCGCGGACCCTCCATGTATCACCATGCTCGCATGAAGAAGTTCAAAATTTGTTTTCGTTCGTAACAGTGCGCACAACGCGAACGCCCGGCAGGAGACCTGCCGGGCGTTGTTTCGATCGTCGCTCGCCGCGCGCTTGTCAACCTTGCGGCTGTGGCTCCATGCCGCCGGTCGGGGCGTCGCCCTCGCCGCGCCGTTTGGCGCCGGTCTTGGGCACGGCCGAGGCGCGCGCTGTCGGCTGGTCGTCGTCGGTGTCGCGCACCGGCGGCTTGCCGTCGAGCAGGCCCTTGATCTCGTCGCCGGACAGCGTCTCGTATTCGAGCAGGCCGTTGGCAATAACATGAAGCTGCTCTTCGTGCTCGGAGAGCACCCGTTTGGCGGTTTCATAGCCGGTGTTGACGAAGGACTTGATCTCGGCATCGACGATGCGCTGCGTATCCTCCGACACATGCTGGTTCTTGGCGACCGAATGACCGAGGAACACCTCCTCCTGGTTCTCGCCATAGAGCAGCGGACCGAGCTTGTCGGACATGCCGAACTGGGTCGCCATCGCCCGCGCCAGCTTGGTCGCCATCTGGATGTCGCCCGACGCGCCCGACGTCACCTTCTCGTAGCCGAAGATCATCTCCTCGGCGACGCGCCCGCCCATGGCAACGGCGAGATCCGCCTTGCACTTGGCCCGGGTCAGCGACACCTGGTCCTTCTCCGGCAGACGCATGACCATGCCGAGCGCCCGTCCGCGCGGAATGATGGTCGCCTTGTGGATCGGGTCGGAAGCCGGCATGTGCAGCGCGACAAGCGCGTGGCCGGCCTCGTGATAGGCGGTGAGCTTCTTCTCTTCCTCTGTCATCACCAGGGTGCGGCGTTCCGCACCCATCATGACCTTGTCCTTGGCGTCCTCGAATTCGGCCATGGTGACAAGCCGCTTGCCGCGCCGGGCGGCCAGCAGCGCCGCCTCGTTGACGAGGTTCATCAGGTCGGCGCCGGAAAAGCCCGGCGTTCCGCGCGCCAGCGTGCGCACATTGACGTCCGGTGCCAGCGGCACCTTGCGCATGTGCACCTTGAGGATCTTCTCGCGGCCGGTGACATCCGGGTTCGGCACGACGATCTGGCGGTCGAAACGGCCCGGACGCAACAAGGCCGGGTCGAGCACGTCCGGACGGTTGGTCGCGGCGATGATGATCACGCCCTCGTTCGGCTCGAAACCGTCCATCTCGACAAGCAGCTGGTTCAGCGTCTGCTCGCGCTCGTCATTGCCACCGCCAAGGCCGGCACCGCGATGACGGCCAACGGCGTCGATCTCGTCGATGAAGATGATGCAGGGCGCGTTCTTCTTCGCCTGCTCGAACATGTCGCGCACACGGCTGGCGCCGACACCGACGAACATCTCGACGAAATCGGAACCGGAAATGGTGAAGAAGGGCACGTTCGCCTCGCCGGCGACGGCGCGGGCAGTCAGCGTCTTGCCGGTGCCCGGAGGGCCGACCAGCAGCACGCCGCGCGGAATGCGGCCGCCCAGACGCTGGAACTTTTGCGGATCGCGCAGGAACTCGACGATCTCCTGCAGGTCTTCCTTGGCCTCGTCGATGCCGGCGACGTCCTCGAAGGTGACCCGGCCATGCGCCTCGGTCAGGAGCTTCGCCTTGGACTTGCCGAAACCCATCGCCTTGCCGCCGGCTCCGCCCTGCATCTGGCGCATCACAAAAATCCAGATGCCGAGGATGATCAGCATCGGGAACCACGAGATCAGCGCGCCGATGAGGGAGAAGCTCTCCTGCGGCGGACGCGCGGTGATGCTGACCCCCTTGGAGCGCAGGATCTCGATGTACTCGCCGGCGGATTCGGGCGCGTAGGACTGGAACGTGCCGCCGCTATTGTACTTGCCGAGGACCTGCTGACCCTGGATCGTCACTTCCCTGACATCGCCCTGTTCCGCCTGGTTCAGGAACTGGGAGAAGGGGATGGTGTTCGGTTCGGCCCGCTGGCCAGGGTTCTGGAACAGCTGGAAAAGAGCGATCAGCAGCAGGCCGATGATAACCCAGAGGGCGAAATTGCGAAAATTGGCGTTCATTAGCGGTTCCTTCGCCCCGCCCGAGCGGCGGTCTGCGCTGGGGACATGTTCTCTAAAGCCAAGATAGGTCCCGCAAGGGGGACTGCCAAGGCGGCGAAGGAGATTCGCATGCAACAGGTCTCATTTTTCTTAAATTTCATCGCGATCGAAGGGATTTGACACAAGTTCCCGCCGCCACGGGCTTTCCTCGTCCGCCAGTCTGGCCACCCTGACGCCCGGCGGCGGCGATCCGCCCAGCCCGGGACAATAGGCCGCATCCTCGGAAAGGCGCAGAAGAGGTGCCGCCTGGAACGCGGCGACCGGCCAGTCGTCGGCGACCGAACGCGGAAACGGCGAGGCCGCAAGCGGACCCAGTGCAGTGACTTCACAGGAGACCCCGGACGGCAGGACCAGTTCGAAGCGACGGTCGAAGACGAAGCGTCCCGGGCCGCTCGCCGCGAGCGGTGCGATCCCCTCGCGCCCGCTCTCTCGCCAGAAGAACACCGTCTCCCCGCGGCGGCGGGCGACGACCCCGGCAAGCGTCGACTGCACGGAAGGTCCGCGGGCAAGCCGCTCGGCAAGCCGCTCCAGCCGCTCCAGTCGCGGCGGATACGGGTCGCCGCCGATGGTCCGGAGCAGCCGCGCCAGCAACCTCAGCAGCACCTCCCGTGGCAGACCGGCGAGGCCCGCGACGTCCACCCGCGCCGGCCCGGCCGGATGGAACCTCGCGTGCCGGACAAGCGTCCGCCCGACAAGCTCGTCGAGTGCGGCCGCCGCGCGCCCCAGACGCGCCGCCGTCCGCCCCAGCGTTTCCGCGTCAAGCCCCTCTTCCGCAAGCTGCGGCATCAGCACCCGCATCCGGGTTCGCGTATAGGCGGCATCGTCGTTGGAAGGGTCCTCGCACCAGGAGACCCGCGCCGCCCGGCACGTTGCGACCAGCCGCTCCTTGGGAAAGCCGAGCAGTGGCCGCAGAACCGGGAGCGGCAGTCCCGCCTCGTCCTGCCAGACCGCAATCCCGTCCATGGCGGCAAGACCGTAGACGCCGCTTCCCCGCGCCAGTCGGATCAGGAAGGTTTCCGCCTGGTCGTCGAGATGATGGGCGAGCACCAGCGCCTCGGCGCGAAGCTCACGGCTGGCGGCGACGAGCAGCGCCTGTCGCGCGGCCCGCGCCGCGGCCTGGCGGTTGGAGGCGGGCTTGATCCCCGACCAGACGAGAATCCGGCAGGGCAGGCCCAGCCGCTCCGCGAGCGCTGCAACGCCCCGCGCCTCGCCGGCGGATTCGCGGCGCAAGGCGTGATCGACGGTCAGGATGTGAATTTCGGGTCCATCCGGCCTGCGCGCGCGCCATGAGGCGACCAGCAGCAGCAAGGCGGTGGAATCGGCGCCGCCCGAAATGGCAAGCGCAATGCAGGAATACCGCAGAAGAGGAGCGAGCGCGGCATCGGCCTCGTCGTCACCGACCGGCCGGCCGCGATCAGGCGCAGCCACCGCTCTGCTGTTGGGCCTGGGCTTCGGCGCGGATCGGGGTCGGCGCACCGGGATATTTTGTCAGCAGCTCGCTGAACGTCGCGCAGGCCGCATCGTTCTGGCCAATGCCCTTGAGCGAAAGCCCCAGCTTGAGCAGGCTGTCGGTGACCTTGCTGCTGTCGGGATAGTCCGTGTAGCTCTTCAGGAACGCATCCGCCGCGTCACGATACTGCTTGCGCGCGAAATAGCTCTCGCCAAGCCAGAACTGCGCATTGGCGGCAAGCGGATCGTTGGGGTGGGAGGACAGGAAGCGGGTAAAGCCTGCCTCGGCACCTGCATAATCCCCTGACAGCACCATGGCATAGGCCGCGTCATAGTCACCCCGGGGCGAGGAGACACCGGAAAGCGAGGCCGCGTCCAGCGTTCCGCTCGGCGCATTGGAAGGCCCGGCCCCCGGCAGGCCGGCATTGCCGATATCACCCGGCACTGCCGGATCGCCGCCGCCTGAGAACCCGCCGGACTGGCCTCTGGCAAGCGCGGAAAGATCAAGCGGCCCTGCACCGGTCCCCTGGTCCTGATCCTGATTCTGGCCATAGCCCCCGGACGCGGCAAAGTCCGCGTCCCCGCTGCCGGCTTCCGCCGGCAGCTGTCCAAGTGTTCCATTGGCGGGGCCGTAGCTTTCGCCACCGCCCTGCCCAGGCGCGATCCCGGCAACGGCTCCTCCGCCATTGCGCGCGTCGGACCGCTTGCCTCCGCCCTGCTCGAGCTGCTGCAACCGATACTCGTTGTCTTCCTGCATCCGCCGGATTGTGTCCTGCAGCTGCCGGATCTGGAAATTCAGCTGCTCCACCTGGCCGGTCAGATTTCGCATCTGCTCCTCGACCTGGTTGAGCCGCACTGCGGCCTCGCTGTCATCGCGCGAGCCGAAGAGCTGCGCCGAGGCCGGCGCCGGGGAAAGCGAAATGGCGAAGACGACCGCCACCGCGCAAAGTAGGCTTCTCGAGATCATGAATTTCAATCGCTTCATAGCTGTCCTCCGCCGTCGCAGCCGCGGCGGGTGCCGCAGGGCTGCCCGTGCGAACGCAATAGCACAGGGCGCCGCGACTTCGGCCAAATTTTGGCGCGCGGGTCGTCTCTTGCCGCCATCCGGACGGCAAATGCCGCAAGGAACGAAAAAAGCCGGAGCGGCGAACCGCTCCGGCTTGTTCAACTGCATCTGCCCGGGCGACGGCTCGCCGGCCGGGCATCGGGCGGAGCGTGTCGCTCCGCGCCGGTAAGTCCTAGCTGCCCGCGTTGTCCAGCACGGTCACCGCGCGACGGTTCTGCGTCCAGCAGCTCTCGTCGTTGCAGACCGCCACCGGACGCTCCTTGCCATAGGAGAGCGTCTTGATCCGGTTGCCCGGAATGCCACGCGCAACGAGATAGTTGCGCACCGCATCGGCCCGGCGAGCACCAAGCGCGATGTTGTACTGGCGCGTTCCGCGCTCGTCGGCGTGACCTTCGATGGTCACCGTATAGCGGCTGTAGCTGCGCAGCCACTGGGCCTGCTTGTCCAGGGTCGCCGTTGCCTGCGGCGCCAGCGTCGACTGGTCCTCGCCGAAGAACACCCGATCACCCACATTGACCACGAAGTCCTGGCCCGTGCCGGGCTGCACATTGCCCGTCAGCCCGTCCGGCTTGGTCTGCGCGCAGGCTGCGAGCAGCATCGCGCCTGCGACAACGGAGGCAATGCGCGCGCCACGGCTTCGCATCCCGAAATTCATCATGAAACCACACTCCTGATCCCCACCGCCCCGACAGGGTAAACGCTTCTACAGCGAAACCGGTTAAGCACACGTTCACCGGTATGGTTAACGTTTTGTTGCGCGCCTCGTGCGGATGGACTCCGCAAGCCTATCGTGCGCGCCTCATTCCAGCAAGGGAGACCAGGCCGGGTCCGAGCCGAAGGCCGGCGTCGGCAGGCGCTGCTCGTTGTAGCCGGTGAGATCCACCGTCCACAGCTGCGGCCCTCCATTGGCGCCCGGCGTGTCGCGGAAGAACACCAGCACGCGGCCGTTCGGGGCCCAGGCCGGTCCCTCGTTGTGATAGCCCTCGGTAAGCACCCGCTCTCCGGATCCGTCCGGTTTCATCACGCCGATCATGAACCGGCCCTGATGCATCTTGGTGAAGGCAACGAGATCGCCCCGCGGCGACCAGACCGGCGTCGAGTAGCGGCCCGGTCCGAAGCTGATGCGCTGCGGGTTCCCGCCACCAGCATCCATCACGTAAAGCTGCTGGGTGCCGCCGCGGTCGGACTCAAAGACAATCCGCTGGCCGTCCGGCGAATAGGACGGGCTCGTGTCGATGGCCGGCGTGTTGGTCAGCCGCGTGGTGCGCCGCGAGCGCAGGTCCATCTCGAAGATGTTGGCGTTGCCGCCCTGTTGCAGGCTCATCGCCACGCGCTGGCCATCCGGCGAGAAACGCGGCGCGAAGGTCATGCCGGGGAAATTGCCGACCACCTCGCGCTGCCCCGTCTCGATGTTCAGCAGATAGACGCGCGGGTCCGATCCGGCATAGGCCATGTAGGTGACTTCCTGACGCGAGGGCGAGAAGCGTGGCGTCAGCACCAGCTCGTCGCCCTTGGTGAGGTAGCGCACATTGGCGCCGTCCTGGTCCATGATCGCGAGCCGCTTGACGCGCTTGTCCTTGGTTCCGGTCTCGTCGATGAACACGATGCGGGTATCGAAATAGCCCTTTTCGCCGGTCAGTCGCTCATAGATCGCGTCGGCGATGATATGCGCCATGCGCCGCCAGTTGTCGGAGGTCGTGTAGAACTGCTGTCCGAGCATCTGCTGGCCGGCGAAGACGTCCCAGAGACGGAACTCGGCGCGAATGCGCCCGTCGGACTGGCGCTCGATCGCCCCCACGACCAGCGCCTGCGCGCCGATCGGGCGCCAAGAGGCGAATTGCGGCGGCGTGCTGACGTTGACATTCGTTTCGATGAAGCTTGCCGGATCGAGCGGCCGGAACAGGCCCGAGCGGGTCAGGTCGGCCTTGATGACATCCGTGATGTCGTTCGCCAGCTTCTCCTCGCCGCCGGCTCCGGAAAAGGCCGGGAGCGCGATCGGAAGCGGCTCGATATTGCCCTGCGTGATGTCGATCTCCACCACGGCGGCAGCACGAGGCACCGGCAGCAGGCCGCTGCCCCACAGCACCGCCGCGAGAAGAAGGACGGCTGCGCGCGCGGCGCGCCGGGCCAGGCTGGCGGGTGCCGGTCTGATCATCGCTCTCAGCTCCATCAATCGTGGTTCCCCGGTCGGTTCCAGACGCGCCCTGCGGGCACGCGTGGTCAGACCCATCGCCTTGAAATCCGTCATTTTCACGCCTTTCGCGCGTCCTCTTGCGGGCACGTCCTCCGCAAATCCGGACGCTCTTCCCCGCAAACGGGCGGCCCGTCTCTGTAGCACAGGCCAAAAGACAGCCGAAATTCCGGGCATCGCATCACGCACGTCGCCACTCCTATCCGCCAAGCAGTTCGCGCGGATCGAAATTGATGATGACCTCGCGCCATGCGTCATATTTTTCCGCCGGCAGCGAATAGGGAGCGCAGCGCAGAACGGCGCGCCGCGCGCTTTCGGACGCAATGCCGAACGTCGGGTTGGAGCTCGAATTCATCACCTCGGGCCGCTGGTCGACCTCGCCCGCCGGCGTCAGGAACACCTTCAGCCGCACATTCAGGTCGCCGGCACCGGCCGCGCCCGCCGGCGGATTCCAGCAGCGCGAGATCTGGCCGCGCAAGGCATCGAGTTCCGATTGGCTCATCGTCACGCCGCTCTGGCCGAGGCGACTGCCGAGCGAGGCGGGCGTCTCGGTCTGCGAGGTGGCTCCGCCCGCCGGATCGACCTTGTTGAGCAGGGCCGCGATCTGGTTCGGGTTGAAATCGTCGCGCTTCGGCTCCTGACGCGGAGGCGGCGTCGGCTTGGTGCGTGGCCGCACCGATGGCGGCGGCGGCGGCGTTTCCGCGACTTTCTTCTCCGGCTCGGGAGCGGGGGCCGGTTCCGGCTCCGCCTTGGGCGGCTCCGGGGCAGGCGGCTCCGGTGCGGGCGGCGTCGGCGTGGGAGGTGTCGGTGTCGCGGGTACCGGCGGTGCGGGCGTGGGATCTGGCGTCGGGGCCGGCGGAGGCGTTGGTTCGGGCGTCGCCTGACGCGGCTTGGCCGCCGTCTTTTCCGCAGGCTTTTCCTCCGGCTCCGGTTCCTTGACCGGCTTTTCGGACGGCTTGGTCGCCTCGACTTCGCGAATCTCGGCGGTTTTCTCGCCGATGCGCAAACGGGTCAGTTCCGAGATCGGCACCAGATCGACCGGCAGGCTGTCGACCGGCGGGATGTCGAACGGTTTCGCATCGGGGAACGACACCACTCCCCAAAGCAGCACGACGAGATGGCCGGCAGTCGATGCGATCAGCCCGACGCGCATGGGTTTACTGCTGCTCCTCGAGCGTCACGAGGCCAAGCCGCTTGTAGCCGGCCGCGTTGATGCGCCCCATCACCCGCATGATCGTTCCGTAGTCCGCATTCGCATCGCCGCGCACGAAGATACGCTCCTCGTAGCCGTTGGCGGCGATCGCCTCCAGCTTCGGGATGACCTCCTCGGCGGCGATCTCCGTATCCTGAATGTAGATCCGCCCGTCGGCGGCGACGGAAATCGTGATCGGCTCGGTCGCGCCTTCCAGCGGCTTGGCCTGCGTTTCCGGCAGGTCGAGCGGCACGCCGACGGTGAGCAACGGCGCAGCCACCATGAAGATGATGAGCAACACCAGCATCACGTCGACGAAGGGCGTAACGTTGATCTCGCTCATCGGCTGCTGACGCCGCCGGCGACGGCGACGTCCGCTACCCTGGGCGCCTGCGCCCCCGGCCTGCATGCCCATCGGCTCAGCTCCTCTCGTCGATCTGGCGCGACAGGATGGCGGAGAACTCGTCGGCGAAGCCTTCCATGCGGGCGGACAGCTTGCCGGCATCGGCGGACAGCTTGTTGTAGGCGATCACCGCCGGGATGGCGGCCAGCAAGCCCAGCGCGGTGGCGAGCAGTGCCTCGGCGATGCCCGGCGCCACGACCGCAAGGTTGGTGTTCTTCGACGCGGCGATCGCCTGGAAGCTGGTCATGATGCCCCAGACGGTTCCGAACAGGCCGATGAAGGGCGCCGCCGAACCGACGGTGGCCAGGACCAGGAGGCGCGCCTCGAGGCGCTCGGCCTCACGCGCAATGGTCACGTCCATCACCCGGTCGATGCGCTGCTGCAGGCTGGCGATCGCCGGCCGCGCGCCTTCATGGCTGCGTTTCCACTCGCGCATCGCGGCGATGAACAAGGCCGCCATCGAGTGATTGGCGCGACCGGAAAGCGTGCGATAGAGCTCCTCCAGCGACTGGCCGGACCAGAACACCGTCTCGAAACGGTTCATCTGGCGCTTGGTGCGCGTATAGAGAAGCCACTTGTCGACGATGATCGCCCAACACCAGATCGAGGCGATCACAAGCCCGAACATCACGAGCTTGACCACCAGATGCGCCTGCAGGAAGAGCGCGAAGAAGGACATGTCGCCCTGCGGAGCCGCGAGGGTCGTTTGTGCTAGTTCCACGGGATTCATCTAATTCTGGACCTCTTGCCCGATACCAATGGCGCACATGCCGGATCGGTTGCCGGTTGCCCTCAAGATCGGGCCAGTCGTGTGTCCGCTAGATCGAACGCCTGCATGGCGACCGATTTTGGCGAAACTGGGACTGTTTCCCCCGAAAACCAGCGGCATTAAGCAGCCGTTAGGGTTACTGTCGCGTTAAGATGCGCATATGTCGGCTGCCGAGAGCCGGGCGGCAAGCGCTTCGGGAAGCCGCCGTGGCCGCCCCTCGGGCGAAATCACCGCGACGGTGACACGCGCCGTGAACAAAGCCGCGCCGCCTCGCCGCACGTCCTGCGCCAGCACGATGCGCGCGCCGCGCGCCTCTTCCAGCCGCGTCACCACTTCGAGCAGGTCGTCGATGCGGGCCGGAGCGAGAAAGTCGACCTCCATGCGCCGCACGGCAAATGCCAGCGGTTCGCCATGGTCACCTTCCTGCAGCGCGCGGTGATGGATGCCGCAAAGCCGCAGGAAGTCGGACCGGCCCCGTTCGGCGAATTTCAGATAGGCGGCGTGATAGACGACGCCGGTGAAATCGGTGTCCTCGTAATAGACCCTCAGCGCCAATACGTGCCGCCCGGCCTCGAGACGCCCGGAGATATCCGGCCAGTCTTCCGCCAGCCGGTCGCCGCCCGGCAAGCCGCCGGCCCTTTCGTCAGGTGTCATCGTCATCGGTGAACAGCCCCATCTGCGGCATGGCCTCGCCACCCGGAACGGCAAGGCCCAGATGCTTGAACGCCTGCGGCGTCAGGATCCGCCCGCGCGGCGTGCGCTGGATATAGCCCTGCTGGATCAGGTAGGGCTCGACGATCTCCTCGATCGCGTCGCGCGGTTCGGAAAGCGCTGCGGCAATGGTCTCGATGCCGACCGGTCCGCCGCCGAATTTCAGCGCGATCTGGTTGAGATAGCGGCGGTCGAGCTGGTCGAGACCGGCACTGTCCACCTCCAGCTGGGTGAGCGCCTTGTCGGCGATCCCCGCGTCAACCTTCTCCTGTCCCGCAACGACGGCGAAATCACGCACCCGGCGCAGCAGCCGGCCGGCAATGCGCGGCGGGCCGCGGGCGCGCCGGGCGGTCTCGCGCGCCCCGTCCTCGCTCCTGCCGAGGCCGAGAATACGCGCGCCGCGCGTGACGATCAGCTCCAGCTCTTCGGCGGTATAGAATTGCAACCGCACCGGAATGCCGAACCGGTCGCGCAGGGGCGTCGTCAGGAGGCCGATGCGGGTTGTCGCGGCGACCAGCGTGAACCGCGCAAGATCGATCTTCACCGAGCGCGCTGCCGGCCCCTCGCCGATGATCAGGTCGAGCTGGAAATCCTCCATCGCCGGATAGAGCACCTCCTCGACCGCCGGGCTGAGCCGGTGGATCTCGTCGATGAAGAGCACATCGCGGTCTTCCAGATTGGTCAGCAGCGCGGCCAGGTCGCCCGCCTTGGCGATGACCGGGCCGGACGTGGCGCGGAAGTTGACGCCGAGCTCGCGCGCCATGATCTGGGCAAGTGTGGTCTTGCCGAGGCCCGGCGGCCCGACGAACAGCACGTGATCGAGCGCCTCGCCCCGCGCCTTGGCCGCCCCGATAAAGACCTTGAGGTTGGCGCGCGCCTGCGCCTGGCCGACGAAATCGTCGAGCACCTGCGGGCGCATCGTCGTGTCGATCTCGTCGCCGCGCACCTCCGGCGTGACGAGGCGGTCCCCGTCCTCGCTCATTTGGACAGTTCCTTGAGCCCGAGCCGGATCAGCGTCGAGGCCTCAGCCTCCTCGCCTGCGCTCTTCACGGCGGCGGAAACCGCCGCGCTGGCCTGCGCCGGCTGATAACCGAGATTGACCAGCGCCGAGACGGCATCACCGACGGCCGTCGGAACCGCCGCCTTGGCCTGCTGCGCGGCGGAGATCGTGCCCGTGTCGACACTGGCAAAGGCGGGCGCCTTGCTCTTCAGTTCCGTGACGATGCGTTCCGCCACACGCTTGCCGATGCCCGGCGCCCGGGCAATCTGCGCCGTATCGCCCAGCGCGATCGCATTGGCGATCTCGGACGCCTTCATCACGCCGAGGGCCGCCAGCGCCACCTTGGCGCCAACGCCCTGCACCGTCATCAGAAGCTGGAACCAGGCCTTGTCGGCGCGCGAGCCGAAGCCGTAGAGGCGGATCATGTCCTCGCGCACCATGGTCTCGATATGGAGCTCCGCCGCTTCCCCCGGGGAGGGCAGGCCCTGCAGCACCCGCACCGGCGCATAGACAAGATAGCCGACGCCCCCGACATCCAGGATCAGGTGGTCGTCGCCGATCTCGTCGACCCGGCCCTTCAGCTTTCCGATCATGCGTGGCACCCGTTCCTGAGAAACCCGGTCGTCATTTCGCCAGCTTCTCCGCGATGCGCGCCGCCGCCGGGGTCACCCGGTGCTGCGCGTGACAGATGGCGATCGCGAGCGCATCGGCGGCGTCATCCGAGTTGAATGTCGCCTTCGGCATCAGGACCTTCACCATCATGCGGATCTGATCCTTTTCGGCATGGCCCGTGCCGACCACTGTCTTCTTGACGAGGTTCGGCGCGTATTCGGCAACGCCAAGTCCGTTGAGCGCGGGCACCAGCAGCGCGATGCCGCGCGCCTGGCCGAGTTTCAGCGTCGCCCCGGCATCCTTGTTGACGAAGGTCAGTTCCACCGCCGCCTCGTCGGGCGCCTGCCGTGCCAGCACATCCTGCAAGCCGTCATGCAGCTGACGAAGCCGGGCGGAAAGTTCCAGACGGTTGTCGGAGACCACCGTCCCGCTCGCCACGAAACCCATGCGGTTGCCCTCGACCACGATCACACCCCAGCCGGTGCGCCGAAGTCCGGGATCGATGCCGAGAATGCGAATCGCCGTTGCCATGGAACAAATCGGTAACGCCATTCGCGCGTCCTGACCAGCAGCGACATCGCCGACAGACGTTCACGGCCATCGCCGCGCAAGGGAACCGAGCGGTTCGAAAGAAGCCCCTCGCTTGCCTTTTCGCCGCCGGAATGCAAGCTGGTTGCGGCCCGCGCGGCAGGGCCGCGGCCCCCTTGCCCGTCCCGTCTTGCGCCCCGTTCCCGCCAGAAGTCCGTGCCCGCCAGAAATCCGGTCCCGATCCCTGATGCTTCAGTTTCTCGCAGACCTTGCGGCTCACCTGCCGGATATGCCGGTTCTCGTCCTGCTTGCCGCCGCGATCCTCATTGCCGGCCTTGTGCGCGGCTTTTCCGGTTTCGGCGCGGCGATGATCTTCATGCCGGTCGCCTCCACGGTGATAGAACCGCGCGCGGCCGCAGCCGGGTTCCTGGTGCTCGACGCCCTCGTGACGCTGCCTTTGCTCTTCGGCGCGATACGCCGCTGCGACTGGGCCACCGTGCTGCCCGTCAGCCTGTCGGCAATGGCGGTCGTTCCTGTCGGCGCGGCGATACTGGCGCACGCCGACACCACGGTTCTGCGCTGGGTTCTGTCGGCGATCGTTCTCGCCGCTGTCGCGATACTGCTCCTGGGCTGGCGCTACAGCGGGCGGCCGAGGCTGGCCGCCTCGCTTGGCGTCGGCGCTGCCGCCGGCCTGCTCTCGGGCGTGTCGCAGGTCGCCGCTCCGCCGGTGGTCGTGTTCTGGGCTGCCGGCCCCAACCCGCCGCAGACCATCCGGGCCAACCTGATCGTGTTCTTCGCCATCGTCAGCCTGTCGGCCTTTGCCGCGTTCTATCTGAACGGCTTCTACGACACGGGCGTGGTGGTTCTGGTTGCAGCACTTGCCCCGGTCTACGGACTGGGCATCCTCGCCGGGGCGCGGCTCTTCGGCACCGCGGCGCCGGCCGTTTACCGGCCGGTCGCCTATGGCATCATCCTGCTCGCCGCCATTTCCAGCCTTCCCGCGCTCGACACGTGGCTGCGCTGACGCGGGAAGGCTGAAACCGCTTTCGGATGTTCTCAGGCCGCCCTGCGCCGCGACCGGACGCGTTCACGCCGACTGACCGGCCGTCCCAGTGCGACAACCGAACTTTCGCCCGTGCCGGAAGGAGGCATGTCGGGTTCGCCGGCAACGGGCTTGCGCCGGTGCCGGGCGAGGAAACTCCAGAACAGCAGGACCATCACCAGCGCAGCCCCGCTCACCAGAAGAACCGGTGTTCGCGCCGCGTCTTCAAGACCGGCAACGAACTGGAGCAGCAACCCGGCGGACACGGACACACCGGCCGCGAACGCAAGCGCGATGCCGACGGCAATGCTCTCGTGACGGGTCCAGGCCGGCGGCACGGCCCGATGATAGAAACGGCAAGCGACGGAAAACAGACCAACGATGGCGGCCAGCAGGCCGAGACCCCATGCAGCGCTCATCCCGAGCCTCCACGGAAGGGCGCAGCGAAGCCGCGGCGGCTCCGCCGCCACGCGCTCATGCGCCAATGCGGGCTTATGTGGCTCCGCTGCCCGGCATTCGAAAAGCCCCCCCGGCAAATTTATTTTCGGCTCCGGGAGACCGGTGTTCAATCGCCGGTCAGGCGGCGGTGAGGCTCGCCAGGGTTTCCTCGTCGACGTCGAAGTTGGAGTAGACGTTCTGCACGTCGTCATCGTCCTCAAGAAGGCCGATGAGCTTCAGCATGGTCTGCGCCTTGTCGGCATCGACAGGGGTGAGCGTCTGCGGCTTCCAGATGGTCTTGACGGTCTCGGCCTCGCCGAGCGAGGCCTCCAGCGCCTTGGAAACGTCGCCCAGGTCCTCGAAGGCACAGGTCACGACATGCGAGGTTTCATCGGACTGGACATCCTCCGCGCCCGCCTCGATCGCCGCCTCGAGGATCGCGTCGGCGCTGCCGGCCGCGGCCGGATAGACGATCTCCCCGACCCGGTCGAACATGAAGGCGACCGAGCCGGTCTCTCCCATCGAGCCACCGCACTTGGAGAAGTAGGAGCGCACGTTCGAGGCCGAGCGGTTGCGGTTGTCGGTCAGGATCTCGACGATCACCGCGACGCCGGCCGGGCCGTAGCCCTCGTAGCGCAGCTCCTCGTAATTGTCGCCCTCGCCCGCCTGCGACTTGTTGATCGCCCGCTGGATGTTGTCCTTGGGCATCGACTGCGCCTTGGCGTTCTGCACGGCGAGGCGCAGGCGCGGGTTGGCGTTGATGTCCGGCCCGCCCATCTTCGCCGCGACCGTGATCTCCTTCGACAGCTTGGAGAAGATCTTCGAGCGCACCGCGTCCTGGCGGCCCTTGCGGTGCATGATGTTCTTGAATTGGGAATGTCCGGCCATGTCGCTTCCTGGTTCGTGCTCGGGAACGCGGGCGGCATCGGCCGGGCTTGCGCCGGACGGACGCGGCATCCAGGCGCGTTCCTCCTGGAGTGGGTCCGGATCAGCGGGCATCCGGCCGGATGCCTCGAACTGATCCGCATTCAATGCTGCGGAACACCCTGGCCCGGCAAGGCCGGCGCTTGATGTTCCTGCGGACGAGAGGACGCACGACCGTCGGTCCGTGTCCAGTCCCGCCTGCAATCGTTCAAGATCGGCGCGTTATAGGCCCGGACCTTTCGAAAATCCAGCATTGGCATGTAGGTCGTGCCGCCGCCTCGCGGGCCGCGTCCCTCAGCCCTGGCCCCAGCTGGAGGGAAGAACCTGCGACAGGCGGCCGCCGATCCGCAGCGGCTCGATGGCAAGGGCAAGGCCCGTCCCCTCGTCGACTTCGACCGCGACCCCGCACACGCTCGCCTCGCCGGAGGCCGGCGTGAACCGTCCCGACGGGATCTTGCGCAGAAAGCGCGAGATCGGCTCGTCCTTCTCCATGCCGAGCACGGAATCATAGTCGCCGCACATGCCGGCATCGCTCATATAGGCGGTGCCCCCGGGCAGGATCTGGTGATCGGCCGTCGGCACATGGGTGTGGGTGCCCACGACCAGCGTCGCGCGTCCGTCGGCATAGTGGCCCATCGCCTGCTTCTCGCTGGTCGCCTCGGCATGCATGTCGATGACGATGGCATCGGCGACCCGGCCAAGCGGCGTCGCCTCCAGCACCCGGTCGACGGCGGTGAAGGGATCGTCGAGACTGTCCATGAAGACGCGGCCCATCACATTCATCACCAGGATCCGCGCGCCGTTTCGCGCCGTGAAGAGGTTGGCGCCGCGTCCCGGCGCCCCTGGCGGAAAGTTCAAGGGGCGCAGCAACCGGTCCTGCCGCTCGATATAGACCAGCGTGTCGCGCTGGTCCCACACATGGTTGCCGGTCGTCACCACGTCGGCGCCCGCGTCGAGCACATCCTGCAGGATCTCCTCGGTGATCCCGAACCCGGCGGCCGCGTTCTCGCCATTGACGATCACGAAGTCGATGCCGTGCCGGTCGACCAGCCGTGGCAGGGCATCAATCGCCGCCTGCCGGCCGCTGCGCCCGACAAGGTCTCCAAGAAACAACAACCGCATGCTCAGCCGTTCTCCGTAATGTCGATGAAACCCGTCTCGCTCAGGATCCGCTGCAGGCGGCGGTCATGCGCCTCCTCGGGCACCTCCTCCACCTGCTGGACGGAAAAGGCAATGCCGACGGTCATCGGCGGCGCGCCGCGGCGTGTCCCGATCGCGGCGATCGCCCGGTCGTAATAGCCCCGGCCGTAGCCGATCCGGGCCCCGCGCGCGTCGAAAGCGGCAAGCGGCACAAGCATGCAGTCGGGCACGAGTTCCTCCGCATCCGCCGGCGGCTCCACCGTGCCGAAGCCGGCTCTCACCAGTTCGCTCTCGCGGGTCAGCCGCCGGAACACGAGCTCGCCGTCGACGATCGCCGGCAGGCAAAGCGGGTGGCCGCGTGCTCTGAGCGCATCCATGAGCGGGCGGGGATCGATCTCGTCGCGGATCGGCCAGAACCCCGAAACCACGGCCCCGGCGGGAAACCGGAGCGCGTCGACCGCGTCGGCCAGATGCAGGCCCGCTTCGGCGCGAACGAGCGGCGGCAACTGTCCGCGCAGGCCGAGCGCCAGCTTGCGGCACGCGGCCTTAGCCAGCTTGACGGTCGAGGGTTCCCCGGCCCTGATTGCGGAGACGCTGGATTGTGGTGCGGGCGGGAAGCGGTCGGGGGCGGTCATGCGGCGCGCTCCGTGTCGGATCGGCAGGGAAACGGTTGGCACGGGAAGGGCGGCAGTCGCCCGGGACACGGGGTCCCCGGGGAGGACCCGGGAACCGGGTCTGCCGCATCGCGTCGCCGGATGCCCGAGGTCATGACGTGGCCACCTCGGCCGTTGGAGTTTGCAATCCCGGGAAACCTACTAAGTAGGTGGGCGCCGTGTCTCCCGGCCCACGGGCCGGGAAAGGAACAGCTCCCTAGGGATGCGTAAGGCCCCGGGGATATGTCTCCTGACGAACCGCGCAGCCACGCCGGTACCGATATAGGGATGGTTCGCCCCGATTGACAACACACGTTTTCGCATGCCGGCACCGCACCCGTCACGCGGCCGCCGTCAGGTCCGGCCCGCGCACCCGTTTCAGGCATCGGCCGGTCGCATCGACTGGGCGAGACTGTCGGCCAGCGCCTCGACCCGCTCGGCCGCCGTGACGATCTTGTCGGCGATCGCCGCATCGCCCCGTGCGTTGCGATCGAGCGCCGCCCTGCGGGCCTCGCGCAGGCTCTCCACCTCGTCCTGCAGCGCCGCGAGACGCCGCTCGCGCTCCGCCAGTTCGTCGGTCACCATGATCCCGGCCATCACGGTCAGCCGCAGGTCGCCGATCTCGCCGAAGCTGCCGCGCAGGCTGTCGATGGCGCTGTCGAAGCGTCGGGCAAGCGCGGTCAGCCGCTCCTCTTCCCCGTCGTCGCATGCCATCCGGAAGCTGCGCCCGTTGATCGTGACGATAATCTGCGCCATTGCCGCGTTCCCTTCGTCCGTCCTTCAACCGCCGTGGGTTTCAAGGACGGAACGGATCGATTCCATTGCCGAAACCAGACGCCGCGACACTTCGCGGTTGGCGTCTTCCAGGCGGGCGACACGCGTTTCCGCCGTGTCGAGCGTCGCGGCCAGCGACGAGCGGTCCTCACCCAGCCGTTGCAGTTCGTCCTGCAGTCCGTTCAAGGACATGTCCGCCTCGAGCCGGCGCTGGACGGCGGCGTCGAGCCGGTTCACCGCGCGCGCCAGCCGGTCGAGAGCCGCCTCGACACTTTGGCCGGGCGAAACGGACGGTCCCGAAAGACGGTGCTCGCCATCCTTCGTCATGCCCGATGTGTCGTCCATCGCGATCCCCGGTTGCCGCCAACTGCGTGCCTTGCTTTAAGGACGCGCGCGAAGCGCTTGTTAAAAGCCGCTATAGCATTCCTTTGCCCGCGATGCGAGATCGGCCGGCCGCCGGATGCATCTTCGCCGGTCGGCGCATGCAATCGGCAAGACTGCGCATTCCCGCCATCCGCTTTGTTGACTCGCCCAAGGTTCCTGATATTTGTCGGGCCGCCTCGGCAGGGGGTCGGCGGCGGCCGGTCCCGGCCACCGAAAAACCGACATTGCCGGCGGTCCAGCACCCCGGCCCGCGGTCGGATATCCGACGCGGCGCCCGCCTCTCCCGGGTAGAGCCGGAGACGCGGCACGGGGCGATCCAGCAGGGCGGCCGAAAGGCTGCCCGTATCAAGGACTTACATGCCCTTGCGGGCCGCCGACAGGGACGAACGGAACCAGATGACCGATCTCGACAAGCACAATCGCATGGCCAATGCGATCCGTTTCCTCGCAGCCGACGCCGTGGAAGCGGCCAAGTCCGGCCATCCCGGCCTGCCGATGGGCGCGGCCGATATCGCCACCGTGCTGTTCACGCAGGTCATGCACTACGACCCGACCCGGCCGGACTGGCCGGACCGTGACCGCTTCGTGCTGTCCGCGGGTCACGGCTCGATGCTGCTCTATGCCGTTCACTACCTGCTCGGCTCCGAGGACTTCACCCTCGACCAGATCAGGAATTTCCGGCAGATCGGCGCGCTGACCGCGGGCCACCCGGAATTCGGCCACGGCGCCGGCATCGAGACGACCACGGGTCCGCTCGGCCAGGGCCTCGCCAATGCGGTCGGCATGGCCATGTCCGAAAGGCATCTGCGCGAGACGTTCGGCGCGGACATCGTCGATCACCGCACCTATGTGCTGGCCGGCGACGGCTGCCTCATGGAGGGAATCAGCCAGGAGGCGATCTCGCTTGCCGGCCACCTGAAGCTCGACCGCCTCATCGTCATCTGGGACGACAACGGCATCTCCATCGACGGCAAGGTCTCGATCTCGGATTCCACCAACCAGATCGAGCGCTTCCAGGCGAGCGGCTGGAACACCGTCGCCATTGACGGCCACGACCCGGTGGCCATCGCCGCCGCCCTCAACGATGCGCGTGACAGCGACCGCCCGACCCTGATCGCGGCCAGGACGACCATCGGCTTTGGCGCGCCGAACAAGGCCGGCTCCGAGAAGGTGCACGGTTCGCCACTCGGCGCCGAGGAACTGGCCGCCACCCGCAAGGCGCTCGGCTGGACCCATGAGGCCTTCGACGTTCCCAGCGACATCATCGACGCCTGGCGGATCGCCGGGCTGCGCTCCGGCCAGACGCGCAAGGAATGGGAGAAGCGGCTCGCGGCGGCCGATCCGGAACTGCGCGGCGAGTTCGAGCGGCGCCTGCGCGGCGACCTCCCGGCCGTCTTTGCCGCCGAGATGGACAAGCTGAAGAAGCAGATCGCCCAGGACAAGCCTGTCATGGCGACGCGCAAGGCATCCGAATACGTGCTCGGCACCATCACCAGGGTCGTTCCCGAGACCATCGGCGGCTCGGCCGACCTGACCGGTTCCAACAACACCCGCACCGCCGACACGAAGGCGATCACCCCGGACGACTTCACCGGCCGCTATGTCCACTGGGGCATTCGCGAGCACGGGATGGCGGCTGCCATGAACGGCATGGCCCTGCATGGCGGCACGATCCCCTATTCCGGCACCTTCCTGGTGTTTTCCGACTATGCCCGCCCGGCGATGCGCCTTGCGGCCCTGATGGGGCAGCGCGTCATCCATGTGATGACCCATGACAGCATCGGCCTTGGCGAGGACGGCCCGACCCACCAGCCGGTCGAGCATTATGCCGCGTTGCGCGCCATTCCCAATCTCGACTTCTACCGCCCGGCGGACGTCACCGAGACGCTGGAATGCTGGCAGCTGGCGCTGGAGACCCCCGGCACGCCGAGCGTCCTGGCGCTGACCCGCCAGAACCTGCCGGCGGTGCGCAAGACCTACGAGGCGGAGAACCTCTCCGCGCGCGGCGCCTATGTCGTCGCGGACAGCGACGAGGCCCCGGCGGTGACCATCTTCGCCTCCGGCTCCGAGGTCGAGATCGCCCTCGCCGCACGCGAGGCGCTCGAGGCGGCCGGTACCGCCACCCGCGTCGTCTCGGTTCCCTGCATGGAACGCTTCGAGCGCCAGTCCCAGGACTACCAGGACGACATGATCGGCGGCGCCGGCGTCTGCGTCGCCGTCGAGGCAGGCATCCGTCAGGGCTGGGACCGCATCATCGGCCGGGACGGCATCTTCATCGGCATGACCGGCTTCGGCGCCAGCGGCCCCTACCAGCAGCTCTACAGCCACTTCGGCATCACCGCCGAGGCCGTTGTCGCGGCGGTCAACGCCCGGCTCCAGGCGATCTGAGAACATCGGACCGGGGCGGCCGCGTGCCGCCCCTCCTGCACGCAGTTGCCTCCACGCGCCCCCCGGTTGTAAGAACAGTCGATCATCGGGAGATCGACGCCGTGCCGCAGTCTGACGACAACCATCGCAACGTCGACAGCCTCTGGCGCAAGGTCGCCGAGCGGCCATGGATTCTCGCCGGCGCCGTTCTGGCCGCTCTTGTCCTGCTGCCACTGGCCGTCTGGCTTGATCTGCGCAACCTCTCCGATACGTCGCTGGCGATCCAGGCGCGCACCCTGAACGCCATGATCTCCGACATCCGGGCCTATTACGGCGCCAATGTCGTCGGCCGCGTCGAAAGTTTCGACGGCGACACGGTTGCCGTGCACAATTACGAGGACGTGCCGGGCGCGGTCCCGATCCCCGCCACGCTGTCGCTGGAGCTCGGCGGCGTCATCGCCGGCCGTGGCGGCGGCGATGTCAACTACCGTTTCGTCTCCGACCTGTCCTTTCAAAATCGCGCGTCCCACAGGCTGGATGCCTTCGAGGCCCGCGCCCTGGCCCGGTTCCGCGAGACACGCGCCCCCGATGACATTGCCTCCGAATTCACCGGCTCGCTGTTCGAACGCGAAATCCGCATGGCCGTGCCGGTCGTCATGGGTCAGGCCTGCGTTTCCTGCCACAACAGCCATCCCGAAAGCCCGAAACGCGACTGGCAGGTTGGCGACGTGCGCGGCATCCAGGCCATCACCGTTCACCAGCCGATCGCCAGGAACCTCTTTTCCTTCAAGTATCTCTTTCTCTACTTCGCCGGTGCCGGCACCTTCGGCATTGCCTTTGCCGGCCTGCAGTGGCGCCAGGCCAACGCCTTCCGGCGCATGAACGCCGAGCTGGAGGAGGCCAACGGCTTCCTCGCCTCGATTTCGATGAAGATCTCGAAATACCTCTCGCCGCAGATCTACAAGTCGATCTTCTCCGGCGAGAAGGACGTGGTGATCTCCACGGAGCGCAAGAAGCTCACCATCTTCTTCTCCGACATCAAGGACTTCACCGAGACGGCCGAGCATCTCCAGCCGGAGGAACTCACCAGCCTGCTCAACGAGTATTTCACCGAGATGTCCATCATCGCGCAGGCTCACGGCGCCACGGTCGACAAGTTCATCGGCGACGCGATCCTCGCCTTTTTCGGCGATCCGGAGACGCGCGGCGCGCGCGAGGATGCCAATGCCTGTCTGGACATGGCCATCGCCATGCAGCGGCGCATGGTGGAGTTGAAGGCGCAGTGGCACCGGCGCGGCATCGAAAAGCCCTTCGAGGTGCGCATGGGCATCAACACCGGGTATTGCAACGTCGGCAATTTCGGATCCGCCGACCGGATGGACTACACGATCATCGGTGCGGAGGCGAACCTCGCCGCCCGCCTGCAGGGCATCGCAGAGCCCGGCGGCATCGTCATCTCCTACGAGACCTGGGCCCATGTGCAGGACCGGGTGCGCGTCAGCCGGCTCGAGCCGATCACGCTGAAGGGCATTCCCGGCGAGATCGTGCCCTATGCGGGGGAGGGCCTGCACGACCTCGGCATGCTCGACCCGGCAACGATCACGGAGGAGGAGGAAGGACTGTTCCTCCGCCTCGACATCGGACGGCTCGACGCCGATGCGCGGCGCAAGGCCGAGGCCGTTCTGGAGAAGGCGCTTGGCGCGGTGCGGAGGCGCGACAATGGCGTTTGACACCGCGCGCAGGCGCGACAGGCGCGCCCGCGACAGATATATGTTGCCGGACCCCGTTGCATCCTTGACGAGGCTTCTGTAACCAGCGTTCGGGCGCCCTCGGACGGCGCTCCAATGACGACAAGAGCCGGACAGTTCCTTACCAGACGGTCGGGCTCCGCCAGTTCATCGCCCAAGGATGCGGTTCGCCGCCACAGGAGAGACAAGCATGACCGTGAAGGTTGCCATCAACGGATTTGGTCGCATCGGACGCAACGTGCTGCGCGCCATCGTGGAATCGGGCCGCACCGACATCCAGGTCGTTGCCATCAACGATCTCGGACCGGTCGAGACCAACGCCCACCTGCTGCGCTACGACTCTGTCCATGGCCGCTTTCCGGCAACGGTGACGGTCGACGGCGACACGATCGACGTCGGCACCGGCCCGATCAAGGTCACCGCGATCCGCGATCCGAAGGAGCTGCCCTGGGGCGCCCTCGGCGTCGACGTTGCGCTGGAATGCACCGGCATCTTCGCCGATCGCGAGAAGGCCTCCGTCCACCTTGCCAACGGCTCGAAGCGCGTGCTGGTGTCCGCCCCGGCGTCCGGCGCCGACAAGACGATCGTCTACGGCGTCAACCACGGCACGCTGACCAGCGCCGACACGGTGGTCTCCAACGCGTCCTGCACCACCAACTGCCTGGCTCCGGTTGCCTATGTCCTCAACGAGGCGATCGGCATCGAGACCGGCTTCATGACGACGATCCACTCCTATACCGGCGACCAGCCGACCCTCGACACGATGCACAAGGACCTCTACCGGGGTCGTGCGGCGGCGCTGTCGATGATCCCGACCTCGACCGGCGCGGCCAAGGCGGTCGGCCTCGTCCTGCCGGAGCTGAACGGCAAGCTCGACGGCGTCTCGATCCGCGTACCCACGCCGAACGTCTCGGTCGTCGACCTGAAGTTCGTCGCCAAGCGTTCGACCAGCGTCGCCGAGATCAACGACGCGATCCGCGCGGCGGCCGACGGCAAGCTCAAGGGCATTCTCGGCTATACCGACGAGCCGCTGGTCTCCAGCGACTTCAACCACGATCCGCATTCGTCGATCTTCCACATGGACCAGACCAAGGTCATGGACGGCACGCTGGTGCGCATCCTGACCTGGTACGACAACGAATGGGGCTTCTCCAACCGCATGTCGGACACCGCGGTGGCACTGGCGAAGGCGATCTGAGCGAAAGCCGGCCGGGGCGGCCGCCGCAAGGTCGCCCCGATCCTGTGACAGACCCCGCCAGGCGCCTCTGACGACGCCCCCTGGCAGGCCAATGGCCGGCGCGAGGCGCCGCCGCAATGCAACCGGGTAGCGAGCGATGACTTTCAAGACCCTCGACGACATGGGTGACCTGTCCGGCAAACGCGTGCTGGTGCGCGTCGACCTGAACGTGCCCATGGACGGCAACAAGGTGACCGACGCGACCCGGATCGACCGCGTCCTGCCGACGATCCGCGAGCTTGCCGACAAGGGAGCACGCGTCGTCCTGCTTGCCCATTTCGGCCGCCCCAAGGGCGCCGTCATGCCCGAGATGAGCCTTGCCCCGGTGGCCGCCGCGCTGACCGAACGCCTTGGCCGGCCGGTTGCCTTTGCCGCCGACTGCATTGGCGAGATCGCCGCCGCCACGGTCGACGGTCTCAAGGACGGCGACGTGGCACTGCTCGAGAACACCCGCTTCCATGCCGGCGAGGAGAAGAACGACGCCGCCTTCTCCGATGCGCTGGCCGCCCTTGGCGATGTGTATGTGAACGACGCCTTTTCCGCCGCGCACCGCGCCCACGCCTCGACCGAGGGCCTCGCGCGGCGCCTGCCGGCCTGTGCCGGCCGGACCATGCAGGCCGAGCTGCAGGCTCTCGCCGCCGCTCTGACGACGCCGGTGCGGCCGGTCCTCGCCGTTGTCGGCGGCGCCAAGGTCTCCTCCAAGATCGAGCTTCTCGACAACCTCGTGAAGAAGGTCGACATGCTGGTCATCGGTGGCGGCATGGCGAACACCTTCCTTGCCGCACAGGGCAAGGATGTCGGAAAGTCCTTGTGCGAGCATGAGCTTGCCGACACGGCGCGCCGCATCATCGAGACCGCGAAGGCATCGGGCTGCGAAATCGTGCTGCCCGTCGACGCGGTCGTCGCGCGCGAGTTCAGGGCCGGCGCCGCAAACGAGACCGTTTCCGTCGACGCGGTTCCCGCCGACGCGATGATCCTCGATGTCGGCGCACAATCCGTCGCCAACGTCAGGGCGAAAATCGATGCCGCCGCGACACTGGTGTGGAACGGCCCGCTCGGCGCCTTCGAGATCGCACCCTTTGATGTCGCCACGGTCACCGCCGCCCGCTATGCCGCCGCGCGCAGCAAGAACGGCCCGCTCGTCACGGTGGCCGGTGGTGGCGACACGGTCGCCGCGCTCAACCATGCCGGCGCCGCGGACGACTTTTCCTACGTCTCCACGGCCGGAGGCGCCTTCCTCGAATGGCTCGAAGGCAAGGCCCTGCCGGGTGTGGTTGCGCTGCAGGATTAATCCTTTCGGTGAAACACCCTGCGCCGCGCCTTCAAAAGCGCGGCGTTTTTGATAAAAACCCGCCAGCCGCCGCGCGGCGGCATCAAGCGAATGGAAAGAAGAGGACGCATCGGATGAGTGAACGTCTCGAAGACATTGCCGAGGCCATGGTGGCGACAGGCCAGGGCATTCTGGCCGCCGACGAAAGCACCGGCACCATCCAGAAGCGCTTCGACCAGATCGGAACGCAGAACACCGAGGACAACCGCCGCGCCTATCGCGAGATGCTGTTCTCCAGCGCCGAGGCGATGACCGACTGCATCTCCGGCGTCATCCTCTTCGACGAGACGCTGCGCCAGAAGGCCGCCGACGGCACCCCCTTCGTGGAGATGATCCGCAAGGCCGGCGCGGTGCCGGGCATCAAGGTCGACAAGGGCGCCAAGCCGCTCGCCGGCTTCCCGGGCGAGACTGTCACCGAAGGTCTTGACGGGCTGCGCGAGCGCCTTGCCGAATATTACGAGCTCGGCGCACGTTTCGCCAAATGGCGCGCCGTGATCGACATCAACGAGGAAGACGGTCACCCGTCGAGCACCTGCATCCAGTCGAATGCCCATGCGCTGGCCCGTTACGCCGCGCTCTGCCAGGAAGCCGGCATCGTTCCGATCGTCGAGCCGGAAGTGCTGATGGACGGCCCCTCGGCCTCGCATGACATCGAGACCTGCTACGAAGTCACCGAGTGGACGCTCAACACGGTGTTTTCCGAGCTGTTCCAGATGGACGTGATGCTGGAAGGCATCATTCTCAAGCCGAACATGATCGTGCCGGGCAAGAACGCCTCCTTCCAGGCATCGGCCGAGGAGGTCGCCGAGCTGACCCTGCGCTGCCTCAAGGCGACGGTTCCGGCAGCTGTTCCCGGCATCGCCTTCCTGTCCGGCGGCCAGTCGGACGAGCTGGCGACCGAGCACCTGCACCTGATGAACGCCTCCGGCCCGCTGCCGTGGAAGCTCACCTTCTCGTATGGTCGCGCCCTGCAGCAGTCGGCTCTGAAGGCCTGGGGCGGCAAGCCGGAGAACGTTCCGGCGGCACAGGCCGCCTTCCTGCACCGCGCCAGGATGAACGGCCTTGCAGCCAAGGGCGAATGGAACAAGGCCCTGGAGACGGCCTGAGCCGCCTCCCACCCTTGATGACACTTGACGGGAGGGGCGGTTTCGCCCCTCTTTTGCCGTGATCGGCCGCCATTCAGGGGCCGGTCACGCCGATGGGCCCCGCGAACCGGAAGGACACGCGCCGTGCACCCGCGCCTGTACCTGATTACACCTGAAGATCTCGACATCGACCGCTTCCCGGACCAGCTCGCGGCAGCGCTTTCCGGTGGCGACGTCGCCTGCCTGATGATTGCCGATGGCGGCTGGGGCGAAAACGGCTTCCAGAAGATCGCCGAACGCATCGTTCCCATGGCGCAGAAGGCCGGAACCGCCGTACTCATCCACAATGACAGCCGCACGGCCGGGCGCAGCCGCGCCGATGGCATCCATGTCGATACCGGCATGGACGACCTGAAGCAGGCGCTTGAAACGTTCCGCCCGGCCGGCATTGTCGGTGTCGGCGACATTCGCACCAGGCACGATGCGATGACCGCCGCCGAGCTCGGCGTCGACTATGTCTTCTTCGGCCTTCTTGCCCGGGAAGAGGACGAGGAACCGCACCGCAAGACGCTCGACTTCGCCGCCTGGTGGGCGGAGATGTTCGAGACGCCATGCGTTGCCCTCAGCGGGCACGCACTTGCCGGCATCGAGACCGCCGCCGCCACCGGCGCCGATTTCGTCGCCGCCCGGGCCGCCATCTGGGACCATCCGGACGGCCCCGAAGTGGCGGTCCGCGCCGCCAACGAGATCCTCTCGCGCCACGAACTGGGTGAGGTCGACAACGGATGACCCGCGCCGGACGGCATCTCTTGGGGAAAGGCATGCTGGCCGTGCTGCTCGCCGCGGCCCAGATCGCACTGGTCGAGACTGCCCTGCTCCGGCCTGCCTTCGCGCAGACGGCCACCGACGGCGCTGTCCCTTCGGACACCACCTCCGCTGTTCCGACCCCTGAAGCTGCTCCCCTCGCCCCGACCGGCGACGCGGATGCTGCGGTCGACGCCGGCGAAGCCGCGGCGGACCAGACCATCAATCTTCCTCCGATCGTGCCCAAGGCGCAGAACGGGGAGGAAGACATTCCGGTCCTCTCCCCGCCGGTCGCCGTGCAGCCGCCGCTGCCGCTCGATGTCGAGGGGGAAACCCGCGACTATGCCTACGGGGCCTTCCAGCGCGGCTGGTACCTCACCGCCCTGTCCCTTGCCACCCCGCGCGCCGAAGCCGGCGACACCGCTGCACAGACCTTGCTCGGCGTCCTCTATGAGACAGGGCACGGCGTGCCACGCGACGCACGCAAGGCTGCGAGCTGGTATGAACTGGCCGCCAAGGGCGGCAACATCCCTGCCGCTCTCCGCTACGGCCTGATGCTTCTCAACGGGATCGGCGTCGAACAGGACAACGCCGCCGCCGGCGACATGTTCGAGATCGCTGCCAAGGCCGGCATCTCGGAGGCAATCTACAATCTCGCCGGCCTCCACCGCACCGGCGAGGGCCGCCCGTTCGACCCGGACAAGGCGCTTGAGCTGCTCCAGAAGGCCGCCGAACTCGGCGATGTCGACGCCCGCTTCCAGCTGGCCCAGTTCCACCTCGACGGTCCCGCCGACATCCGTGACGAGGGCCGGGCCGCGTTCTGGATGGGCCGCGCCGCTCGCCAGGGTCATGTCGGCGCCCAGGTCCGCTACGCCATCCTGCGTTTCAACGGCCGTGGCGTCGCGCCCGACGAGGCGGAAGCGGCCGACTGGTTCGAGCGGGCAGCCACGGCTGGCAACCCGGTCGCCATGAACCGCCTTGCTCGCCTCTATGCCTTTGGTCGCGGGCGTCCGGTGGACCTCGAAAAAGCCGCCGGCTGGCACCTTGCCGCGCGGGCGCTCGGCATCTCCGACCTGGAACTCGACGGCGTTCTGACGGCCATTGATGAGGAGACCAGGCAGAAGGCGGAGAGCTTCGCGCAAGGCTATTCCACGGTGCTCGACACGCCCGCGCCCGAATCTTTGTCCGAGACCCCCTGAGCCGACCTACCCGCCGATCCCGCACGCTCCGGGGCCCGCATTCCGCGTTTTTGCTTGATTGGCGACCCGAAGTGTGGTGGACAGGCCGCGCACCGAACATCGTGCCCGCTCCCGGCCGTTCCGCGTCTCGCGGCAGGCAGAAGGACCGGCGCGGCACCTGTCCGGCGAGAGGCGCGCGGGCCCGTGACGGCGGCCAGGATTTTTGCCACATCCGGCACACCCCGCACGCGACCCGCCGAAGGGGCATGAGCAAAACCAGACCCCGCCGGATCGCGCGCGCTCCGCGCGCGGAGCCGCAAGGCAGCCAGAGACGGAAACCGAATTCATGAAAATCAACGGCAACGAAATCAAGCCCGGCAATGTGCTGCTGCACCAGGAGACCCTGTGGGCGGTGGTCAAGGCGGAGCACGTCAAGCCCGGCAAGGGCGGCGCCTTCGCCCAGATCGAGATGAAGAACCTCATCGACGGGCGCAAGCTCAACGAGCGCTTCCGCTCCGCCGACAAGGTCGAGCGCGTCCGCCTCGAGCAGAAGGACTTCCAGTTCCTGTATCCGCAGGACGAGATGCTCGTCTTCATGGACACCGAAACCTACGAGCAGATCGAGCTGCAGGCCGATTTCGTCGGCGAGCGTGCCGCGTTCCTGCAGGACGGCATGATGGTGACGCTGGAGCTGCACGAGGAGAAGCCGATCGGCATCACCCTACCCCAGTATGTGACGCTCGAGATCACCGAGGCCGACGCCGTGGTCAAGGGCCAGACGCAGTCCTCGTCCTACAAGCCCGCCATTCTGGAAAACGGCGTTCGCGTCATGGTGCCGCCGTTCATCACCGCCGGCGAGCGCATCGTCGTCGACACCGAACTCGTCGAATACGTGCGCCGCGCCGACTGAGCTTCGCTGTCCTTCCCGCCGGCAGCCACTGGTCGCCGGCGGCTCTCCCCTTCTTCCGCGCACCGCCTGCCGGCGCGCGCCGACACCTGCCAGGTAACGCAATGTCCCGCTCCGCTATTCTCAATGTCATGGTCCAGGCCGCGCTCAAGGCCGGTCGCAGCCTCGCCCGCGACTTCGGCGAGGTGGAGAACCTGCAGGTCTCGCGCAAGGGGCCGAGCGATTTCGTCTCCGCCGCCGACATCGCCGCCGAAAAGATCGTCCGCACGGAGCTGCAGAAGGCACGTCCGGACTACGGTTTCCTCATGGAGGAATCCGGTGTCATCAAGGGCGAGGACCCCCAGCACCGCTGGATCGTCGACCCGCTCGACGGCACGACGAACTTCCTGCACGGCATCCCGATCTTCAACGTCTCGATCGCGCTCGAGCGCGAGGGCGTGATCGTCGCCGGCGTGATCTACAACCCGGCGATGGACGAGCTGTTCACCGCCGAACGCGGCCGCGGCGCCTTCATGAACGATCGCCGCCTGCGGGTTGCGGCGCGCAAGTCGCTGCCGGACTGCGTCATCGGCACCGGCATTCCCTTCCTCGGCGTCGGCGACCATGCCCGCTCGTTGAAGGAGATCCGCCACGTCATGGGCGAAGTCGCCGGCCTGCGCCGCTGCGGCGCCGCGGCCCTCGATCTCGCCTGGACGGCTGCCGGACGCTATGACGGGTTCTGGGAGCATGGCCTGTCGCCCTGGGACATGGCTGCCGGCCTGCTGATGGTGCGTGAGGCGGGCGGCTACGTCACCGATATCGATGGCGGGGACCAGATGTTCGAAACCCGCTCGATCGTTGCCGGAAACGAGCAGGTCCAGGGCCAGTTGCGCAAGCTGCTCGTCAACGCCCGGAGCTGACCGGCACGCACCGGCCGCATGGCCTGGCACTTTACGGCTTTTCACTGCGGGGAAAATCACGCTATCAAGGGCTTGTCCTAAAACCGGGAGAAGACAAGCCGTCATGGCGCGTGCCTACGATCCGTACAGCCTGTCCAGCCCCTGGGTCTATCTGATCCGGATGATGATTTTCCTGGCGGTGGTCGCGTTTATCGCGCTGATCCTCTACCGCCAGATCGCCTCCGCCTTCATGAGCAACCCCGGTCTCAACGGGCTGATCATCGGCACGGGCCTCGTCGGCATCCTGCTTGCCATCCGCCAGGTGATTCGCCTGATGCCGGAGGTCAACTGGGTCAACGGTTTCCGCCTTGGCGATCCGGGCATCGAGGTGCGCCGCCCGCCCGTGCTCCTCGCCCCGATGGCGACCCTGCTCGGCAACCGGGCCGGCGAGACGATCCTGTCGCCGGCGACGATGCGCTCGATACTCGATTCCATCGGCATGCGCCTCGACGAGGCGCGCGAGATGGCGCGCTACCTGACCGGCCTGCTCGTCTTTCTCGGCCTGCTCGGCACGTTCTGGGGCCTGCTGCAGACAGTCGGGTCCGTCAACGTCACGATCCAGAGCCTCGATGTCGGGTCGGGCGATGCCAATGTCATCTTCGAGGACCTCAAGGCCGGCCTCGAGGCGCCGCTCTCCGGCATGGGCACGGCGTTCTCCTCCTCCCTTTTCGGCCTGACGGGATCGCTCATCCTGGGGTTCCTCGACCTGCAGACCGGACAGGCCCAGAACCGCTTCTACAACGAGCTGGAGGACTGGCTGTCCACGCTGACCGACATCGAGCCGGAGGAGGGCGGTGGCAGTGCGTCCGGCCTCGTGGAGCTGCGCTTTGCCATCGACAGCCTGCGCAAGGCCGTGGCCGAAGGTGGCGGCGGCGCCGGCCGGAACGCGGCCGTGGCGATGGCCAATCTCGCCGAGGGCATCCAGGGCCTTGTCCAGCACGTGCGCAACGAACAGCAGATGATGCGGGACTGGGCCGACGAGCAGTCGGAGCAGCAGAAGCGCATCGAGAAGCTGCTGCGCTCCATGTCGAGCGCCTTCGAGCGCATCAAGGACGAGCCGAAGTGATGCGGCGCCGGATGACGCGCCGCAAGGAAACGGACTGACCATGGCCGGCACGCGGATGAGGCGGCGGGACGCACGCACGGACTACTGGCCGGGCTTTGTCGACGCGATGGCCTCGCTGCTGCTCGTCATCATCTTCCTGCTGTCGATCTTCGTCCTCGCCCAGTTCTTCCTCGGCCAGCAATTGTCCGGCCGCGACACGGTGCTCAACCGTCTCAACGCCCAGATCAGCGAACTGACCGAACTGCTCGCGCTCGAGCGCGCCTCCGGCCGCGACCTGCAGGACACGATCGCCTCCCTGTCCGCCAATCTCGGCGATTCCGAAGCCGAGCGCGAGCGGCTCCAGGGCCTGCTCGACGCCTCTTCAAGTCGCGCCGACGAAACGGGCGGCGCGCTTGCCGGGGTCGAGAGCGCGCTCGACGAGGAGCGCCGCATCTCGCAACGCGCCCTGTCGCAGGTGGAACTGCTCAATCAGCAGATCTCCGCCCTGCGCCGCCAGATCGGCGCTCTCGAGGATGCGCTTGACGCCTCCGAGAACCGCGACCGGGAGAGCCAGGCGAAGATCGCCGACCTCGGCCGCAGGCTCAACGTGGCGCTGGCCCAGCGCGTGCAGGAACTGTCGCGCTACCGCTCGGACTTCTTCGGCCGGCTGCGCGAGATCCTGTCGCAGCGCTCCGACATCCGCGTCGTCGGCGACCGCTTCGTGTTCCAGTCCGAGGTCCTGTTCTCTTCCGGCGCCGAGACGATCAACCCGGAGGGCGAGGCGGAGCTGCAGAAGCTCGCCGACGCGATCAAGGAACTCGCCGTCCAGATCCCGGCGGAGATCAACTGGGTGCTCCGCGTCGACGGCCACACCGATGCCCGCCCGCTTTCGGGAACGGGCCGCTTCCGCAACAACTGGGAACTGTCGGCGGCCCGCGCCATTTCCGTGGTCCGCTATCTCATCGACCAGGGCGTCGATCCCAAACGGCTGGTTGCCGCCGGCTTCGGCGAATTCCAGCCGCTGGAGGACGGCAACAGCGACGAGGCGCTTGCCCGCAACCGTCGCATCGAGCTGAAACTGACGGAGCGCTGACCCGGGCCGCCTGCCGGTTTGGCGACCGGTTTGGCGATATCGTCGCCGACTGGTTCTTTACCGGCCGATCCTGCCTCGGCTAGCCCTTGTGCGAGGAGGACCTCGCCATGCTCGAACTTCGCCCTGGCTGTGAGTGCTGTGACCGGGACCTGCCCCCGGATTCCGAAGACGCGATGATCTGCACCTACGAATGCACCTTTTGCAGCGACTGCGTGCAAAATGTCCTGAAAGGCCGCTGCCCGAATTGCGGCGGCAATTTCACCAGGCGGCCGATCCGGCCGGCCGCGAAACTGGCCAAACATCCGCCATCGACCCGGCGGGTGGTCAAGCAGGCCGGCTGCGTCTGACATTCGCCCACAAGAAAGGCCGCCCGAAATTCGGGCGGCCTTGCCGTTTTTCCGTGGCGCGCGCCAGGTTCAGTCTTCGTCTTCGTCCTCGTCGGCCTTCTTGCCCTTGAGCGAGTTGAGCTTGGCGAAGACGGCGTCGGCGTCGATCTCTTCGTCCTTGGGCTGCGACGGCGCGGGCCGGGCGAAGGCGGCCGCCATGGCGTCTTCCGACGTCGTCTCGTCGACCGGCAGCAGCGTCTCCTCGACATACTCGCCCTCGGGGCGCGGCGGCAGGTTCTTCGAGGCCTTCTCGACTTCCATGTCGAGCTCGATCTGGCTGCACAGGCCCAGCGTCACCGGGTCCATCGGCGTCAGGTTGTTGGAGTTCCAGTGGGTGCGCTCGCGGATCGCCAGGATCGTCGGCTTGGTGGTGCCGACCATCCGCATGATCTGCGCATCCTTGAGTTCGGGATGGTTGCGCACCAGCCAGAGAATGGCGTTCGGCCGGTCCTGGCGGCGCGACACCGGCGTGTAGCGCGGCCCCTTGCGCTTGCTCTCCGGCACCCGGGTCTTGGTCTCCTGGAGCTTCAACCGGTAGGCGACATCGCCCTGTGCCTTCTCGATCTCCTCGCGTGTCAGCTGCCCGGTCATGACGGGGTCGAGGCCCTTGATACCCTGAGCCGCCTCGCCATCGGCGATCGCCTTGACCTCAAGCGGGTGCAGTTTGCAGAAGTCCGCAATCTGTTCGAAGCTGAGGGACGTGTTATCCACGAGCCACACGGCCGTCGCCTTGGGCATCAAGGGAGTGGTCGCCATGTGTAAATGCCTCCTGTTCGCTCCGCCGAGGGCCCGCACTTGAAGCGCAGGAACCGGCAAAGCCTAAATCTGTCGCATGGAAGGGGAACTGCAAGGCTTATACGCGCTCCCCGCCCCGAAATCAAACATGGATCACGCGCCGTGATCAGTCAAAAGCACGATCTTTCCGATGTGGCCCGAGCTTTCCATCCGGGCGTGGGCGGCGGCGGCCTCACGCAGCGGAAAGGTTGAATCCATCACGGGCCGCACGGTGCCTGCCTCGATCAGCGGCCAGACCTTTTCGCGCAGGCTTGTGGCGATCGCCGCCTTGAACGCGGCATCGCGCGGCCGGAGCGTCGAGCCGGTATGCGTCAGCCGCTTGACCATCAGCCGCGAGAAATTGACCTGCTCGGCAACGCCGTTGAGGGTGGCGATCTGGCAGATGCGGCCCTCGACCGCCGCCACCTTCCAGTTGCGCTCGACATAGTCGCCCCCGACCATGTCGAGGATCACGTGGACACCCTCGCCCCCGGTCGCGGCCATGATCGCCTCGACGAAGTCGGTCGTGTTGTAGTTGATCGCATGCGCTGCGCCGAGCGCACGCGCCGCCTGCGCCTTCTCCTCCGATCCGACGGTCGTGAAAACCTCCGCCCCGAAGGCCTTGGCAAGCTGGATCGCGGTCGTGCCGATACCCGACGTGCCGCCATGGACGAGAAACCGTTCGCCCGATGTCAGGCCGACCCGGTCGAAGACATTGGTCCACACGGTGAAAAACGTCTCCGGCAGGGCCGCGGCCTCGGTCATCGACAGGCCGGCGGGCACGGGCAGGACGCTTCCGGCCGGAGCCGTGACATAGTCCGCATAGCCGCCGCCCGGCACCAGCGCGCAGACGCGGTCCCCCGGCGCCAGATCTGTCACACCGGGGCCGACGGACACCACGCTGCCCGCCACCTCGAGCCCTGGAATGTCGGTCACGCCTTTCGGCGGCGGATAGCTTCCCATCCGCTGCAGCACATCGGGACGGTTGACGCCCGCTGCCGCCACCTCGATCAGCACTTCGCCCGCGCGAGCCGATGGCGTCGGCCGCTCCATCGGCACCAGAACGTCCGGCCCCCCGGGGCTTTCAAAGCCGATTGCGGTCATCATGCGCGGCGTTTCGGTCATCGGCGTTTCCCTCCCGGACTTGGCTTCAAGCTTCCGGTTTAAGCGTTCGCGGGCGGCGTGACAATTGACGGGACGGCCAAGGGCCTGACATCCTGTCCGGTCTGCAAGAGCCATTTTGCCAGGAGACAAGGACAGATGCCTCAGGATGACAGCCTCCCGACCCAGGTCATGCCGACCCCCGTGGTCGTTGGAGAGGACCTTTCCCGACTTTCTGTGGATGAACTCGGCGCGAGGATCCTCCTGCTCCAGGGCGAGATCGACCGTACGGAAGCCGAACGGTCCGCACGCGGCGGCGTGCTCGCCGCGGCGGATGCCCTCTTCCGAAAATAGACCAATGCAAACAACCTTGGTGTAAGAGGTGATTTTTACTTGGGAAATCGCCGGGCGCGACCTTGGGTGAAGTTGCGCCTTTCATTAAAATTTTAGACATTTACCATTCATTAAGCTTTCTAAATCATAACTGGGGGTATCCAGTCATCTGGATTTCGAGTGGCTCCTGTCCACTCTGTTTGACGCCTCCCTGTTAATCACTTCGAGCCGCGGCCACGCGGCTCTTTTTTTGCCCGGCACTTCGGTGTATCCCGGGTCGGTCGCGATTTTCGCGATCCTCTGTCGTGGCACGATGATTGCGAGACAAGTGTTGACGCCGCCGGCTGCGGCCCAAAACGGGACAAGTGTCCACAGACGCGACAGCAAGGGACAATCCCCGTCGCCAAAGAGACGCAACCCGAACCGGCACCGGCCCCCCGATGCGTGGCGGCACGCAAGCATTGAGACAAGAAGACAGGGAACAGGAGGCACTGGCACATGACGGACTGGTTCTCATCCACGAGGCGGGAAGGACCCATCGACTTCGCCGATCGCCTGGCCAATTCGGACATGTTCCAGGCGCTGTTTCGCGATGGCATGGCCCTGGTCGAGGAGACGGCGGCCTATCTCGACGGTGACGGCCGGGTGGAATCCAAGTCCCTGCCGCGCGCGGCCTCGCTCGCCTATGCGACCGAATCCATGCGCCTGACAACCCGCCTGATGCAGATGGCATCCTGGCTGCTGCTGCAGCGCGCAGTCAACGAAGGCGAGATGTCGCCGGAGCAGGCCGGCAGCGAGAAGAACAAGGTGCGCCTCGACACGCTCTCCTCGACGCGTGGCGGCCCCGGCTGGCAGGACCTGCCCGAGCAGCTTCGCGACCTGATCGAGCGTTCGGTGCGCCTGCAGGAACGCATCGTTCATCTCGACCGCATGATCCACGAGAGCAGCCATGGCGAGGTCCGCGCGGAAAATCCCGTCGCGGCACAGCTCAATGTCCTGACCGCCGCATTCGGCGCCGGAAGCGGCGCTGATCGCCTGCGCTGATCCCGCAGGCGATGGCAGGCGGGAGCCCCCGCCTGCAGGCCCCTTCGTTCCGTGCACAACAAAAAACCCCGGCCAGACGGCCGGGGTTTTTTGTTGTTCGTGCCCGAAAGTCCGGGCCGGATCGTCCGGCAATCAGTTGCCGAGGAAACCCGCATACTTGTTCTTGAAGCGCGAAACGCGGCCGCCACGGTCCATCAGCTGGCGATCACCGCCCGTCCACGCCGGATGCGTGCGCGGATCGATGTCGAGCTGCAGCGTGTCGCCCTCGTCGCCATAGGTGGAGCGGGTCTGGAACTCGCTGCCGTCCGTCATCACCACCTTGATCGAGTGGTATGCGGGATGAATGTCCTTCTTCATCTTCTCGTCCCCGTGCCTGCGGCAGACACCGGCCCTGGGGAGGCGCGGCGCGTTCTGGTTGAAACAGTGTCGGCGAGCCGTGTCACGCAAGCCTCTCCCGGCCATCCGGCGGAAGTCGCATCACATGACGACTGCACGAATTTGCGGTCCCCCGCGCCGGAAGCACGAGCGAGCCGAAACCTTGAGCGCGAGCCTATAGCCTATCCGCCCCGGGAAAACAAGGCCGCGACGCGATCTCTTGCCTCCCTCTCGAACCCCTCTCGGCTCCTGCCCGGCGGCGCGGCAATCGGACCATGCGCAACCGGTTGGCCTGCCCTGCGCGACCCGCTATGGTCCGGCGGATTGCGACAGGCGGCCTCGCATCGCCACGCGCCGAAAGGGCCTCAACGGAGAAAACAACAAACGTGTCCCGATACGGTTCCCCATCATCGCCCGATCGCGGCGGCAAGCGTGATATCCGGCCACTGGCCGCCCTCCTGCCCTATCTGGCGACCTATCGCGGCCGGGTGCTGCTTGCGTTCCTTGCACTTCTGGGCGCCTCCGCCACGACATTGCTGCTGCCCGTGGCGATCCGCCGGATGATCGACTTCGGCTTCGGCGCGGACGATCCCTCGCTGGTCGACAACTATTTCTCCGTGCTGATCGCCGTTGCCGCCGCGCTCGCCACCTTTTCCGCGCTGCGCTACTACCTCGTCACCTCGCTGGGCGAGCGCATCGTTGCGGATCTGCGCGCCGACGTCTTCGCCCATCTGGTGCGCCTGTCGCCGGCCTATTTCGACAGCGCCAGGTCCGGCGAGATGGTCTCCCGGCTCACCGCGGACGCGACCCAGGTCAAGTCGGCGGTCGGTGCGAGTGCCTCCATCGCCATGCGCAACCTGATGATGTTCGCCGGCGCCTCTGCCATGATGGTGGTGACCAGCCCCCGCCTGTCGCTGTTCGTGCTCGGCGCCATCCCCGTCATCGTCCTGCCGCTGATCGCTTTCGGCCGCTCCGTGCGCCGGCGCTCCCGCCATGCGCAGGACACGCTCGCCGGCGCGTCCGCCTATGCCTCGGAATCGCTCGGCGCAATCCGCACCCTGCAGGCCTTCACCAACGAGCGCTTCGCCGGCCGGCGCTTCGCCGCTGCCGTCGAGGAGGCCTTCGGCGCCGCGCTGAAGGCGATCCGCGCCCGCGCGCTGCTCACCGCCTTCGCCATGTTCGTCATCGCCTCCAGCGTCGTCACCGTGCTTTGGGTGGGCGCCAGCGACGTCTTCAACGGCCGCATCACTGCCGGAGAGCTCGGCCAGTTCCTGCTCTATTCGATCTTCGCCGCCGGCGCGCTCGGCGAACTCAGCCAGGTCTGGGGCGAGATCTCGCTCGCCGCCGGCGCTGCCGAACGCTTGTCGGAACTGCTGCGCATCGAACCGGAGATCGCCGCCCCGCGCGACCCCAGGCCGCTGCCGAAGCGCGTCGCGGGAGAGGTGCGTTTCGAACGCGTCGGTTTCTCCTACCGGCAGGCGGGGGAACTTCCCGTCCTCCATGGCGTCGACCTTGCGGTCGCGCCCGGCGAGACCGTCGCCATTGTCGGCCCGTCCGGCGCCGGCAAGTCGACGCTGTTCCATCTGTTGATGCGCTTCTACGACCCGGGCACGGGCGCCGTCCGCATCGATGGCCTCGACCTGCGCGACTGCGATCCGGAAGAGGTTCGCCGCCAGATCGCGCTTGTGCCTCAGGACACCACGGTTTTCGGCGCCAGCATCGCCGAGAACATCGCCTTCGGTCGTCCGGATGCGACCCGCGCCGAGATCGAGGCGGCGGCCACCGCCGCGTCCGCGGACCTGTTCATCAAGGCAATGCCGGAGGGCTACGACACGCCGGTCGGCGAGCGCGGCGTGACGTTGTCCGGCGGGCAGCGCCAGCGCGTCGCCATCGCCCGGGCGATCCTCAAGGACGCGCCCGTCCTGCTTCTCGATGAGGCAACCAGCGCGCTTGACGCGGAGAGCGAGACGCTTGTCCAGGGCGCCCTGGAGCGACTCATGCAGGGTCGCACCACGCTGGTCATCGCCCACCGTCTCGCCACCGTTCTGAAATCCGACCGCATCATCGTCATGGATGGCGGGCGGATCGTGGAAAGCGGTCGTCACGAGGAACTCGTCGCCAGCGGCGGCCTCTACGCCAAGCTCGCCAAGCTGCAGTTCGAAAGCGGCGCGCAGGCCTTTTCCCCGGCCCGCGACAGGCTTCCCCTTCCGGAGTGAGCGGACACCGTCTCGCCTCCGGGGCGTCTGCTCTAGGACGGCTGCGCTGTTCAGGCGAACCGCTTGAGAAGGAAGACCCGGTCCCGTCCGCGGGGATGGTCGCTGATGCGTCCGAATTCCTCGAAACCCAGCTTCCGGTAAAAGTCCGGCGCCTGATAGGAAAACGTATCGAGCCACAGGCCGAGGGAACCCAGCCGCCGCGCCTCCTCCTCCACGGCCTCGACAAGGCTGCGGCCAATGCCGCGCGAGCGCGCGGCCTCGGTCACCGCGAGGAGCTCGATGAAGGTCCAGTCGGAAACGCTGCGCGCAATGATGCCGCCGAGATAGGTCTCCCCGTCCCACGCTTCCAGGGAGAGGGTTTGCGGGCGAAAAGGATGGCCCGCCGCGTCCGAATGGGCGGTGAGCGTGTCCAGGATCCGCTGGCGCGCCTCGTCACAGGCATCGCCGGTCCTGCGCATCTCGAGCATGTTCGCGTGTCCGGAAAGTCAGGTGGGGGTCAGGCTGCGTCCGGCGCCCTTGCGGGCACCGGACGAACCCGGGATCAGTCTTCCTCGGTGACCGGCACCGTATAGTTCAGCGGCAGTCGGCCGCCATCGGCATAAACCGTCTGGCCGGTGACATAGCTCGCATCGTCGGAGGCCAGGAACGCCGCGACGCCGGCAATCTCGGACGGCTCGCCGACCCGGCCGAGCGGTGTGCGCGACAGCACCCGCATGCGCGCCGCCTTGTCGGAATTCACCGAGGCCAGCATCTCCGTCATGATCGAGCCCGGGCCGATGCCGTTGACGCGGATGCCGTAGGGCGCCAGCGACAGGGCCGCCACCTTGGTGAGCTGGTTGAGCCCGCCCTTGGAAACCGAGTAGGGCACCTGGTTGGGAATGGCGAAGACGGCATTCACCGACGACATGTTGATGATCACGCCCGGCTTGCCGCCCTCCTTGACCTTGTCGACCATGTGGCGCGCGACCGCTTGGCTGCACAGGAAGGCGCCCTTCAGGTTGACCGCCAGGACGCGCTCGAAATCCGCCTCCTCCAGCTCGAGGAAATCGCCGCCGATGACGATGCCGGCATTGTTCACCAGGATGTCGATGTCGCCGAACGCGTCCAGCGTCGCGGCCACCAGATTGCGCACGTCGAGCTTCTCGGCCACGTTGCAATGCACGTAGCGCACCTCGCCAAGCGCCTTGAGTTCGGCCTCGGCCGCCTCGCCGCGCGTGTCGTCCACGTCGGCGATGACCACCTTCGCACCATCGCTCAGGAAGCGACGGGCGATCGCGAAACCGATGCCGCCGGCCGCGCCGGTGACGATGGCTACCTTGTTTTCCAGGGACACGGAGTTCCTCGCAACTGTCATTCGGAATGAGTGGCAGGGGACGCGTCCCGGGGCGGGACATAATCCCCCATGCGCGCGAACATAGGCCGGCAAGAGCTCCCTGTCGATCAGCCGCGCCGACATCTCCCGGGTTCCGGTGCTCCGGCCGGCCGGGGGCAAGGCGGACGCTGCGTTACCGCAAATCCGCCGCCGGCGTCACACCGCCAGCCCGCGTTCCTTGAGGGCGCTTTCGATCTCGTCGAGGATCGCCGGATCGTCGATCGTCGCCGGCATGCGGTAGTCGGCGCCGTCGGCGATCTGCCGCATCGTCGCCCGCAGGATCTTGCCGGAGCGCGTCTTCGGCAACCGGTCGACGGTGATCGCCAGCTTGAACGCGGCAACCGGCCCGATCTTCTCGCGCACCAGCGCCACCAACTCCTTCTCGATCTCGGAATGCGGCCGGTTGACACCCGCTTTCAGCACGACGAAGCCGCAAGGCGCCTGTCCCTTCAGACTGTCGGAAATTCCGACGACCGCGCATTCGGCAACGTCCTTGTGGCTTGCCAGCACCTCCTCCATGCCCCCCGTCGACAGCCGGTGGCCGGCGACATTGATGATGTCGTCGGTGCGCGCCATGACGAAGAGGTAGCCGTCCTCGTCCATGATCCCGGCATCCGCCGTCTGGTAGTAGCCCGGGAACGCCTCCAGGTAGCTTGCATGAAAGCGCTCCGGCGCGTTCCACAGGGTCGGCAGGCAGCCCGGCGGCAGCGGCAGCCTGATCACCACGTTGCCGAGCGTCCCGGTCGCCACCGGCTGGCCGGCATCGTCGATGACCTGCACGTCGTAACCCGGCATCGGCACCGTCGGCGAGCCATGCTTGACCGGCAGCATGCCAAGGCCCACCGGATTGCCGACGATCGGCCAGCCGGTCTCCGTCTGCCACCAATGGTCGATCACGGGAACGCCGAGCTTGTCCTCGGCCCAGGCGAGCGTATCCGGATCGGCGCGCTCGCCGGCCAGAAACAGCGTGCGGAAGGATGCAAGATCGTGGGCCTGAATCAGCTTGCCCTCCGGATCCTCCTTCTTGATCGCCCGGAATGCCGTCGGCGCGGTGAACAACGCGACCACATTGTGCTCGGCGATCACCCGCCAGAACGTGCCGGCATCCGGCGTGCCGACAGGCTTTCCCTCGAAGACGACCGTCGTCGCCCCCTGCAGCAACGGCGCGTAGACGATGTAGGAATGGCCCACCACCCAGCCGACGTCGGAGGCCGCCCAGAAGACCTCCCCCGGCTCGACGCCATAGTGGTTCTCCATCGTCCACTTCAGCGCCACCATGTGCCCGCCATTGTCGCGCACGACGCCTTTCGGCTGGCCGGTGGTGCCGGAGGTGTAGAGGATGTAGAGCGGATCCGTCGCCTTGACCGGCACGCAGTCGATCTTGCGCCCGAGCGCCATCGCCTCGTCCATCAGCGCGCCGAGATCCCGGTCATGCGGCCGGGTGAGTTCGGCCGGTGCCTGCGACCGTTGCAGCACCAGACAGGCGTCCGGCTTGTGGGTCGCCATGTCGATCGCCGCGTCGAGCAACGGCTTGTAGGCGATGACGCGGCCCGGCTCGATGCCGCAGGACGCGGCGATGATCGCCCTCGGGGTGGCGTCGTCGATGCGCGTTGCCAGTTCGCGCGCGGCAAAGCCGCCGAAGACGACCGAATGCACGGCGCCGATACGGGCGCAGGCCAGCATCGCCATCACCGCTTCCGGGATCATCGGCATGTAGATGATCACCCGGTCGCCCCTGCCGATGCCGTGGTCGACAAGGACCGCGGCCATCGCGTTCACCCGCTCCAGCGTCTCCTCATAGGTGTAGCTCGCCTTGGTTCCGGTGATCGGGCTGTCGTAGATGATCGCCGGCTGGCCCGGGCGACCGCGCTCCACATGCCGGTCGAGGCAGTTGTAGCAGGTGTTGCATTCGGCGCCGGCAAACCACTGTCCGTATCCGCCGAGCGCCGGGTCGAACACCTTGTCCCACGGCTTCATCCAGTCGATCTCGGCAGCGGCCTCGGCCCAGAAGGCCTCCGGGTCGCGCTGCCATGCCTCGTAGACCTCGTGATAGCGGCTGGCCATCTGGACGTTTCCTCCCTGTCGCTTGCCCTCGTGCCCGCCCCTGAAGACTGCGCATGCCGGGCATTCCTTGCATCCGGCGCCGTCCACGAGGGCCTCCCCGCCCTGCCCGCACACCGGATCTGCTCGACTGCGTATGTGCCGTCACCAAAAGCGCGAAGGCAAGCCTCGCCGCCCTAGACATTCGGAGAAGGGGAGATCTGCGTAGGCAGCGGGGCGGCGTTCAACACCGCAGTGCCAGCCGGTCCAGGACCACGGAATGAAGGTCCGGCGTCGCACTGGCAACGATCGCGCCGCTTGATGCCAGCGACAGAGGCAACCCGTTCCAGTCGGTGATCCGGCCGCCTGCTTCCTGCACAACGGGGCACAAGGCGCAGATGTCATAGGCATCCAGATCGTCCCCGTTGAGGCAGACATCGATCAGCCCCCGGGAAAGCGCACCGTATGCGGCGGCGCCGCCGTCGAACACCCTCACCCGACCGGACGAGCGCAACCGGCGATATCCCGGCGCGCTGTCGCCTCGGAAACTGTCAGGATTTGCCAGGCTGACGACAGCCTCGCAAAGGTCGCGCTGTCCGCTGCAGCGAACCGGGCGACCGCCGAAGGTCGTGCCTCTCCCTTCCACCGCGACATGGCGCGCGCCCGGAGCGGGCAGATCGACGATCCCCAGAACCGGAACGCCATCCCGGCAGACGCTGATCAGCGACGCGAAGTGGAGCAATCCCGTTGCAAACTGGCGCGTGCCGTCGATCGGATCGAGGACCCACGTGAAGGCACTGCTGCCGGTTTCCTGCCCGTATTCCTCGCCAAGAATGCCATGCGCGGGAAACTGCCGTCGTATCGCCTCACGCCACAAGGTCTCGATGGACAGGTCCGCATCTGTCAGCGACGAGCCGTCCGGCTTGTAGGTCACGGCCGGATCACCGTGCCACGTCCGCGCCGAGATGTCCGCGGCAGCCTCGGCAAGGCTCAACGCCGCAGCAAGGATCCGGTCGAGTTCGCTCATGCATGCCTCCAGCAAAACACCGAATGTGTTCTCGCAGGGTGACGACCGGATGACGGAAACCCCCGGGCGCATCCCGCCCGTGCCGTACCGGCGACCGCCTTTCTCCCGTCATGCGGAGAACTTGACGTGACGGCCATGCGGCGGGACAAGGGAGCGGCATTGCCTGCGGTTCGTTTCGTGAACCCGCAAGACCTTCCACGACACCCTCCCCGGCGGCAGGCTGAAAAGCCCGCCTCTCCCCCCGCGAGACCCGCTCCCGTGCATCCCATCGCCGATCCCCTCTTCTATGCCTTCGCCATTCCGGCGGTGATCCTCGTCGGCCTCGCCAAGGGCGGCTTCGGCGGGCCGCTGTCGCTGCTCGGCGTGCCGATGATGAGCCTCGTCATCGCCCCGGTGCAGGCGGCCGGCATCATGCTGCCGATTCTGGTGGTCATGGACATGGCCGGGCTCTTCGCCTATCGCGGAAAATACGACACGGCGAGCCTGAAGATCCTGCTGCCGGCCGCCATTCTCGGCATCGGCATCGGCTATCTGACCGCCGCCTATGTCAGCGACGCGCATGTGCGCCTGCTGGTCGGCCTCGTTGCCATCCTCTTCGCCCTCGACGCCTTTCGCGGCGGCGCGCGGCGCGCCGAGCCGAAGCCCCAGCGGCCCCTTGCCGGCCGCTTCTGGGGCCTGATCGCCGGCTTCACCAGCTTTGTCAGCCATGCCGGCGGGCCGCCTTACCAGATCTACATGCTGCCGCTCAGGCTCGACCCGGTGCGCTTTGCCGGCACCACGGTGATCTTCTTCACCACCATGAACGCGATCAAGCTGCTGCCCTATGCCGCGCTCGGCCAGTTCGACACGGTCAATCTGGCGACCTCCGCCGTGCTGCTGCCGCTGGCGCCGCTGGCAACGCTTGCCGGTGCCTTTGCGGTCAAGCGGATCAAGCCGGCGCTCTTCTACCGCATCACCTACGCGGCGGTCGGCATCATCGGCATCAAGCTGCTGTGGGACGGACTGTCCGACCTGCTTGCGTGATTGCGTCCCTCTGCCGGCCTGATCGCGGTTGATTGCATTCGCCTTTGAAGCTTTGATGATCCCGGCGGAAGACCGTTCGACGCAACGGAACCCGCGCAACACAATCGGAGGAACGAATGGCGGCCAACGGCAATCCCTACATGCGCGATCTCGACAAGACGGCCGCCAATCACACACCTCTTTCCCCGTTGAGCTTCCTGGCGCGGGCAGCCCACGTGTTCCCGGCGCAGACCGCCATCGTTCATGGCCGGCAGCGCGTCTCCTACGCGCAGTTCTATGCCCGTGCACGGCAGCTTGCCTCGGCCCTTGCCGCCCGGGGCATCGGCAAGAACGACACGGTCACGGTGATGCTCTCCAACACCCCGCCGATGCTCGAGGCCCATTACGGCGTGCCGATGACCGGCGCCGTGCTGCATTCGCTCAACACGCGGCTCGACGCCGCCGTCCTCGCCTTCCAGCTCGACCACGCGGAGACGAAGCTCGTCATCACCGACCGGGAATTCGCCCCCGTGATGAAGGAGGCTCTGGCGCTCGCCAGCGTTTCCCCGCTCGTCATCGATTATGACGACCCGGAATTCCCGCAGGAGGGAGAGCGGCTCGGCACGCTCGACTACGAGGCCTTCGTCGCCTCCGGCGATCCGGACTTCGCCTGGTCGCTCCCGGCAGACGAATGGGACGCCATCTCGCTCAACTACACATCGGGAACGACAGGCAACCCGAAAGGCGTCGTCTACCATCATCGCGGCGCCTATCTGCTCGCCCAGGCCAACATTCTCACCGCCTCGATGGCAAAGCACCCGGTCTATCTGTGGACCCTGCCGATGTTCCACTGCAACGGCTGGTGCTTTCCCTGGTCGATCTCGGTCGTTGCCGGCACCCATGTCTGCCTGCGCTGGGTGCGACAAAAGCCGATCTGGGACGCCCTTGCCGACGAGGGCGTCACCCATCTGTGCGGCGCTCCCGTGGTCATGTCGACGATCCTCAACGCCGCCGACACCGACAAGAGGGACCTTGAGGGCCGCGTCGTCGAGTTCTTCACCGCCGCCGCGCCGCCGCCGGAAGCCGTGCTTGCCGCAATGAAGGAGGCCGGCTTCAACGTCACCCATCTCTACGGGCTGACCGAAGTCTACGGCCCCGCCGTCGTCAACGACTGGAAGGTGGAGTGGAACGAGCGGCCGGCGGCCGAACAGGCGGCGCTGAAGGCCCGCCAGGGCGTGCGTTACGTGGCGCTGGAGGATCTGACCGTGCTCGATCCGGAAACCATGCAGCCGGTGCCCGCCGACGGCGAGACGCTGGGCGAGGTGATGTTCCGCGGCAATGTGGTGATGAAGGGCTACCTGAAAAACCCGGAAGCGACCGACGAGGCCTTCGCCGGCGGCTGGTTCCATTCCGGCGATCTCGGCGTGTTGCACGAGGACGGCTATATCCAGCTCAAGGACCGCTCCAAGGACATCATCATTTCCGGTGGCGAGAACATCTCCTCCATCGAGGTGGAGGACGCCCTGTTCCGCCATCCCGACGTGATGGCTGCCGCCGTTGTCGCCCGGCCCGACGACAAGTGGGGCGAGACCCCTTGCGCCTTCGTCGAATTGCGGCCCGGCACCAGCGTCACGGAACAGGAAATGATCGACTTCTGCCGCGAGCGCCTTGCCCGCTTCAAGGTCCCCCGCCACGTCGTCTTCACCGAACTGCCGAAGACCTCGACCGGCAAGGTGCAGAAATTCGTGCTGCGTGAGATGGCGAAGTCGGTCTGACGCCCGCCCGGACGGAAATCCCGCCCGAAAACGACAAAAGCCGCGGCACTGCCGCGGCTTCTGATGTCGACCGGCGGGCAAACCCGCCGGCAAGTGTCATGCACGGTACTTCAGTGCAGTGTCTCGTTGGTTCGGATCCTCTCGATCTCGTCCTTGAGATGGAGTTTCTGGCGCTTGAGGTTTGCAATCTCGAGCGAGTCCGCGCTCGGGTGGCGCATCGCTTCTTCCAGTTTCCTCTCGAGATCCGAGTGGCGCTTCTTCAACTCGACCAGATGCGACTGAAGGGACATGGATAACCTCCTTGCCTATTCGCGTTTGACGACAGGAGTGTGACATAGGTGCCTGCGTCTGTCGAACGGTTCCGGGCCTGCGAACGGGTCACATGCATTCGCCGTTACCGCCCGGTTTACGTCGCGCCCGCATTTCGTTTCTCCCCCCTGGGTCAAGCCCCGGGCAGCCGTCCCCGGGCAGGCGCGACGAAATGACCGGCAGGCGGACAAGGGACGCCGGGTCCCCGCCACGAGAATGCGCCCGTCCGTTCGGCAGGGTCTACCAAGGAGGGCGCGCACGCGGTATTCTGGTCGGCGCGTGGCGCAGGGCCGCGCGGACCGGGACGCGCCGTGCCCTCTTCGGCCGTGATCCGGACGGCCGGGTCCTGTTGCGGCGTCCCGGCGCATGCGTCCCGGAATTTCGGGGCCCGACGTCATACCGGCAGTCATACCGGCAGTGTGGAGTACAAGGCATGGATGCGGGCATGGGCAGCGAGATCGACGAGAAGGCCGTACGGATCGAACTGGCGCGGCTGCGACAGGAGCATCGCGACCTCGACATGGCGATCGACGCCATGGCCGGCACGGGCCGGGCGGACGCCCTTCAGATGCAGCGCCTGAAGAAGAAGAAACTGGCGCTCAAGGACCGCATCACCACGCTGGAAGACCGGCTGCTTCCCGACATCATCGCCTGATCCGCGGCCGCCTTCCGGATCGCCGGCGATCGCTTCCGTCCCCTTGCATGACCGCCCCCCTTCCTTCGCACTTGCACGCGGCAGGGCGCTGCCTATAGTGCGGAGCCTTTCAGGAAGCTGACCTGCGGCAAGCAGGCACGGCACGGGCAATCAGGGGCGCGCATGAGCGAGAACAAACCGCAGGTGGCGATCATCATGGGCAGTCAGTCGGACTGGCCGACCATGAAGCACGCCGCCGAAACGCTGGACGCGCTCGGCGTCTCCCACGACGCGCGCATCGTCTCGGCCCACCGCACCCCGGAGCGGCTCTACGATTTTGCCAGGGGCGCCCGCGATGCCGGTTTCAAGGTGGTGATCGCCGGTGCCGGCGGCGCTGCCCACCTGCCGGGCATGGCCGCCTCGATGACGCCGCTGCC
>NZ_JBLXFR010000001.1:0-274736 GCF_048261845.1 Stappia sp. | reverse complement strand
GGCGCTGTCGCGCGCGCAATCCGCGAGCGAGACGACCGAGACTGCACGGGCCGCGCTCGTGGCCGGCCTGCCCGAAGCCTTGCGCGATGCCGACCTGCCGGCCCTTGCCGGACGCCTTGCGGAACGCGATACGCTTGGCCGCGCCCTTGCCGAGGGCCTCGCGCTCTTCGACGAGACGGCGGAAGGCGAGGCGCGCGCGGATGTTGCCGCCGAACTGGAGGGCTTCGATCCGGAAGCGGCCCGCGCCGAGCTTGCCCTGCTCGACAGCGAGGGCGAGAGCCGCACGGGTGCGCTGAAGGAGGCGCATGGCCGCGCCCAGCAGGCGCTTGCCGACCGCCGGGCGGCGGAGGCCGGGGAGGGGGCGGAGAGCGCCGCCTTCGAGCGCCTGTCCGCCGAGGCCGAGCTGGTCGAGCTCGGCCGCCAGTGGTTCGTCACCCGCCTTGCCTCGCTGCTGCTGTCAGGCGCGCTGGAGCATCACCGCGCCCGTCAGGGAGACCCGTTGCTCGCGAGCGCCGGGCAGCTCTTCGGCTCGCTGACGCAGGGCGCCTTCGGGGGGGTGCTGCGCGAGTTCGGCGAAGACGACCGGCCACGGCTTCTTGCCCGTCGCGCCACCGGCGAGACGGTTGGTCTTGACGGCCTCAGTGAAGGCACCCGCGACCAGCTCTATCTCGCCCTGCGTCTTGCCTTCCTCGCCGACTATTCGGCGCGGGCGGAGACCGCGCCCTTCATCGGCGACGATCTCTTCCAGAGCTTCGACGATGCCCGCACCGCCGCCGGCCTGCGCACGCTCGCCGGCCAGTCGGAGGTGATCCAGCCGATCCTCTTCACCCATCATGCGAGCGTCGTCGACATCGCCCGCCGCGAGCTCGGCGACCGGCTCGACCTGCTGGAATTCTGAAGGACCGCCCGATGCCGGAGCCCCGCCATGCGTAGCGAGACATTGCGCAACGAGACGGTCGACACGCTGATCCTCGGCGCGGGGGCGGCCGGCATGATGTGCGCGATCCATGCCGCCGCGCGCGGCGACCGCGTGCTTGTCGTCGACCATGCGAAGGCGCCGGGCGAGAAGATCCGCATTTCCGGCGGCGGGCGCTGCAATTTCACCAATACCGGCGCGACGGCGCGCAATTTTATCTCCGCCAACCCGCATTTCGCCAAGTCTGCGCTTGGCCGCTACACGCCGCGCGACTTCATCGCCATGGTCGACCGGCACGGGATCCCCTGGCACGAGAAGACCCTCGGCCAGCTCTTTTGCGACAATTCCGCCAAGGACATCATCGCCATGCTGGTCGGCGAGATGCGCAAGGCCGGCGCCGAATTGCGCCTCGGCACGGTGCTGGAGAGCATTGCGCGCAAGGAAGACGGTTTCGCGGTGACGCTTGGCGGCGAGGGGGCGGCAAGCGTCGCCTGCCGCCGGTTCGTCGTCGCCTGCGGCGGCAAGTCGATCCCCAAGATGGGCGCCACCGGCCTCGGCTACCGGATCGCCGAACAGTTCGGCCTCGCGGTGACCGAGACCCGCGCCGGCCTCGTGCCGCTCACCTTCGGCGAGGACGTTCTGGCCGGCTTCCGCGAGATTGCCGGCGTCGCCGCCGACGCGCGTGTTTCCTGCGGCAAGACCTCTTTCGACGAGGCGCTGCTCTTCACCCATCGCGGCCTGTCGGGGCCGGCCATCCTGCAGATCTCCTCCTATTGGCGCGAGCGCCAGCCGGTGCGCGTCGCCTTCCTTCCCGGCCGCGACCTGCTTGCCGAGTTGAAGGCCTCGAAGCGGGAAAACGGCCGCCGCACCATCGTCAACGCGCTGGGCGAGATCCTGCCGAAGCGGCTCGCCGCCCATCTCGCCGCGCTTCACGGCTGGTCGGGAACCATGGGCGAGGCGAGCGATCGGCGGCTTTCCGCCATTGCCGCCGTCCTGCAGGGTTGGGACCTCTTCCCCATCGGCACGGAAGGTTACCGCACGGCCGAGGTGACACTGGGCGGCGTCGACACCGCTGGCCTCGATTCAAGGACGATGGAAGCGAAATCGGTGGCCGGCCTCTATTTCATCGGCGAGGTCGTCGATGTCACCGGCTGGCTCGGCGGCTACAATTTCCAGTGGGCCTGGTCGTCCGGCTGGGCTGCCGGCACCGCCATTGCCGAAAGGACGGGGAGATGAGCGGGCAGGAGGCAAGCGGAACGGAACCCTGCATCTGGCTGGTGCAGGGATCTACCGCGCTGGAGAACATGCGTGGTTGGCGGTCCCGTGAAACATTTGAAAATGGCGGAAGAACGCCGGAGCCGATCCTGAAAGCGATGCGGCAGACCGGTGTCGGCTGGTTCCTGCCGCAGGAGAGCTTTCCCACGGACAATTATCCGCTCCCGAACAGCCATCCGTCGGCGCACGAAGAACGCGTGCCGCAGATCTTTTCCAACGGCTTCATTTTCCTGACAGGCGAAAGCGCCGAGGTGGTGCGGAGCTTCGACATGGGCAAGGGCACGCTCTATCCGGTGCGCCTGTGGCATCCGGACGGCAAGACGCCCCTGCCGGGCGCGTTCTTCTATCTCAGCCAGGGCAACAAGAAGGACGCCCTCCTGCTGGAGAAGAGCGTGAACCTGCGGCAACAACCTGGTACAGGTCGCTGGCACGTATCGATGGCACGTCCCCAAAAGCCCCTGGCTGTTTTCTCAAGAGCCGCGCTCGAAGGCCCAGATCTTTGGTGGGACGAGTGCATTGCCAGCGATTTCTTCATCAGCGACCGTTTGAAGCGCGCCCTCGATCAGCGACGCCTGTCGAAGGACTGGCACCTCGTTCGTTGTCCGGTCGTGACGGCCTGAGGACGAGGTGGCGGCACAGCCCCGACTGCGCCAGGTGTTGCAGGAGCGCGGGCATCGCCACCTACACCCCTCTCCCCCCTTGAGGGGGAGATGTCCCCGGCAGGGGACAGAGGGGGGGGGGCGGTGCCGGCCAATCCCGCCGCATGGTGCTGGTTGCAGGCCTTGCCACTCTCCCGGCCATCGCCCCTCCGTTCTGCCACTGACACGCCGGCCCCTGCCTCCCCCGACAGGCTTTCGATGCCACTTTGGCGGCAGGCATCCGGGCGGTCACTTCCCCTCCGCCGTCATCCCGGCCAAGCGTCAGCGCAGAGCCGGGACCCATTGGCAACCCCGGCGGATGCGACAGTCCTCGGCGGTCGCGGCAGGCGCAGGCCCCTTCGCCATCGGTCGGGAACGCGGCTGCCGCCGGCAGCAGGCCGGACCGGCAGGCGAGCGCCGCGACCCCATCGCCGCCGCTCTGGAAATGAATGGATCCCGGCTCTCCGGCTTCGCCTGCGGCCGGGATGACGGCCTGAGGACGAGGTGACGGCCGAGCGCCGTCGGTAGGAGCGAACTGGCGCTCCGAGGACAGGATAGTGATCGAGTGTCGGTCGCGCCGCAATCTGTACGGAATGACAGGGATGCGGACATCTCCGCAGGCGCCCCTCTCCCCCTTTGAGGGGGAGATGTCCCCGGCAGGGGACAGAGGGGGCGGCACCGGCCAATCCCGCCGGCATGGTGCTGGTTGCCGGCCTTGCCACTCTCCGCCGTCATCCCTCCGTTCTGCCACTGACACGCCGGCCCCTGCCTCCCCCTCCGCTGTCATCCCGGACCTGATCCGGGCGCCATTGGCAACCCCGGCGGCTGTGGTGATCCCAGCCGTTGGCGGCAGGCGCTGAGTTCTTCTCCTCCACCACCCGGGACTTGCCGTTTTCGCCCCGCCCGTCCGCATCCGCCCTATGCCTGTCACGGGGTCCCGGGACGTGCCCTTGAATTACGTGAGCAATCACGTATATAGACTGCAATAATCGCGTATCAGGAAAGGATGCGATCATGAATACCCTTGTGTTCTCGCTGCTTGATATCGCCGGACTGATCGAGAAGCGGTTCGACCGGCCCCTTGCCGGTGCGCGCGGCGTCAGCTTCCGCGAGTACCGCCTGCTGAAGAGCCTTTCGGAGTTTCCGCAAGGGCGTGCCATGCGGGTGGAGCTTGCCCAGGCGGTCGGGCTGACGCCCTCGGCCGTGACCCGCGCGCTGAAGCCGCTGGAGAAGATCGGTTACGTCACCACCGAAAAAGGCGAGCGCGATGCCCGCCAGAGTCTCGCCTGCCTGACCGGGGCGGGCGAGGTGCTGGTATCGGATGCCGATGCCATCGTCAGTGACGTGGTCGCGGGCCTGCCGGCCACCTCGATCAGCGAGGCCCAGTTGGCCGAGCTCCATCGCGGTCTCGCCGGTCCGCCGGCAAGCCGCGCCCGGCCCTTTGCCGTGGCGCAGTCCTAGGGCCCTGATCGATCCCCGCGCTTACCTGAAAAGCGCGGGGGACTTGTCCGGCGCCGCCGTTGCTGGTCCTCGCGCCGCCCGCTCGCGTATAAACCGGAACGAGACACCCGCCACCAACCTGCCTGCCGGTTCCCATGCCCCTTGCCGTTGTCCATCATCCTGCCTATTGCGCCGAGATCCCGGCGGATCACCGGTTCCCGATGAACAAGTTCCGCCGCCTTGCCGAGGTGCTGGTGGAGGAGGGGATTGTCGCTGCCGGCTCCTATCGCCAGCCGGCTCCCGCCCCGGCCGAATGGGTCTCGCGCGCCCATGAGCGCGCCTATGTCGACCAGGTTTTCGCCGCCGCCGTGCCGTCGGGGATCGCGCGCGAGATCGGCCTGCCGATGAGCGAGGCGGTCGGCTTCAGGGCGCGCTGCGCCCCGGCCGGCACGGTGCTGACGGCCATGCTGGCGCTGGAGAACGGCATCGCCTGCAACACGGCGGGCGGCAGCCATCATGCCCGCCGCGCCCATGGTGCGGGCTTTTGCGTCTTCAACGATGTCGCCGTTGCGATCCGTGTGTTGATGGCCGATGGCGCGATCCGCCGGGCGATGGTGGTCGACCTCGATGTGCACCAGGGCGACGGCACGGCCGAAATCCTCGCCGGCACGCCCTCGGTCTTCACGCTCTCCATGCATGCAAGGCGCAACTATCCGGTGCGCAAGGTGGCATCGACCCTCGACATCGCGCTGGAGGACGGGCTTGGCGATGCCGCCTATCTGGACGAACTCCGCCGCGCGCTGCCGCAGGCGCTGCAATCGTTCCGCCCCGACATCGTCTTCTACAATGCAGGCGTCGACCCGCATGGCGACGACAGGCTCGGCCGTCTGGCCTTGTCGGACGAAGGACTGGAGGCGCGCGAACGCTTCGTCATTGCCACGGTGCGGCGCGCCGGCATTCCGCTCGCGGGCGTGATCGGCGGCGGCTATCTGGAGGATATCAACCGGTTGGCGCGCCGCCACGCGATCCTGCATCGGGTGGCGGCGGAATTCGCCTGACGGCGGGCCGTCAGTCCCTGCGCCCCAGGCTCATCAGGCGGATGACGATCCACACCGGCACCACGACCACGGCGCCGAGCACGAAATAGCCGCCGAGCTGGCCGAGCGCCTCGAAGCCAAGGTTCCACAGCCGGCGGACGAAATGCACCATTCCGTCGAAGACGTCGAGCGGATGCAGGTCGAGCGCCGACAGCAGCACGCCGACGACGAAGGACAGCACCAGGAGCTTGAGGATCACGCGGCCGGGCGTGTCTCCCAGAAAGCGGCTGAGCGGGCGGTTGGTCATCGGCGGTTCCTGACGTGTCGCTGCTTCGGGTCCCGGCTGTCCGCCCGGTCGGTCATCCCGAAGATGTAGGCGGGCGGCCCCTTGCGATCAAACCGAAAATGCGGTGACCGGCCGGTGCGGGGGCGGTTTCGGTGCATTGACACGGATCCTTGGGAAAAACGTCAAGATGATGCCACAATGGAGCGGGAAAGCTCGCCTGCGTCCGGATGACGGCACGGGGCGTGTCCTGCCCGGCAACGGGCACCGGTCCGGGAGGCGGCGGACCGCGTCGCGCAGCGCCTGCAAGGCGATTGCCCCTGCGCAGGACCACGGGAACGGAGCCGGCCCGCGAACGACCGCGACAGACGGGGCGGCGGGCCAAACCAAGGACAGTTCAGCCATGATCACGATTGCCCGCAACCCCCTTGCATGCCTGGCCGCCGCCATCGCCCTTGCGTTTTCCGCCTCGACCGGCAGCGCCGGCGCGCAGCAGGGTCCCTCTATCACGGGAACCTGGCGCATCGCGGCGCTTGCGGCACCGGGCGGCGCGCTGGTCGATCTCGACGGCGCGCTTGCCGGCCGCACCGAGGTCACCGTCGACCGGCACGGATTGTGGCTCGCCTCGGCCGGCTGCAACCGCCTGCGCGGCACGCTGGAGCAGGACGGACAGGCGCTTGCCGTCTCCCACAAGGTGATGGCCACCAAGATGGCCTGCCAGGGCCCCGCCGGCGACCTGGAACGCCGCTTCATGCATTTCTTCCCCGCCGCCGTCAGGGTCGACGGCATGCCCGACCGGGTGCTTTTGCGCGATCAGTCCGGCGCCGCCGTGGTCCTGCTCGTCGGCAAATAGGGCGGGCCGGACGCCGCTTGCGGCCCGGTTCCCACGAAAAAGGGCGGCCACCGGCCGCCCTTTTCATCCGCGCAGGTCCGGGCCTCGTTCCGCCTCAGGCCGCCTCCCGCTCCTCGCCCTTGTCCGGGGCAAAACGCTCGTAGAAGCGTTCGTCGGTCTTGGCCATCTCCTTCAGCAGCCGGTTGGCCTTGAAACGCGGGCCCCACTTGCGGGTGAACTTGCGGCACAGGTCCGCGAAGGCCGCCGTGCCCATTCCGTCGATATAGGAGATCGTGCCGCCGGTGAACGGCGCGAAGCCGAAGCCGAGGATCGAGCCGACATCGGCCTCGCGCACATCCGTCAGGCATTTCTCCTCGAAGATCCGCGCCGTCTCCAGCGCCTGCATGACCAGGAAGCGCTGCTTCAGTTCCTCGACATTGAAGGCCTCGGCCGGCTTCGGCTTGCCGACGACGTCCGGAATGCCCGGCCACAGCTTCTTCTCCCGGCCCTCGTAGTCGTAGAAGCCCTTGCCGTTCTTGCGCCCGAACCGCTCGCGCTTCACCACCATCTCTTCCAGGATGTTGTCGAGCGGCCCCTCGACATATTTCACGCCGAGGTCCTTGCGTGTCGCCGAGACGATCTTCCAGGCAAGGTCGAGCGCCACCTCGTCGCCCAGCGACAGCGGGCCGACCGGCATGCCGGCCATCCGCCCGCAATTCTCGATCATCGCCGCCGGCACCCCGTCGGCAAGCATCATCAGCCCCTCGCGGATATAGGTCATGACGACGCGCGAGGTGTAGAAGCCGCGTGAATCGTTGACCACGATCGGCGTCTTCCTGATCGCCTTGATGTAGTCGAGCGCCATCGCCAGCGCCTTGTCGCCGGTCTTCTTGCCGACGATCACCTCGACCAGCATCATCTTGTCGACGGGCGAGAAGAAGTGGATGCCGATGAAGTTCTTCGGCCGCTTCGAGGCTTCCGCCAGCGAGGTGATCGGCAGCGTCGAGGTGTTGGAGGCGTAGATCGCCCGCGACTTCAGGACGGCCTCGGCCTTCTCCGTGACGACACGCTTGATCTCGCGGTCCTCGAACACGGCCTCGATGACGAGGTCGCAATCGGCGAGCGCCTCGTAGTCGGGGGTCGCCGTGATGTGGGAAAGCAGCGCCTCCCGGTCGGCTTCGGTGGCCCGTCCGCGCTTCATCGCCTTGGAGACCAGCGCGTCGGAATGCGCCTTGCCCTTGTCGGCCGCCTCCTGGTCGCGGTCGATCAGCACCACGTCGATGCCGGCCTTGGCGGTGACATAGGCAATGCCTGCGCCCATGAAACCCGCGCCGATAATGCCGACCTTGCGGATGCGGTTCGCCTTGACGTCCGCCGGCCGCCGCGCGCCCTTGTTGAGCTCCTGCATGGAGACGAAAAGCGAGCGGATCATGCTCGCCGCCTCCGGCGTCTGCAGCACATGGGCAAAATGCCGGCTTTCCACCGTCAGCGCCTGGTCCATCGGCATCAAGAGGCCCTCATAGACCGACTGCATGATGCCGCGCGCGCCCGGATAATTGTCATGCGTCTCGCGCCGGTAGATGGCGTTGGCCGCCGGCCAGAACTGGAAGCCGGCCGGCGAGTAGACCGGCCCGTTCGGCAGCTTGAAGCCCTTCTTGTCCCAGGGCTTGACCGGATCGACACCGGCCTTGAGCAGCTTGACGGCCGCCGCCACCAGCTTCTTTCCCGGCGCGATCTCGTCGACGAGCTTCATCGCCAGCGCCTGCTTGGCGTTCAGCGTCTTGCCCTGCAGCAGGAACTGCATGCCCTGCTGTCCGTCGGCCATGCGCATCACCCGCTGGGTGCCGCCGGCGCCCGGGAAGAGACCCACCTTGACCTCGGGAAGCGCCATCTTGAAGACGTCTTCCTCGGCGGCGATCCGTGCATGGCAGGCCAGCGCCAGTTCGGTCGCGCCGCCCATGCAGGTGCCGTTCAGCGCGGCGACGAAAGGCTTGCCGCAGGTTTCCAGCTTGCGGAAGATCTGCGACAGCCGCCGCGATCCGTCGAACAGGAGCTTTGCCGCGCCCTCCGGGTCCTTCGCCCGCTTGGCGTGGAAGTCGCGCAGCAGGCCCTCCAGCATGGTGAGGTCCGCGCCGCCGGAAAAGGCCGCCTTGCCGGAGGTGATCACCGCGCCCTTCAGCGTTGCGTCGCCGGCAACCGTGTCGATGATCGCGTCCAACTCGTCCATCACCGAAATGTCGATGACGTTCATGCTTTTGCCCGGCATGTCCCAGACGATGTGGGCAATACCGGCATCGATGGTCAGGGAGAAATTGCTGTAAGCCATGTCGGCCTCCTGAGGTCAGTAGGGCGTGCCGTCCTTGCGGTGGAAATGGTGGCCGGTCTCGTCCCGCCGATAGCTGAGATCGTCGTCCGGATAATGCGCCTGTTCGCGCGGCGCCCGCGTTCCGACCTCCAGATAGACGACGTCCGCATCCGAGCGGTTGGCGATCTGGTGGGCAATGCGCTCGCCCGCCTTGAACCCGGCGGCCTCGCCTGCGGCAAGCCGCGTCTCCGTCTCGTCCTCGATGAGCGTTGCTTCGCCCTCGAGGATGAAGACGAACTCGTCCTCGTTCTCGTGCCAGTGCTTCAGCGCCGAAACCGCGCCCGGCGCCAGCCGTGTCAGGTTGACGCCGAACTGGGTGAGCCCGGCGGCATTGCCGAGTGCCTGTTTGGAGCGGCCTTGCATCAGGGTTGCAAAGGCGGCCGGGTAGATGCTGCTCGTGCGCGGCGCGATGGCGGCAATGTCGATCTTCGGCATGCGTTATCCTTCCGGTTCCAGGTTCCGGTCCTAGACGCGCTCGATGATGGTCGCGGTGCCCATGCCGGCACCGATGCACAGCGTCACCAGGGCGATGTTGAGGTCGCGCCGCTCCAGTTCGTCGAGCACCGTGCCGAGGATCATCGCGCCGGTCGCGCCGAGCGGATGGCCCATGGCGATGGCGCCGCCATTGACGTTGACCACGTCCGGGTCGAGGTCGAATGCCTGCCGGTAGCGCAGGACGACGGACGCGAACGCCTCGTTGATTTCGAACAGGTCGATGTCCTTCAGCGACATTTTCGCGTTCGCCAGCAGTTTCTCGGTGACGTCGACGGGCCCGGTCAGCATCAGGGCCGGCTCGGACCCGATATTGGCGAAGGCCCGGATCTTCGCCCGCGGCGTCAGCCCGGCGCTGCGCCCGGCCTTTCGGCTGCCGATCAGCACGGCCGCCGCGCCGTCGACGATGCCGGACGAATTGCCGGCGTGATGCACGTGCCGGATCGTCTCCAGTTCCGGATGCGCCTGGATCGCCACCGCGTCGAAGCCGCCCATCTGCCCCATCATCTCGAACGAGGCGTTGAGCGCGGCGAGCGACTGCATGTCCGTCTCGGGCCGCATGTGCTCGTCGCGGTCGAGAATGGTCAGCCCGTTGACGTCGCGCACCGGGACCACCGACTTGCCGAAATAGCCCTTCTTCCAGGCGGTGTCGGCGCGCTTCTGGCTCTCCACCGCATAGGCATCGACATCGTCGCGGCTGAAGCCGTACTTGCTGGCGATCAGGTCGGCGGAGACGCCCTGCGGCATGAAATAGGAGGGCAGGGCGACCTGCGGATCGACCGGCCAGGCGCCGCCCGAGGCGCCGATGCCGATGCGGCTCATCGATTCCGCGCCGCCCGCGACCACCAGGGAGTGCTGACCGCTCATCACCTGGGCGGCGGCGAAATTCACCGCGTCGAGGCCCGAGGCACAGAACCGGTTGAGCTGCACGCCGGGCACCGAATTGTCGTAGCCCGCGGCAAACACCGCTGCCCGGGCGATATCGCCGCCCGCTTCGCCGACCGGATCGACGCAGCCGAGCACCACGTCGTCGACCTGGCTGGTGTCCAGGTCGTTGCGCTGCTGCAGCGCCTTCAGCGGTTCGGCCGCCAGTCGCACCGCCGGCACCTCGTAGAGCGCGCCGTCCTTCTTGCCGCGTCCGCGCGGGGTGCGCACATGGTCGAAAATCAATGCGTCGGCCATTGGAGCCTCCTTGGCTTGTCGTCTCGTTGCCGTTCGCCGGCGGCAGGCCGCCAGACACGCTGGCAGACGCGCTGCCAGACGCGCTGCATGGCGCGCCTCACAGGCTGCGGGCGATCAGGACCTTCATGATCTCGTTGGTTCCGGCATAGATCCGCTGGACGCGGGCATCCGCGTAAAGACGGGAAATCGGGTACTCGTTCATGTAGCCATAACCGCCGAAGAACTGCAGGCATTGGTCCATCACCTTGGACTGCAGGTCGGTGGTCCAGTATTTCGCCATCGAGGCGGTGGTGCTGTCGAGCTCGCCGGCGACGTGGCGGGCAATGCACTCGTTGACGAAGACCTGGCCGATGGTCGCCTCGGTCTTCAGCTCCGCCAGCTTGAACTGGGTGTTCTGGAAATCGAGGATGCGCTTGCCGAAGGCCTGACGCTCCTTGACGTAGTCGAGCGTCAGGGCAAGGCCGCGTTCGATCGCGGCCATCGCCTGCACGGCGACGACCAGGCGCTCCTGCGGCAGCTGCTCCATCAACTGGTAGAAACCGCGCCCCTCCTCGGCGCCGATCAGCGCGTCGGCGGGAACCCTGACATCGTCGAAGAACAGCTCCGACGTGTCGTTGCCCTTGAAACCCAGCTTGTCGAGATTGCGGCCGCGCCGGAAACCCTCGACCTTGTCCGTCTCCACGGCGAAGAGCGAAGTGCCCTTCGACCCGGCCGAGGGGTCGGTCTTGGCGACGACGATGATCAGGTTGGCGAGCTGGCCATTGGTGATGAACGTCTTGGCACCGGAGATCCGGTAGTGATTGCCGTCGCGCACCGCCGTCGTGCGGATCGCCTGCAGGTCGGAGCCGGTGCCCGGTTCCGTCATCGCGATGGCAGCGATCAGGTCTCCCGACGCCAACCCCGGCAACCAGCGCTGCCGCTGCTCGTCCGAGCCGTAATGCAGGATGTAGGGCACGGCGATCGCCGAGTGCAGGGCAATGCCGAAATGGTCGAAGCCGGCGAGGCCGAGCCTGCGGATGATCACCGCCTCATGGGCAAAATTGCCGCCTGCCGCGCCGTATTCCTCAGGCATGCCGGCGCACAGGAAACCGCCGGCCCCGGTTTTGGCCCAGGCCTCGCGGGTAACGCAGCCGGCCTCCACCCAGTTCTCGTAGTTCGGGGCGACCTCGCGCTCCAGGAAACGCGCGAAGGCGTCGTCGAGAAGCCCGAGCTCCTCGGTCATCCATGACGGTGTGGCGGCGATGCTTGCAGTCAATCCGGTGTCCCTCCCTTGGCGCCGGAGGCCGCCGGGCGGCGGCCTTGGTCTGTGCGTAGTCATGTCCGGCGGCGGCAGGTCGCCGCCCGCCGGCGATCGTGGGGTCAGAACGCGTCCGCGTCGAGGCCCATCATCGTGTCGGCGCCGGCCGAGATGCGGGAAAGGCGCAGGCCCGTCTCCGGCATGTGCCGCTCCATGAAGTAGCGGGCCAGCGTCAGCTTGGTTTCGTGGAAGCGGTCGTCGCCGCTTGAGCCGGAGGCAAGGGCGGCGGCCGAGGCCTTGGCCATCCGCGCCCACATGTAGCCGAGCGCCACCGTGCCGAAGAGATGCATGTAGTCGGTCGAGCCCGCGCCGGCGTTGTCCGGTTTGGCCATGGCGTTGTTCATGAACCACATGGTCGCCTTCTGCAGGTCGTCGAGACCTGCTTTCAGCGGCCCGAGCAGGGACGCGATCGCCTCCTCGCCGGCGTTGTCCTTGAGGCCGGTGTTGTCCTTGATGAATGAGCCGACCTCGTTGAAGAAGGCCATCACCGCCCGGCCGCCGTCGCGCGGCAGCTTGCGGCCGACAAGGTCCAGCGCCTGGATGCCGTTGGCGCCTTCGTAGATCATGGTGATGCGGGCATCGCGCACGAACTGCGACATGCCCCATTCCTCGATATAGCCGTGACCGCCGAGCATCTGCTGGGCCGCCACCGCGTTGTCGAACCCCTTGTCGGTGAGCACGCCCTTGATGACCGGCGTCATCAGGCCCATGTGGTCGTCCGCCGCCTGCGCCGCCTCCTTGTCGTCGGAACGGTGCGAGATGTCGGACTGAAGCGCGGTCCACAACACCAGCGCGCGGGCCGCCTCGTTGAAGGCGCGGATCGACAGCAGGGTGCGGCGCACGTCCGGATGGACGATGATCGGGTCGGCCTTGCCGTCCGGGTTCTTCGGGCCGGTGAGGGAGCGTCCCTGCAACCGGTCGCGCGCATAGGCCAGCGCGTTCTGGTAGGCGACCTCCGACTGGCCGAGGCCCTGGATGCCGACGGCGAGCCGCGCCTCGTTCATCATCACGAACATGGCGTTGAGGCCGCGGTTCTCCTCGCCGATCAGCCAGCCGGTCGCCCCGTCATAGTTCATGACACAGGTGGCATTGCCGTGAATGCCCATCTTCTCCTCCAGCGAGCCGCAGGAGACCGGGTTGCGCGCACCCGGATTGCCGTCGCCGTCGGGCAGGAATTTCGGCACGATGAAGAGCGAGATGCCCTTGGTGCCTTCCGGCGCGCCCTCGATGCGGGCCAGCACCAGATGCACGATGTTTTCCGTCAGGTCGTGCTCGCCGGCGGAAATGAAGATCTTCTGGCCCGAGATCTTGTAGCTGCCGTCGCCCTGCGGCACGGCCTTCGACTTGATCAGGCCGAGATCGGTGCCGCAATGCGGTTCCGTCAGGTTCATCGTGCCCGACCAGGCGCCGGAGGCGAGCTTGCTCAGGTAGAGCGACTTCTGCTCTTTCGAGCCGTGCACGGCGAGCGCGGCGGCCGCGCCCTGCGACAGGCCCGGATACATGCCCCAGGCAAGGTTTGCCGCCGACATGAATTCCTGGATGATCGAGTTGAGCGTCGTCGGCAGGCCCTGGCCGCCGAATTCCTCCGGCATGGAAAGCGCGATCCAGCCATTCTCTCGATAGGTCTCGTAGGCCTCCTTGAAGCCTTTCGGCGTGGTGACGTTGCCTTCGCCGTCGCGCGTGCAGCCCTCGCGGTCGCCGACCGGGTTGAGCGGCGCCAGAACCTCCTCGCAGAACTTCGCCCCCTCGCTCAGGATCGCCTCGACCAGGTCGGGCGTCGCCTCCGCGAATCCCGGCAGGGTGCCGTGGTTCTGATAGCCAAGGACGTCGTTCAGCAGGAACATCACGTCCTGCACAGGCGCTTTGTAGCTCGGCATGAAATTGTCCTCCCCGGATCTGGGCCGGCCTTGTTTCAAGGCTCGTTCGGCAGGATCACACTGCCGGGTGAACCTGACGTTTCCGTAAACGTCACCTTGAGCACGTTATATGGCGGCGTGCCGGCTCTCGCAAGACGTATCCTTGCGGAAAGGCGCTCGGTTTGTCGTGCTTTGAGTCAGTTTCGATTGATTTTTGGACAAAATTTCGAAATTTCTTGTCCGAAATTGTCGAGATTGCACAAAATGCGCGCCGGATTTTCACATCCGCACGAGCCCGCCCGGGAGGTCGGCGCGAGGCCGGAACGAGGGCAGGTGCGGGGACAGGCGCGGTCCGGGAGGCCGCGCGCGACTCACCCGCCGGTTTTTCGCGAGGCGGGGATTACTCCGCCGCCTCGGTCTCCTTTTCCTTCAGCATGCCGGAGACGATCTCGACGGTGCGGCCGAGCTCCTCGACCGCCTGGTCGATGTCTCGGCGCTGCTCGACGAGCACGTCGATCTGGCTCTGGAAGCGCGACAGTGCGACCCGCAACTGTGTCACCTGGCCATCGCGCAGGTCGTAGAGATCGAGCATGTCGAGGATCTCCGCCAGCGAGAAGCCGACCCTCTTGCCCATCAGCACCAGCTTCAGGCGGGCACGGTCACGGCGTGTGTAGACGCGGTTAATGCCGTCGCGGCGCGGGTTGATCAGGCCTTTATCCTCATAGAACCGAAGAGTTCTCAAGGTTACGCCGAATTCCTTGGCCAGATCACCGATGGTGAAAAGCGTCTTCTTGGTGGATTCATCCTTGGCGGCGACCGCCTCGACGATGTCGTTGTTGACCGAGAGCGCTTCGCTCATGGGGTGTTCCTTGTCTTTATTGACGTGTCGGCGGCGGGCGCGGTTCGGATCGGGACCAATCTCGACCGGTATCGCGAACGCGCGGACCTGCATCCGCACCCGGTACCTGACACAACGTCACCTGCCTTCGGAATACATTCCGTGTACGTAAGCGTCAAGCGCCTTGGCAAACATGACAGGTCGGCCGTTGCGTTCCGCATCGCCCGTTCACGTCTGCTTAACCATGTAAATGCGCCGCTTAACGGCCTGTTTACCATAAGCAGCGACAGTTTAGCCGAAGGTCGTCCGGATCCTGTGTAGCCGTCTTTGATCCGGAAGAAGAACAAGTCTTGCGCCACGCGGCGCGCCCAACCGGGTTGAAGAGGCCATTTATATGTCCTGGAACGCGCGACACCGCACTCAAGGCGGCACGGATCCCGAGGCGGCACATGGCCGTGACCCGGCCGGCGATGCGGATAGCTGGTATGAGCCGCGCCGGCGTGCGCCCGCCTGGAGCGGCGAGCGTGCAGCCCCGCTGCCGACCGATCCGCGCGGTTCCCAGGCGCGTGCTCCCGAAAGGGCGCGGGCCCGCGAGCAGCTCAACGATGTTGCCGACGCGCTCGGCCGGCTGATGGATGCGCCGTCCGCGGCGCCGCGCCGCACGATGAGCGAGGCTCCGGTCGCCGCGCAGGCCGAACCCAATCGCCATGCCCGCCGGGCCGCTGCGGCGCGGGCCCGCTCCGAGCGTCCCGCCCAGCCCGTCGATGCCCGCACCAGCCGCATCGAGGCGGTGCTCGGCGCACTCGACCGGCTCGATCGTCGTGTCGAGGATCTTTCGCAGACGTCGGCTGACCGTCGCTCGCCGCGGTCCTCCCGTGCCGTTCCGGTCGAGGAGGCGCACGCCTACACGCCGGACGAGCAGGACGTGGCCGGCTATGAGTATGACGACTATCCGGCCCTCGAGGATAGCTACACCAACACCTATGATGTCGCCGACGCTTACGATGCCTATGTCGAGGACTACGCGCCGCCGCGTCGCCCGCGCCGCGAGGATTCGCGTCCGGCGGGCCGTCCCGATGCGAAGGTCGACGACGACCTGAGGCCGATGATCCGCGACCTCGCCCACAGGGTCGAGCGCGCCCACGGGACGCGGGACGAGCGCCTTGACGTGATGCGCCGGGAGATCGGCGAGCTGCGCGCGGTGCTGATGGAATCCCTGCGCGCCGAGCGCACGCGGCCCGCCAGCCGGGACACCGGCGAGATGCGGCGCCTGTCGGAAGCGGTCGAGCGCCTGCGGGCCGACCGCACCGATACCCGCTTCGTGCACGAGGTGCGCGCCGAGATCTCCGACCTGCGCGCCATGATCGGCCAGTCGAATGTCGACGGCATGTTGCAGTCGCTGGAGAGCGGCTACGCGCACCTGGTCCAGCGCCTCGACGAACTGGCCCGCGACCGCCTCGAACCGCGCCTCGTCAGCGAGCTCGGACAGCGCCTGTCCGACATCGAGGACGCGTTCCGGATCGTGCCCCGCGCCGACCAGCTCGTCGCCCTCGACGACCGGGTGGCCGATATCGGCCATCGTGTCGAGGAACTCGTGCGCCGCAATGGCGGTCAGGACATGGCCGTGCTGCGCGGCGAGATCCGCGCCGTGCGCGATCTCGTCGAGCGGTTTGACGCCAACGACCTGATCGCCGGTATCGACGAGCGCCTGTCGTCGCTTTCGGTTCGCTTCGACGCGATCGACCGTCTGGTCGAGGGCCAGCGTGAGCTTGCCGGCCGGGTCGGCGCCATCGAGCATCGTCTTCCGCAGGCCGGAGCCGTCGATCGCCTGAACGACCGGCTGGAGCAGATCGCCGGCATGTTGGCGGATGACCGCGCGGAGCGCCGCGATCCCCAGATCGACGAGAAACTTGGCGAGATCGCCGGTCGTCTGAAGCGGATCGAGAGCGCCCGGCAGATGCCGCCGAGCTATGACGCCGCCTTCACGCTGCTTGAAAAACGTCTCGCCGCGATCGACGGCAAGATCAATGCGCTGGACCGCCCCGAAGGCGTGACCCTGGTGGCCGAGGGCCAGCAGGGGGCCATCGAAGCCGACCTGATCGCCCGTCTGGAAAGCGGCATCGCCCGCCTCAACGAGCGGTTCGAGGCGGGACGCGATGCGACGGCAAGCGGCGATCTGGATGCGCTGCATCGCGAGATTGCGGGCTTGCGCGAAAGCGTGTCCCGTCCGGTTGTCACCGCTGAGCTCGAGGCGCAGCTGCGCGATCTCGCGGAAGCGGTGAACCGGGGAGCCTCCAGCGACGACAATGCCGTCCTGGCGCAGGTCGAGGACAAGATCGCGGCGCTGGCAAGCAAGCTCGACGCGGCCGAAACCGGCTTCGCCCGCTTGGGTGAAATCCAGTCGGCGCTTCAGTCGGGCGCGTCAAGCGACGGCGGCGAGGTCGCGCAGGCCCTGCGCGGCGACCTGCATCGCCTGATGGAAGCGGCAACCAGCTCCGAGCGTCGCGCCCGCGATTCCATGGACAGCGTCCAGGATGTGCTCGCCTCGATCAATGCGCGGCTGATGTCGCTGGAGCATGAAGCCCGTGCGGCCGGCATGCCGACGCCGAGCGTTGAAGACGACCGGCCGCTGGAGCCGGGATCCGGCAAGCCGCGTGTCCGCCAGCCGGCCCAGGCTGCGCAGGCCCAGGTTCATGGCAGTGCCCGCGCGGCGGACGCGGCCCCGCAGGCATCCGCCCGCCCGGCCGGACCCGCTCAAAGGCGGGCCCAGCCCCAGGGGCAGAACCCCGCCGCAGCCCGCACCGGCGGACAGCCGCAGGACGGCCGCGACCGCAAGGCCGACTTCATCGCGGCAGCGCGCCGCGCCGCCCAGGCCGCTGCCGAGGAGGCTGGCCAGCAGAAGTCGCCGCTCGGCTTCATGGGCAATGTCCAGGTCGAGGAAAAGGCCGCCTCCGCGAAAGGGTGGCTGCGCTCCCGTCTCGGCCGCAAGCGCAAGGATGCGCAGGCCGACGCTGCGGACATGCCACTCGATACTTCGGCCGACATGCCGCTTGCCGGCGACCGCCGGGACGGTCCGCGCGCCGACAGCGCCCGCAAGCGGGCCGAGGCGGCGACCGCAGAACTGCGCGCGGACACGCGCCTGGCTGCGGAAGGTGTCGACGATCTGGCCGGGCCAGAGGAAAAGGGCGGCCGCAGGCTGTTCTCGACCGGAGGCCGCCGGGCCGTGATGCTCGCTGCTGCTGCTGTCGTCATCGCCGTGGGCGCGTTGCAGATTTTCAAGCAGGTTTCGCTCTCGCAGACCGACATGGCGTCGCTGGGGACGCCTCCTGCCATAGAGACCAGCGTTGACGGCGGTGCGCCTGTCGCCGCCGGCATGGACGAGACGCGGACACCGGCCGGGGCTTCCGGCGATGTCGCACGGCCGGCCGGAGATGCCGCCGAGCGCCAGCCGGGGAGTATGGCCGAGGCGCCGGCCGCCGTGGCATCCGCCGGCCATGCGCCGGATGAGGCGCAGGGGGGGGATCATGTCCCGCCGGCCGGTGAAGCCGCGGCCGAACCCGGTCCCGACGTCGCCTTCGGACCGCAGACGCCGTTCGATGGCGGGTTCTCCTCGAACCCGGCCAGCATTCCCGGCAGCCAGTTCCAGACACCCGGCGACGCCGCGGCCAGCACGCCGACAAGTGCTCCTGCCTTCGGGCTGCCGCAGCAAGGCGCCTCGCCGGCCGCCGAGGCATCGCTGGCACCGGACATGTCGATCGGCGGCATTCCCCAGGCGGCCGGTCCGATCGCGCTGCGCCAGGCAGCGGCCACCGGCGATCCGGCGGCCTATTTCGCCATCGCCGTCAACTACACCGAAGGCACCGGCTCGACCCCGGATCTCGCCGAGGCAGCGAAATATTACGCCAAGGCGGCGGAGGCAGGTCTGGCACCCGCCCAATATCGTCTCGGCAGCCTCTACGAGAAGGGGCGCGGGGTGGAGAAGAACCTGGAGACGGCGCGCGACTGGTATCGCCGTGCCGCCGAGCAGGGCAACGCCAAGGCCTCGCACAATCTTGCCGTGCTCTATGCCGAGGGCTTTTCCGGCAGCCCCGAATTTGCCGATGCCGCCTACTGGTTCAAGAAGGCTGCGAATTTCGGTCTTGCCGACAGCCAGTACAATCTCGGCATCCTCTACGCCCGAGGTCTCGGCCTGGAGAAGAACCTCGTCGAGAGCTACAAGTGGTTCGCGCTTGCCGCCCGTCAGGGCGACCGGGATGCGGGCAACAAGCGCGACGAGCTGGCCAACATGCTGTCCAAGGAAGAATTGGCGGAGGCCCGGATCGCGGTCGAGACCTGGAAGGAAGCGCCTCGCCTGGTCTCGGCAAACGAGGTCGAACTGAGCCCGGCCTGGACCGTGCAGCCGGAAACGGCTCCGCGCGCGAATGTCTCGGTCGAGCCGCAGGACATCGTGATGAGCGTGCAGCGCCTGCTCGCCAAGCGCGGTTTCGATCCCGGCACGCCCGACGGCCAGGTCGGCCCGCGCACACGGGAGGCCGTACGCGCCTTCCAGGAAGCGAACGGTCTTCCTGTTACCGGCGCGATTTCGAAAGACCTGGTCAAGGTGCTTATCGGCCAGTCGATCTGACAGGCGGCCGGCGGGACGCGCCGGACGTCGCCTGGAGAGCGGAAAAAGCCGCTCTCCGTGCGTTGACATGACAGCATTCCCCGCGCTTTATCGGGGAAACGCGCGGGCTTCCGGGGACCGCCGTAAAGCGGCGCAAGCCGTGGAACCGGCGGATGCGCGCCACCTGATCAACATCCACCCCGCTTGACGAGCGCAAGCGGCCAATCCGCCGGTGTGCCGTGCAAATCTACCTGCCCATCGCCGAGTTGCCCGTCAACATGTTCATGGTGTTCGGGATGGGTGGCGCCGTGGGCTTTCTCTCGGGCCTGTTCGGCATTGGCGGCGGATTTCTGCTGACCCCGCTCCTGATTTTTTCCGGCATTCCCCCGGCCGTCTCGGTGGCGACCGTGACGACGCAGGTTGTCGCCTCGTCCGCCTCCGGTGTCGTTGCCTACTGGCGACGCAAGATGATCGACTTCAAGCTCGCCTGGGTACTGCTTGTCGGCGGTGTGATCGGCTCGGCTGTCGGCGTCTGGCTCTTCGGCCTGCTGCAGAAGCTCGGTCAGCTCGATCTCGTCATCTCGCTTTCCTATGTCACGTTCCTCAGTGCGATCGGCGGCCTCATGCTGTTCGAGTCGGTGCGGGCGATGGCGCGCCGACGTGCCGGCGCGCGGGTGCCTTCCCGCCAACCAGGCAAGCACAACTGGGTGCACGGCCTGCCGCTGAAGATGCGGTTCTACCGTTCGCGCCTCTATGTGAGCGTGATACCGATTGTCGGCCTCGGTGCGATCATCGGTTTCCTCGGCACGATCCTGGGCATCGGCGGCGGTTTCATGATGGTGCCGGCGCTGATCTACCTGTTGCGGGTGCCGACCAACATCGTCATTGGCACGTCGCTCCTGCAGATCCTGTTCACGATGGCGGCGGCGACCTTCCTGCATGCGATGTCGACCCAGTCGGTCGATATAGTGCTGGCGCTTACGCTGATGATTGGCGGCGTGATCGGCGCCCAGTTCGGCGCGCGCATGGGCCAGAAACTGCGCGGCGACCAGTTGCGCCTGCTGCTGGCGCTGCTGGTGCTCTCCGTGGGCGTGCGCTTCGCCGTAAACCTCTTGGTGCAGCCTGACGAGCTGTTTTCCGTTGCCGTTTCGCCTCTGGTGGAGGCGACACGATGAGCCCGTCCTGCCGTTCCTCCGTTTGCGGTCGTGTTTTGGCTGCGGCACTGGCCGGCGGCCTTGCCATGCTGCTCGCACCCGCCATCGCCAAGGCGGAGAGCCTTGTCGCCGACATTTCCTCCGACGAAGTCAGGATCGAGTCGAATTTCACCGGCACCCGCATCGTTGTTTTCGGCGAGATTGCCCGGGACGCGTTGACGGTCGGACGGCCGGACCCTTATGACATCGCCGTCGTGGTCGCCGGCCCGGAAGTCGATGTCACCACCAGACGCAAGGGCCGGTTCCTCGGTATCTGGGTCAACCGCGATGCCGAGACCTTCTCCGGCGTGCCGAGCTTTCTGGCCGTTCACACCTCGCGCCCGCCGCATGAAATGGCCTCCCGCTCGGTGCTGGAGCGCCACCGCATCGGCCTGCATTTCCTCAACCTTCCCATTGCCCATGCGTCGGACGTGCCGATCACCGATCGCGCCAATTTCCGCGCGGCGCTGCTGCGCCTGAGGGTGGCCAGCGGCCTGTTTGCCGAGCGCAGCGGGGCGGTCACCTTCCTCAGCGACTCCCTGTTCCGCACGACCGTGCCGCTGCCCGCCAATGTTCCGGTCGGCGACTACACGGTCTCGACATACCTGCTGCGGGGGGGAACGCTTCTGGCCCAGGACGAGCAGCAACTGCGTATCGCCAAGACCGGTTTCGAGCAGTTCACCTTCTGGCTGGCGCATCAGTATTCCGCCGCCTACGGGCTGATCGCGATCCTGCTGGCGATCTTCACGGGCTGGCTGGCCGGCGTGATCTTCCGCCGAGACTGAGGCTGAGGCAGCGCGCGGGCCCGCTGTCCGGGGCGCCGGGCGGGTGTTTTTTCAAGGATTTGACGAGATGTCAGTCGCCGACGAGGCGGCTTGCCGTGAACGGATAAAGCCGGCCGTCGCCGAGCAGGAACACCGAGAAGGCACGGGGCGTGAAGAACGGCTTCCAGGCCTGGTCGAGCACGTTGAGCCCGCCCGTCAGCACGCCGAAGGCCGGCATCACGAGCCGGTGGCCGTCGGTGGCAAAGCAGGGCCGCCGGACGCTGCGGCCGTAGCGGCGGATGCGGGCCGCCGGATGCAGGTGCCCGGCGATCTCGCCGGGATCGGCCCCCGTGCGGGGCTCGTGCCGGAAGACGAGACGGCCGAGCGCGACCTCGTCGACGGTTTCTCCGCACAGGCCGACCGGGGCGACCGGGTCGTGATTGCCGGTGACCCAGATCCATTCACGGCCAAGCTGCAGCGTGGTGAGCATCGCCCGGTAGGCGGCCGGCAGCCGGTCCGATCCTTCTCCGTCATGGAAGCTGTCGCCGAGCGCGACGACGCGCGAGGGCTGGAAGGCGTCGATCGCCTCGGCAAGCTTTTCAAGGGTCGCGGCGGTGTCGTAGGGAGGCAGCATCACGCCCTTGCGGGCGAAGGACGAGCCTTTCTCGAAATGCAGGTCGGCGACGACAAGCGTGTTCTCGTCCGGCCACCAGAGCGCGCCGCTGTCATGCAGGCCGACAAGTTCTCCGGCAATGGAGATGTCGTGGCAGACCGGTGCGTATCGGCGCGTTTCGACGCGGGCTGTGAATGGCCTCACTCCATGGCCTCCCTGACCAGATCGTCGGCGGCATCCGCGAGCAGCGCTTCCTGCGCTTCTCCGTACACGGGCTCCTTGCCGATCTCCAGCATCACCGGAACGGCAAGCGGCGACACCCGTGCGAGCGGAGTATGCGTGATTCGCTCACGAATTCGGCGGAGAAGTTCACCCAATCTGGAGATATCCAGAAGTCCTGTGGCCGCATCCTGCCAGGTCGCCTGGAGCAGGATGTGGTCCGGCTCGTGCCGGTGCAGGACGTCATAGATCAGGTCGGAGGAGATTGTCACCTGCCGTCCGCTCTTTTCCTGTCCCGGATGGCGGCGCTCGATCAGGCCGGCAATCACCGCGCAGTTCCGGAAAGTGCGTTTCATCAGGCTGGATTCCGCCAGCCAGGCGTCGAGGTCGTCGCCCAGCATGTCCTCGTCGAAGAGCTCGGCCAGCGACAACCGGCCGCAGCCGATCATGTCGCCGAGGTCGGCCAGGCACCACACGGCGAGGGCGTAGTCGTTGGCGACGAAGCCCATCGGCCGTGCGCCCAGCCGCTCCAGCCGGCGGGTGAGCAGCATGCCGAGTGTCTGGTGGGCGAGGCGGCCGTCGAAAGGGTAGCAGACGAGATAATGCTTGTTGGCCCTGGGGAACGTCTCGACCAGCAGGCCGTCGGGCGCGGGCAGGGCGGAGCGCAGGCGCTGGATCTCCAGCCATTCGCGCACCTGGTCGGGCAGCGCCGTCCAGCTTCGCGGGTCGGCGACCATCGCCCTGACGCTTGCCGCGAGATAGGTGGACAGGGGAAACTTGCCGCCCTGATAGGAGGGGATCTTCGGCGCGTCCGCCCGCCCGCGCGAGACATAGGCCTCGTTCTCCCGCAGGCCTTCGAAGCGCAGGATCTCGCCGGCGAAGAGAAACGTGTCGCCGGGCGAGAGCTGTTCGACGAACCATTCCTCGATTTCGCCAAGCCAGCGTCCGCCGCGGCCGATGGGGGAGCGGCGTCCGTCGGCCTTCGAGCGAACCAGTCGCACCTTCAGCATCGGGGCCTCGACGATGGTCCCCACATTGAGCCGGTATTGCTGCGCGATCTTCGGGTGCGACAGGCGGAAACGGCCATCCTCCTCGCGCTTCAGGCGGGCATAGCGCTCGTAGGTGCGCAGCGCGTAGCCGCCGGTGGCGACGAAGTCGACAACCTGCTCGAACTGCTCGAAGGCAAGGCCGCGATAGGGCTCGGCCGAACGGATCTCGCGATAAAGCTCCAGCGGATCGAACGGCCCGGCGCAGGCACAGCCGAGCACATGCTGGGCGAGCACGTCGAGCCCACCGGTGCGCAAGGGGGGCGTGTCCTGATGACCGGCGCGCGAGGCGGCGAGCGCCGCCTGGCACTCCAGCACCTCGAACCGGTTGGCCGGCACCAGGATCGCGCGCGAGGGCTCGTCCATGCGGGGGTTGGCCCGGCCGATGCGCTGGGCCAGCCGGCTGGCGCCCTTCGGCGCACCGACATTGACGACGAGATCGACGTCGCCCCAGTCGATGCCAAGGTCCAGCGAGGAGGTGCAGACGATGGCGCGCAGGGCGCCGGCCGCCATCGCCGCCTCGACCTTGCGCCGCTGGCCGACATCGAGCGAACCGTGGTGAAGAGCGATCGGCAGGTTCTCGTCATTGGCGTGCCACAGCGCCTGGAACAGGGCCTCGGCCTGCGAGCGGGTGTTGACGAAGACGAGGCTGGTGCGGTGATCCTTGATGATCCGGTAGATCTCGCCGACGGCATGGCGGGCGGAATGACCGGACCAGGGCAGCCGTTCGGCCGTGTCGAGGATGGAGATGTCCGGTTCCGCCCCGCCGGCCACCGTCACCAGCCCGGCCAGCGCGCGTTCCGTTTCCGGCGCCTCGCCAGGTGTCTCACCCGGTGTCTCATCCGGCGTTTGGCCGACGAGATAGGCGCGCAGGTCGTCCGGTTCGGCAACCGTTGCCGAAAGTCCGATGCTGCGCAGGCCCGGCGACAGGCGGCGCAGGGCCGCGAGCCCGAGCGACAGCAGGTCGCCGCGCTTGGAGGTGACGAGCGCGTGCAGCTCGTCGAGGATGATCGTGTCGACCCCGCTCAGCATCTGCCGTCCTTGCGCGTCCGACAGGAGCAGGGCGATCTGTTCGGGCGTCGTCAGCAGGATGTCGGGCGGGACGTGTTTCTGTCGCTGGCGCTTGTGCGAGGGCGTGTCGCCGGTGCGTGTCTCGATGCGGATGTCGAGGCCGATGCCCTCGACGGGGGCGTCGAGGTTTCGGGCGATATCGACGGCCAGCGCCTTCAGCGGCGAAATGTAGAGCGTGTGCACCCCGCGCCGCCCGGCCGAGCCGGGTTTGCGCTTTCCTCGCGCGGCGAGCGCCACGAGGCTCGGCAGGAAACCGGCCAGCGTCTTGCCGGCGCCGGTCGGGGCGACAAGCAGCACGGAATCGCGCTGTCTTGCCATCTCGAGCAATTCGATCTGGTGGGCGCGCGGGCGCCAGCCGCGGCTCTCGAACCAGCGGGCAAAGCTTTCCGGCAGCAGGGGCGAAGCAGCGGCATCCATTGCCTGCCAGAGATAAGGCCTCCCGAGCCAAGCGTCGAGGCGCGGATCGGAAACCATGGGCCGACACATGCATTTCCAATCTCTCGCCGCATGCCTACATTCGCAGTCATGACGAGGCCGACAACCACAACGCCGAGCACGACATTCACCACGGGCGGCGACATCCTGACGCTGACGCCGGCCGGGCTTTATTGCCCGCGCGGCGATTTTCACGTCGACCCGGTACGGCCCGTTGCCCGGGCGCTGATCACGCATGGCCACGCCGACCATGCCCGCGCCGGCCACGGTGCGGTTCTGGCCTCGCGCGAGACGCTCGACATCATGGCGATCCGCTACGGCGAGGATTTCTCGGGCAGCACGCAGGTGGCCGGACCCGGCGAGCGGATCCGGCTGGGCGAGGTCGCGGTCTCCTTCCATCCGGCCGGCCACGTGCTCGGGTCGATGCAGGTGCTGATCGAGGCGGCGGGACGGCGCATTGTCGTTTCGGGGGATTACAAGCGCCAGGCGGACCCGACCTGCGCGCCCTTCGAGCTGATCCCCTGCGACGTCTTCATCACCGAGGCGACCTTCGGCCTTCCGGTGTTCCGGTACCCGCCGGCCGCCGGCGAGCTCGACAAGCTGCTGGCAAGCCTCGCGCTGTTCGGCGAGCGCACGCATCTGGTCGGTGCCTATTCGCTCGGCAAGGCACAGCGGGTGGTCGCCGAGCTCAGGGCGCGCGGTTATGAGCGGACGATCTATCTGCACGGTGCGCTGGTGCGGCTGTGCGCCTATTATGCCGAGCAGGGAATAGATCTCGGCCCGCTGGAGCCGGTGGGCGAGCGGGCGAAGGACCTGGCTGGCGAAATCGTGCTCTGCCCGCCGGGCCAGCTTGCCGACCGCTGGGCCCGCCGCTTTGGCGATCCTGTCACGGCGATTGCCAGCGGCTGGGTGCGGGTCAGGGCCAGGGCGCGTCAGCGTGGCGCGGAATTGCCGCTGGTGATATCGGATCACGCCGACTGGGATGACCTCAGGCGGACGATTGTCGAGACGGGCGCAAGCGAGATATGGGTGACGCACGGAGCCGAGGAGGCCCTGGTGCACTGGTGCAGGAGCCAGGGCCTGGAAGCCTGGCCGCTCAACCTGATCGGCTATGGCGACGAGGGCGACACGACGGATACCGTCGAGAAAAAGGCCGGAACCTTGGCCGAAACACGGGCGGATGCGACCGCCGGGACCGGGAGTGCGAGATGAGCGACGAGATTTCGGGGCGCGAGGGCCTGCAGAAGCCTGACGAGGGGGCGGACGACGGGCTGCTCGACCTGTTCGACGACTACCTCGAGGCGTTCGAGGATTTCGACGCGGAAAGCGTTGCCGACTGTTTCGCCTATCCGGCGGTGATCTGGCAGTTCGGCAAGGGAAATGTCTTCCAGGACGATGAGGAGTTGCTGGAAAACATCGAGAAACTGTTCGCCGCGCTCGACAAGGAAGGCGTGGTGAGCTCGGCCTTCGACGTGCTGTCGACCCATGTCGAGGGAGACGCGGGCATGGCAACGCTTGCCTGGGTGCAGTCGGATGCCGATGGCGAACCGGTGATCGAGTTCACCTGTCACTATCACCTGATCTACGATGGCGACACCTGGCGCATCGCGATGATCGTCAACGAGCCCTGACAGGCCCGCCCGGATGCGCGGTTTCGCCAGGTTGCTGGACAGGTTGTCCTTCGAGCCGCGCCGCTCGGCGAAGCTGGCGCTGCTGGCGGATTATTTCGCGCAAGAGAGCGATCCGGCACGCGGCTACGCGCTTGCCGCGCTGACAGGCAATCTGAGGTTCCGCAACGCGAAGCCGGCGATGCTGCGCGCGCTCGCCGCCGAACGTGTCGATCCGCATCTCTTCGCGCTGTCCTATGATTTCGTCGGCGACCTGTCGGAGACGATCGCGCTGATCTGGCCCGTCGAGGAGACGGCTTCGGCCGGCGAGCCGCCGCTGCTCGGGGAGGTGGTGGAACAACTGGAGCGCGCCGGGCGGAGCGAGGTGCCAGGACTGGTCGCGGCCTGGCTCGACACGCTCGACGAGACCGGACGCTGGGCGCTGCTGAAGCTGGTCACCGGCGGACTGCGTGTTGGTGCCTCCGCGCGGCTCGCCAAGACCGCCGTGGCGGGCCTCGGTTCGCTCACGCCCGACGATGTGGAGGAAGTCTGGCACGGACTTGCCCCGCCCTACGAGGCCCTTTTCTCCTGGGCAGCCGGCAAGGGCGGCCGGCCGGAAACCGACGATCCGGTGCCGTTTCGCCCGGCGATGCTTGCTCATCCGCTGGAGGAGCGGGACATGGCGGCGCTCGATGCGCGCGAATTCGCCGCCGAGTGGAAATGGGACGGCATCCGCGTGCAGGCGGCCGCCGGGCGAGACCGGACGGGGGCGCTGCGTCGCCGGCTCTACACGCGCACCGGCGAGGACATCTCCGCAGCGTTTCCCGATCTTGTCGAAACGCTCGACTTCGATGCGGCCATCGACGGCGAATTGCTCGTCGTGACAGACGGACTGGCGCAGAGCTTCAACACCTTGCAGAAACGGCTCAACCGGAAGACGGTGACGGCAAAGATGATGCGGGACCATCCGGCCGCGATCCGCGCCTACGATCTTCTCTCGCTTGATGGCGAGGATCTGCGCGAGCGCCCGTTCCGAGAGCGGCGGGCGATGCTGGAACGCTTTCTCGAGGCGCTGGATCACCCACGGATCGACCTCTCGCCGCTGGTCGCGGCCGATGACTGGGAGGCCCTGGGCCAGGCGCGAGCCGACCCGTCCGCGTTTCATGCCGGCGGCGATGCCGCGGCGATCGAGGGCATCATGCTGAAGCGCCGGGAAGCGCCCTACCTGCCCGGCCGGCCCAAGGGGCAGTGGTTCAAGTGGAAGCGCGATCCCTTCCGGGTCGATGCCGTGCTGATGTATGCGCAGCGCGGTCACGGCAAGCGCTCCTCCTATTATTCCGACTACACGTTCGGTGTCTGGCGACCGTGCGAGGGGGGCGGGGAGGAACTGGTGCCCGTCGGCAAGGCCTATTTCGGCTTCACCGACGAGGAGCTCCTGGAGATCGACCGCTTCGTGCGCAACAACACGCTCAACCGCTTCGGTCCGGTGCGCGAGGTCCGGCACGAGGCGCAGGCCGGACTGGTGCTGGAGGTCGCGTTCGAAGGGCTGAACCGCTCCGCTCGCCACAAGTCGGGTCTGGCAATGCGGTTTCCGCGCATTTCGCGCCTGCGCTGGGACAAACCGCCGGCCGAAGCCGACCGGATCGACACCTTGCTGGATCTGATTGCGGACGAGGTCACAGACGGCGCTTGATCGCGGGCGCAACCCGTCGCAGGGTGCCGGCTGAAAAAGCGGAGCAAGGAACAGCCTGCATGCAGCGCGTCATCGACTATTTCTATACTCACGCCTCGCCCTGGGCCTATCTCGGCCACTCGGCGTTTCTCGCCATGGCCGACAAGCAAGGCTACGCGGTGCGTTTCCGCCCCGTGTCGCTGACCACGGTCTTTGCCGAAACCGGGGGGCTGCCGCTGGCCAAGCGCCACCCGGTGCGCCAGGCCTACCGCCTGGTGGAACTGCAGCGCTGGCGCGAGTTCCGAAACCTGCCGCTGACCCTGCAGCCGGCCTATTTTCCGGTCAATCCGGACCTTGCCGACCGCATCGCGCTCGCGATTGCCGTCGATGGCGGGCCGGTCGCGGCCTATACGCAGGCCGTGTTCGAGGCCCTGTGGGTGGCGGAGCAGAACATCGCAGAGGAAGACACGCACAAGTCGATCCTCGGCAAGCTGGGTCTGGATGCGGCCGCGGTGATCTCCCATGCCGGCGAAAAGCAGATCGTCGAACGCTACATGGAGAACCAGTCCGAGGCGATCGCCGAGGGGGTTTTCGGATCGCCCAGCTACGTGCTCAATGGCGAGGTTTTCTGGGGGCAGGACCGGCTGGAACTGCTTGAGGCGGCGCTGTCCAGCGGACGCGGCCCTTACGGGCAGCCCTGATCAGACATTCGAAGGCGCCTGGCCGTGCTTTTGCCACGGCAAGGCGCCATGATCGCGTGACGGCAAGTGGCAGGAGTGCCCTGCCGGACAGACGAGGGAACACAGGTCATGCGGATTGCAACTCCTGTGCTTTGTGCCGTGCTCGCCGTGATTGCCTGGCCTGCCGCGGCACAAACGGCGGACCGGCCGCAGGCTGACGACCGCTACGTGCTGGCGCCTGCCGGCGAGGGCTATCTTCGGCTCGACCGGCAGAACGGCAGGGTGGCGGAATGCAGCCGGCGCAACGACACCTGGCGCTGCGTTCCGGTTCCCGACGCGCAACTCGCGCTGGAGGCGGAGATCGCACGTCTCGCCGGGGAAGTGACATCGCTGCGCGCGGAAAACGCCAGGCTCTCGGGAGGGGCGGACAGCGCCCGGCCCGGAACGTCTCCGCGCACGTCGCCGGAGACCGCACCCGGCCTCCCGCCGCGCGAGGACAGCGAACGCCCGCGTTTCAGCCCCGAGGAGGAAGCCGAGTTGGACAAGGCGCTCGATTTCACCGAGCAGGCGATGCGTCGCTTCTTCGGATTGATGAAGACCCTGCGCGACGAATACGACGGGCTGGGCAAGTAGCGCTCAGCGCTTCAGTAGGTTCTTGAGAATTGCCGACCGGATTTCTTCCTGCAGGGGCACCGCCTTGCGGGTCTCCAGGTGCATGGTGAGCGCGACCACGTCGCAGATCGCCGCGAGACGGTGGGTGCGCGCTTCGTAGAGATAGTGGCGAAAGGTGAAGGTCGTCCGGCTTGCACCCGTCAGGCCGCTCAGCGTCAGCACCGGTTCTCCCTGTTTCAGCGGGCTTGCCCAGACGAGCTTCATTTCCACCGCGACACGGCCCAGCCCGCGCTTGGTCAGCCATGCGTCGGTCATCGGCGTGCGGTTCCACACATGCGGCGCGCCTTCGGTGAAACAGGAGAGCGCGAAGGCATCGTCAGCCCGGCCGTCCGGTCCGGTGTTGCGCGGCAGCACCGTCGCCCGGTGGACGACAGTGGCACCAGCGGCCTCCACCTGCCGGGTGGTGACGCCGGTTGCCTCGGGCGCCGAGGACAGGCTGCGCGGCTGTGCCTTGTCGGGCATCGGAGCGCTTGCCTCCTGGAACCGGCGGCGCAGCTCCCGCGCCATGCCGTCGGAGGGCGCATATCCGTCGGTGGCGGTGGCGGCCAGAACGCCGTCGACCGTGCGTCGCAACTCATGGACCACGGTCAGCATGTAGGGCCCGTCGAAGGCGATGTGGCTGGTCGCCATCAGCGTGTCGCCGGCATAGAGTTCGGCGTGATAGCGGATATGGCGGGCACGCCGGGCACCGGCGACCGCGTCGCTGAGGCCGGTCATCAGCCGGAATTGCCGATCGGCCTCCTCGAAGCGGGCGAGGTAGAACTGCACGTTGAGATGATCGTTCTCGTCGCACTCCCAGCAATTCACGAAGGAAAACAATGTTTCGAAGGCAGGCATGGTCGGCTCCCCGGGAGCGTGTCGAATGGTTTGGAGGGTGAAGTCAGGCGGGAGAAAGCGTTGCGTTCAGGAACCGGTCGATGGCCAGGTTGCTTTCACGGGCGATCTCGAGGTCGAAATGCTGGAAGACGTGGCAGCCGCCCGGATGAACGGCCAGATCGGTACTGTTGCCGGCGGCACGCCAGCGGGCTTCCATGAAAAGCGTGTCGTCAAGAAGCGGGTCTTCGCTGCCGACAACGAAATGCGCCGGCATCAGCCCGGCAAGGTCGGCCAGCAAGGGCGAGACGTCGGGTGTCGCCGGGTCGTGGCCGTGGGCAAGGTAGTGGCGGGCGAACATGGTCAGGTCGCGGGTGTTGAGGACCAGTTTGGCATTGCCCCAGTTGCGGGCGCTTGGCGTCAGGCGCAGGTCGTAGCAGCCGCAGACGAGCACAGCTGCGCCGAACAGGCCGGAAATGTTGTGCCTGTCGCGCAGCCGCAGCACCGTCGCGACGGCGAGATTGGCGCCGGCGGATTCGCCGCCAATGGCAAAGCGGGTGCCGCCGAAAAGCGCCGGTCCCTCCCGCTGCAGCCAGAGGGCGGTTGCCTCGCAATCGTCGGGGCCTTGCGGATAGGGGTGCTCGGGCGCCAGCCGGTAGTCGCAGGAAACCGCCGTGAGCCCCGTGGCCTCGGCAAGTTCGCCAAGGCGCGGATCCTGTTCGTCGGCGGCCCCGAGTGTCCAGCCGCCCCCGTGGATGTGCAGGTAGGCACCGGTGGACGGGCGGGTTTTCGGAGCCAGAAGGCGAAGACGCACCTTGCCGTGCGGGCCGTCGATCTCGATGTCGCGGGCATCCGGCGAGCGTGGGGGCCGCGGGAACGGGCCAAGCCCCTCCGCCCGTCGCTCGCGGATCACGGACGGCGGATAGGACCACTGGTCCGGCAGCAGCGTCAGGCGTCGCAGCAGGTCGCGATTGAAGTCGCGTGTCTCTTCGGTGGCCTCACCGAAGGACGTGTTGGTGAAATCGTATGCAGCCATGCGGCCACCGCCCCGTTGCCTTGCACGAATAAGGGATATGCGTGTGCAGGCTAATGGCTGCGGGGGGCGATGCCAAGCCCTGCAATCCAAGTTAACCGATTGACGTTGCAGGCCGGACCCGGCACGCAGCGATCCCCGCCCTCCGCCTGCCCGGCGGCTTGCGCTGGCGTGCCTGCAATCGCATACTCTGCCTCCTCCAGGAGGCACGCCGAACCATGCGCCAGACCCGCTATCCGCAACCTTACGAGTGCTGGACTTTCGAGGATGACGGGCTTGACCTGCGCCAGCGCATGGGCCGGCTGATGGTGGCGACCAAAGGCCAGCGCTTCTACGGCATCGGCCGGGGGCTCGATGCCTGGCTTGCCGAGCAGGGCGCGCGCGACGGGGAGCTGTCGATCTTCCTGCGTCACACCTCCGCATCGCTGACGATCCAGGAAAACGCCGACCCCGACGTCCAGGCCGATCTGGCCGACGCCCTGTCGCGGCTCGCTCCCGAAGACGCGGCCTGGCGACACGTGACCGAGGGTCCGGACGACATGCCGGCCCACGTCAAGAGCGTGCTGACCGGCGTGACCCTGCAGGTGCCCGTGGTGGCCGGACGGCTCGACCTGGGCACCTGGCAGGAAGTCTACCTGATCGAACACCGGCGCGAACCGCATCAGCGCAGCCTGACGCTGCGCTATCTGGGCACCTGACAGCGCGTCGCGTCAGCCCCGGGCGAAGGCCTTGGTGGCGCCGACCAGCGCCGAGACGATGCCCGGTTCGCTTGCCGCGTGGCCGGCATCCTCGATGATGCGCAGTTCCGCTTCCGGCCAGGCATTGGCGAGATCGATCGCGTTCTTCATCGGCGTGATCGCGTCGTGGCGACCATGGACGATCACGGCGGGGATGTCGCGGATCGCCGAGACGCCGCGCAGCAGCTGGTCGTCATGGGTGAAAAAGCCGCCATTGACGAAATAATGCGCCTCGATCCGGGCGAAGGCATGGGCGTAACGCGCCTCTGCGAATGCAGCTTCGCGGGCCGGGTCGCGCAGCACCGAAAGCGTCGACCCTTCCCACACCGCCCAGCGTTGCGCTGCCGCCACCTGCATCGCCTCGTCGGTTCCGGTCAGTCGGCGGTGGTAGGCGGCGATCAGGTCGTCGCGCTCGGCCTGCGGGATGAAATCCCGGTACGGCGCGAAGAGATCCGGATAGAGCCAGCTTGCGCCCTCCTGGTAGAACCACAGGAGTTCGGCGCGGCGCAGCAGGAAGATGCCGCGCAGCACCAGCGCTGTCACCCGGCCGGGATGGGTCTGCGCATAGGCGAGCGCCAGCGTCGACCCCCAGGAGCCGCCGAAGACCTGCCAGCGGTCGATGCGAAGGTGTTCCCGCAGCCGTTCGATGTCGGCAACCAGGTCCCAGGTGGTGTTCTCGCGCAGTTCCGAATGCGGCGTCGAGCGGCCGCAACCGCGCTGGTCGAAGAGAATGATCCGGTAGCGGTCGGGATCGTGGAAGCGGCGCATGATCTCGCCCGCCCCGCCGCCAGGCCCGCCATGCAGCAGCACCGCCGGGATGCCTTGCGGGTTGCCGCATTCCTCGTAGTAGAGCGTGTGCAACTCGCTGACGGGCAGGTGGCCGGTGGCATAGGGTTGCAGCGGGGGAAACAGCGCTTCGGTCATCGGATGCGTTCCTTGGGGCGGCCCGTTACGGCCTTTGGCGGGACAGGATTCAACTAACGCAAAAGCAGCCTGCCGACCATTGCGATTGCCGGCAGGCTGAGCACCGCGGTCGCGCAAAGCCAGACCAGAGCCGTGCCGCGGTCGCCGGGCTGCCTGCCGAGTGCGCGTTCGTAAAGGGCCGCCGGAACACCGCCGGCGACGAGCGTCAGCAGGGCGCCGAGGACGATGGCGAGAAACATCAGCGCCTGCGGCAGAGCGGCGACGGGCTGCGGCGCGAGCAGAATGACCGCCGCCATCGCCTGGGGCGCGAGCAGGGGATTGAAAAATCCGTTGGCAAGCGCCAGCAGCGCTGTTGCGGCAAGAAATCCGTGATCGCGCGCCATCCTGTCAGCCCCCCGTGCCGGCGCGGGCCAGAAGGCCGGCCTTGGAAAGGCTGACGGCCAGTACGACCCGCAGGACGATGAGCCAGACGGCTGCAAACAGAAGCAGCAACGTGTCGGGCACGCGCCGGGGCGTGACCAGGCGAACGGCGACGATGACGGGGTCCGTGCCACGCGCGAAGGCGTTCTGGACGATGCCGCTTTCCCGCGATCCGAGCAGCAGGCGCAGCACCAGCCGCCCGAGCATGAGATACATGAGCGTGGCTAGCAGGAAATTGACGACCATGAAGACCGACAGGCTCATCCGGCCTCAGCTCCCGTTCCCGGGGGGTGTCACGAAGCGCGGTCGTGCAGGACCGGCTCGCCCGACGGCTTGCGGATTTCCAGAACCAGCGCCTGCACATGGCGCGACGGTGCCGGGGTGACCAGGCTGACAAGTATCGCGACTGCAAAGCCGAGCGGGATGCCGAACAGGCCCGCCGAGACGTTCTTGACCCCGTACCACTCTTCCATGCCGCCGAACTGGGTCATCGCCAGATAGTAGAGGGCGACGCCGAAGCCGGCGATCATGCCGCAGACGGCGCCCGCCGCCGTGCAGCGTCGCCACCAGATGCCGAGCACCAGTGCCGGAAACAGGCCGGCTCCGGCGAGAGAAAAGGCCCATGCGACCATCGAGAGAATGTCGGAAGGACGCAACGACGCGACGAAGGCGGCCAGGAGCGCGGCGCCCAGCAGCAGCAGGCGGGCGATGAACAACCGCCGGCTCGCCGGCGCGCGCGTGTCGACCATGCGATAATAGACATCGTGGCTGAGCGCGTTTGCGATCGCAAGCAGCAACCCGTCGGCGGTGGAGAGGGACGCGGCAAGGCCTCCGGCTGCGACGAGCCCGGCGATCACGTAGGGCAGTCCGGCTATTTCCGGCATCGCGATGACGATGACGTCGCGATCTATCACCAGATCGGGAAGGCGCAGCACGCCGGTATTGCCGGGTTGCGCCGCGCAAGCCTCGCGCACCGCGTCGGCAGAGGCCGCGGTCTGCCCGCAAATGTCGACAAGCCCGAGTTTGCCATAGGTGTAGATCCACTGCGGCAATGCATCGAGGCCGGCGCCAATGACGTTCTGGTAGACTTCCAGCTTGGCAAAGGCGGCATAGGCCGGCGCGGTAACATACAGAATGCCAACGAAGAGCAGGGTCCAGGCGACCGAACGGCGGGCATCGCGCACGCTGGCCGCCGTGAAGTAGCGCATCAGGACGTGCGGCAGGGAGGCGGTGCCGATCATCAGGCAACCGATCAGCGCGAAGAAATTGAGCGGATCGAGCGTGGTGAAAGGCTGAAGATGTGGCACCAGCGTCGCCGGGTCGGCAAGGCCGGAGGAGAGCATTTGCTGCTCGAGTTCCGTGATCCGCTGGAGAATGCCGCCATAGGTGGCCTGGGCCAGGGGAAAGCCGAATTCCTGCGCGGACAGGATGGCGACCGGCAGCAGATAGGCAACGATCAGCACCAGATACTGCGCAACCTGTGTCCAGGTGACTGCGCGCATGCCGCCAAGCATCGAGCACAGCAGGATGCAGCCAAGCCCGACATAGACTGCGGTTTCGAACGCGAAGCCGAGGAAGCGCGAGGCGATCAGGCCGGTGGCGTAGATCTGCGCCACCACATAGGTGAAGGAACAGGCGAAGAGGATGAGGATGCCGATAGTTCGCGCCAGGTTTCCGCCGAAGCGCGCGCCAAGAAAGTCCGGCACCGTGAAGGCGCCGAACTTGCGCAGGAACGGCGCGATCAGGACGGCGACGAGGACGAAACCGCCGGTCCAGCCGATCACATAGGCCAGGCCGTCATAGCCGAGCAGGTAGAGCGTACCGGCCATGCCGACGAAGGATGCACCCGACATCCAGTCGGCGGCGGTTGCCATGCCGTTGTAGACAGCCGGAACCTGACGTCCCGCGACGTAGTATTGCGAGACGCGCATGGTGCGGGTCGCGATCCCGATACCGGCATAGATGGCAAGTGTCACGAAAACGAAGACATAGCCGATGATCTGGTCGGGAAGGCCGAGCTGCTCCAGGATCGCCAGTGTCCCGACGATGGCGACGAGACCGCCGACGAACGTCCCGTAGATGCGGCCGAGATTGTCGAGGAACGGATCCGGTGCGCCGGGCGGGGTCACAGGCTGTCCTCCGGGTCGCGGGGAGCAGGCTCCGCCAGGCCTGCGTTCCGGTCGATCCGCTCCTGCCGATCGACGAACCAGAACGCAAGGACGACAAAGGCGATGACCGAGCCTTGTGCGGCCATGTAGTAGCCGAGCGGAAAGCCGAAGAAGACCAATGTGTCGAGGTCGCCGACAAAGGCATGGACCGCGAATGCGAAAATGGCCAGGACAGCCAGGGTCAGCAAGGCCAGCTGAATCGTGTGCGGCCACCATCGCTTCGCGTTCGCGGGCTGCTGTCCCGAAAGCTGCGTCATTCGTCAGAATCTCCGGACGGATGCCATCCTGCCATGGCAATAGGTGATTCGCACCGCAACCAGTATGGCCCAGCATTCGGCACATCTACGACTGTGCCGCCGTGGAAAATTGTGCAAGGACATGCCCGGGACAGGAGAACGCTGCCGCCCTCGAGTACGCTGGCGGTCCGCTGCCGCTTGAAGCCGTCGGGGCCAGTGGCGATAATGCGGTGCGAAACTGATCAGAACGGTGGGGGAGCCGGAAAGATCGGTTCTGGGGGGAGACCGGTGCCGGCCTTCGCGGGCGAGCCAGTCCGCAGGCGCGCCGGTCAAGGAAAGGTACGAGGGGGCGGCGCGACAACTCGCGCGCGGCGTGTCTCGGCCGACGTCGATGGAGGAAGCCGGCGTGTCGGACAACGCAAGCTATCATTTCGTGATTGCCGACGATCATCCGCTGTTTCGCGGCGCGCTGCGTCAGGCGCTCGAGACGCTTTATCCGGGGGCGGGAATATCCGAGGTGGGAACGCTTGAGGATGCGGCCGCGCAACTCGAGAAGCATGAAGAGGTGGACCTCGTCCTGCTCGACCTGTCGATGCCGGGCATGCGGGGGTTTTCCGGGCTGATGTATCTTCGCGCCCAGTACCAGAGCGTGCCGGTCGTCATCGTCTCGGCGACCGAGGACGTCTCGACGATCCGCCGCTGCATGGAACTCGGCTCGTCCGGCTTCATTCCCAAGTCGCTCGGCATCGAGGTGATTCGCGATGCCGTTCTCAGCGTCATGGCGGGCGGGGTCTGGACGCCGCCCGACGTCGATCTCGGTGAGGATGACGACGAGCTTCTCGACATGGTCCACCGCCTCGCGACGCTGACGCCGCAGCAGGTGCGGGTGCTGATGATGCTGTCGGAGGGACTACTCAACAAGCAGATCGCCTACGAGCTCAGCGTCTCGGAGGCGACCGTCAAGGCGCATGTCTCGGCGATTCTGCAGAAGCTCGGCGTCGAAAGCCGGACCCAGGCGGTGATCGCGGCCTCCAGGATCGAGCTGGGCCAGTGGCAGGCGGCGGTGGCCCGCTGAGCGCGAGCCTGTCCTCCGCCAGACACGGCAGGGGCGGGGATCAGCGTGTGATCCGCGCCTCGGGAACCGGGTAACCGAGGCCGCCCTGCGCGCCGAAGTTCTGCTGATGACACTCGCTGCAGGCGGAAATCACGTCCATGGCCATCGGCGACCCGTTCGGCGCAACCGCCATGTAGAACCAGTCGTCGGTCTGGGGAGATCTGCCGGCCGCGACTTTTTCCATGATGAAAAGCGGACCGGGTTGTACCTTGCCCTGGTCGTCAACCGCGAAACTTTCCTTGGCGATCACCGTGCCGGCGGGAACGACGACGTTCTCTTCCTTGTACTCAAGATAGGTGTTGGCGCCGATCTCGTTGACATAGGTCATCAGGAACCGTGCGCCATGGAAGCCGGGCGCCGCCGGAAAGGCGCTGGCGGGTGTCCAAGAGCGGTAGGAGGTGACGTATTCGGCCGGGATCCAGCGCTTGTCGCCCTGCCGGTAACCGTCATGAAGGTCGGCCTTGAGACAGTCGTAGACTGCGGTCACCTCGGACGGTGTCAGGTCGTCGCCCGCCTTGTCGACGTCGCAGGCCGCATGTGCGACCTGGCCGGACACGGCGAGCGCCAGGCCGGACACAACCAGTTGCAGACATCGTTTCATGTGTAGGTCCCCGCGGCGGTCAGAGGTGTTCGCGCGGCAGGATGCGACCGCGCATCAATATCTTCCGTGTTTCGTTGGTCACGGACAAGGCAAGCCTTTACACGGTCGCTTGAAGGGAATTGTGACCTGCGTCACTCGGCGGCGGTCGCGGTGCCGCGAAGCCGCGAAAGATAGGCGCGAAGGGCGGCAGGCTTGAGCGGCTTGTTGAGCATGTCCATGCCCTTCGACGCAGCCTCGGCCCGGACCGTCTGGCTTCGGTCGGCGGTGACCAGCATCGCCGGGATCTCGACGCCGAAGCGCCAGCGCAGCTGGACGACGGCTTCAACTCCGGTGCCTTCGTCGAGATGGTAGTCGACGACGAGGACATCCGGCCGGTCGCCATTCTCGCTCGCCTTTCGCGCCGCTTCACGGGGATCCAGCGCGGTTGTCACCCGGCACCCCCAGCCGCTGAGCAGCACCCGCATGCCGTCGAGGATCTGCGGCTCGTTGTCGATGACAAGCACATGCAGGCCGCGCAGCGCGGAGGCGTTTGGCAGCGGCGCCGGCGCTTCCATGACCACCGGCACCGATGCAGCGACCGGGAGCTCTATGGAGAAGCGCGAGCCGTGGCCCGCGCGCGAAACGAGTTCGACCGGGTGGTCGAGGACGCGGGCGATGCGCTCGACGATCGACAGGCCGAGGCCAAGGCCGCGCGCCTCGCGGGCGCCGTCATCAAGGCGGTGGAATTCCAGGAAGATCAGTTTCTGTTTCGATTCGGGAATGCCGATGCCCGTATCGAACACCTCGACGACGACCTTGCCGCGTCGCCGCCGGACACCCACCAGGACGCGACCCGAACGGGTGTACTTGATGGCGTTGGACACAAGGTTCTGAAGCAGGCGGCGCAGCAGCCGCCGGTCCGAGCGTACGCTGATGCGAGTCGGCAGGATGCGCAGGTCGAGTGCCTTTTCGCGCGCAACCGGCTCGAACTCGGTGCGTAGCGGATTGAGGATTTCCTCCAGCCGGAACACCGTGACCTCGGGCTTCAACGCGCCGGTGTCGAGTCGCGAGATGTCGAGGACCGCCCCGATGATTTCCTCCACCGATTCCAGCGACGCGCCGACATTCTGCACCAGATGCTTGAGCTCGCCTTCGGAGAAGCGCTCGATCAGGCTGGAGGCATAGAGACGCGCCGCGTTCAGCGGTTGCAGGATGTCGTGGCCGGCAGCGGCGAGGAAACGCGTCTTGCCGAGGTTGGCCTCGTCTGCGAGCGCGGTTGCCTCCGTCAGTTCCTCGTTGACGCGCGTGAGTTCCAGCGTTCGCTCGCGCACCCTTCGCTCCAGCGTTTCGTTGGCGCGCGCGAGCGCCTCCTCGCCGAGCACGCGTTCGGTGATGTCGGTATAGGTGGTGACGATGCCGCCATCGGGCATCGGGCTGGTGCGCACCTCCAGGACGAGGCCGCCATTGATCATGTGTTCCTGGAACGTTTCGTGGCGCACGGCGAGCTTGTCGATGCGGTCGCCGACCGTCGCTTCGACGGAATCGTTGCCGAATTCGCCGCGCTTGGCGTTGTAGCGCAGGATCGCGTCGAGCGGCGTTCCGACCTGGCCGTATTCCGCCGGCAATCCGAGCAGTTCGCGGAACTGGCGGTTCCAGCAGATCAGCCGCAGGTCGCGGTCGAACACGGAAATGCCCTGCCGGACCTGATCGAGCGCGGTTTGCAGGAGGTCGCGATTGTACTGGATCGCGACGGTTGCATCGTCGAGCAGCTTCAGCGCGCCCTTGCTGGAAGCATCCCGCCGCTTGACCAGAAGCGACAGGACGAGCCGCGAGGAGGCGGCGCCGATGGCGCTGGCGAGCAGTTGCTCGGAAAACCGCAGGATCTGGGCGTCGGCGAGCGCTGCCGGATCGGAATCGCGCCCCCGCTCACGGGCGAAGCGCCGGAACGAGCGTTCGGTGCGCTCCTCGCCGAGATAACGGGCAATGGTCGCCTGCAGATCGCCGACGGTGACCGATGTCCGCCACAAGCGCAGCCCTGGCGTGGGCGACAGTTCCGCCGGCACGAAGATGTTGGCCTGCAGGCGCTCGATCGGCTCCGGCGCGCGCGACAGCGAGACCAGCACATAGGCGCCGACATTGATCGCCAGGCTCCAGAAGACGCCGTGGGTGAGGGGGTCGGAGGCGAGCGTGAACAGCGCCTGCGGTCGCAACAGCCAGATGCCGAAGGGACCGTTCTCCATGAAGCCGTCCGACATCAGGCCCGACTGGGCAAAGGTCGGCAGCAGCAGCGTGTAGACCCAGATTGCGAAGCCGGAGAGCATGCCGGCGATGGCCCCGCGCGCCGTGCCTCGCCGCCAGACGAGACCGCCGAAGAAGGCGGGCGCGAATTGCGCGATGGCGGCGAAGGACAGGAGGCCGATGGAGGTCAGTGCGGCGGTGTCGCCGGCGGCACGGTAGTAGGCATAGGCCAGCAGCAGGGTAACGAAGATCGCCGCCCGCCGCGTCAGCAGCAGGAGGCGGCTCATGTCCTCGCCCTTGGACGAGATGATGGCGTCCTCGCTGGAGCGGCGGAGCACCAGCGGCATGACGAGATCGTTGGAAATCATGATCGCCAGCGCGACGCTGGCAACGATCACCATGGCGGTTGCCGCCGAAAGACCGCCGACGAAGGCGACCATTGCCAGCCACGGGTTGTCGGCGGCGATCGGCAGCGCCAGCACATAGGTGTCCGGATTGGTGGAGGGGCCGAGAATGATCATTCCGGCCGCGGCGATCGGCACGACGAAAAGGTTGATGGCGACCAGGTAGAGCGGAAACAGCCACGTGGCGCGGCGCAGTTCCGCGCTGGAATTGTTCTCGGTCACCGTGACATGGAACTGGCGCGGCAGCAGGATGACGGCGATGCCCGACAGCAGTGTCATCACCACCCAGTTGCCGCCGGACAACTCGCCCGCCATCGCGTCGACGACCCGGGCATCGGCGGCCATCGCGGTGAACAGCTCGCCCGGTCCGTCATAGAGGAAATAGGTGACCCAGATGCCGATCGCCAGGAAGGCGAAGAGCTTGACCACCGCTTCCGCCGCGATGGCCAGCATCAGTCCTTCCTGGTGCTCCGTCGCGTCGATGTGACGGGTGCCGAACAGCCAGGCGAAGACGACCATGCCCATGGCAATCATCAAGGTGATGTCGTCGAGATAGGGCAGGCCCGGAGATCCCCCGGACAGGTCGACGCGGCCGATCATCGTGGTCACGGACAGCGACACGGCCTTCAGCTGCAGGGCGATATAGGGAACGATGCCGACAACGGCGATGATCGCCACGACGGCCGCGACCGGCTGGCTCTTGCCGTAGCGTGCGCCGATGAAGTCGGCCACCGATGTGATCCGCTCGCTCTTGGCAAGGCGGATGATCCGGCGCAGCAAGGGATAGCCGAGCGCGAAAACCAGGATCGGGCCGATATAGATCGTCAGGAATTCCAGGCCGCTGCGTGTTGCAGTGCCAACCGAGCCGAAGAATGTCCAGGAGGTGCAGTAGACGGAAATGGAGAGAGCATAGATCAGCGGGCGGCCGTGCCCGGAGGTCGTCCAGCGCGCGGTCCTGTCGCCGTAGCTGGCGATGGCGAACAACAACAAGACATAGCCGAGCGCCGCGACGACGACGACCCATCCCTCCAGCATCCGTGCCGTTCCTCCCGCATCACCCGCCGGCCCCTCCTTGCCAGCTTTCGTCGATCGGAGCACAGTTGTCCGGTGCTGTCCATTGGCCGGACGGCGATAGGAGACACGGGGTGCTGCAACGAATTCGGCGCTGGCTGCACGGGAAACGCGCGGCAGCGCTTGCCGAGCCTGGCGATCTTGCCGGCGCGCTCGCCCTGGAGGCCGGCTACCTGTGCAACCGCGTGATGCAGGACTATGCGAGGATGCGGACCGGGCGCGGCTGGCCATCCCTTTTCTCTTCGTCCGTCTTTCAGGAACGGCTCGATGCCGCGCGGCATCGGGCGGCGCCCCTGTGCCTCGTTTGGGTGACGCGGGCGGCGCGTCTGGCGGCCCATGACATGTTGGCGGCCGATGACATGCGGGCGGATCGCGACCTGCCTGTCGGCGGCGCCTTGGCGACATGGGAGAGGGCCGCGCATTTCGACGCGACCCTGCAGCGCGAGGCGCTGGCCGCGCTGGACCGATTGAAGATGGTGGACGGCACAGCGCAGGACGACGCCCGGGCAGCGATCGAGCGGCTCGCGGAGCGACCGCCGACGGATCTGCGCTCGATGGTCTCGCGGCCCGGGGCTGCCCGGTTTCACGCAATGCTGCCGCTCGACCCGATCGACAAACCGGACCGCAGGCAGGGCGAGGAAGAGGTCCTGCGCAACCTGCTGCGGCTGGTGCTCGCCGGTACCCATGCACGGTTCGTCCGGGACATGGACGCCGCGCAGATCGCGGGGGTCTCCGGGAACTCTCCAATTTCAGGAACGCCGGCGCCGTGCTAAACGACAAATGGCACGACCGGCCTGTCGCGCGCGGCACCGGCCACCATCCCGAACAGCAACGGACGGAACCATCATGTTGAAAGAATTCAAGGCGTTTGCCGTCAAGGGCAACATGGTCGACATGGCCGTGGGCATCATCATCGGCGCGGCGTTCGGCGCCATCGTCTCGTCGCTGGTCGACGACGTGATCATGCCGCCGATCGGCCTGATCATCGGCGGCATCGATTTTTCCCAGCTTTTCGTGATTCTCAGCGAAGGCGCGACGCCCGGTCCCTACCTCACCATCGAGGCGGCAAAGGAAGCCGGCGCGGTGACATGGAACATCGGGCTGTTCGTCAACGCCGTCATCAAGTTCGTCATCGTCGCTTTTGCCCTGTTCGTCGTGGTCAAGGGCGTCAATCGCCTGCGCGAAAAGGAAAAGGCGGCCCCCTCCGCGCCGCCGGCACCGACCAAGGACCAGGAACTTCTGGCCGAGATCCGCGACCTGTTGAAGTCCCGCTGATAGCGGCTTGTGCCCGGCGACGGCAACGCGAGGCCGCGTTCCGACCGCCGGGTGCCCGGCCCAACCCCGCCAAGAGCTGACCCATGCCTGATGTGATTGCGGCCCTGCGGCCGGAGGCGCGTTCCGCGCCTGAAAGCGGTATTGTCGAAGTGGTGAACTTCGCCCGGGAGCGTGAGGACCTGATCCCGCTCTGGGTTGGCGAGGGCGACCTTCCCACGCCCGGGTTCATTCGCCGGGCTGCGGAGGAATCGCTCGAACGGGGCGAGACCTTCTACACCTATCAGAGGGGCGTCCCGGCGCTGCGCGAGGCGCTTGCCGATTATCACCTGCGTCACTTCGGCCGGGACTGGGGCAGTGAACGCTTTTTCGTTACGGGATCCGGCATGCAGGCGATCCAGATCGCCGTTCAGGCGGTCGCCGGCGCCGGCGACGAGGTGGTCTATCCATCGCCGGCGTGGCCGAATTTCCCTGCCGCGATCGGTGTGATGGGCGCGCGAGCCGTCGCCGTACCGCTGGAATTTTCGCCGGACGGCTGGACGCTTGACGTGCAGCGCCTGTTCGCCGCGGTGACGCCGCGCACGCGCGCCATCTACCTCAACTCGCCCTCCAACCCGACCGGCTGGATGGCCGACCGCGAGACCCTGGCGGCCATTTTGGAAGAGGCACGCCGCCGAGGCTTGTGGATCATTTCGGACGAGGTCTACAGCCGCTTCGTTCCGGGAGGGGAAGCGCGCGCACCCTCGTTTCTCGATGTGTCGGAGCCGGACGATCTGATCCTTTACGTGAACACGTTCTCCAAGAACTGGGCCATGACCGGCTGGCGTATCGGCTGGCTGGCAGCGCCGCCGGCCATGGGGCAGGTCGTCGAGAACCTCATCCAGTATTCGACGTCCGGCGTGGCGGAGTTCATGCAGCGTGCGGCGGTGGCCGCGTTGGGTGAGGGAGAAGCCTTCGTTGCCGAGCAGGTTCGTCGCGCCGACGAGGGCCTCGCCGTCATCCGCGAGGCGCTCGGGGGGAGCAACCGGGTGCGTTTCGCCCGGCCGCAAGGTGCCTTCTATGTCTTTTTCGGCATAGACGGTCATCCCGATTGCCGCGAGACGGCAAAGCGCATCGTCGCGGAAACGGGTGTCGGCCTTGCTCCCGGAAGCGCGTTCGGCGAGGGCGGCGAGGGCTTTCTGCGCCTGTGTTTCGCCCGCTCCCGGACCGATCTGGAGCGGGCCTCGCAGCGGCTTTCCGCGTGGCTCGCGCGTTGACGGCACACACGTATCTGCGCTACGGATTTTTGCGTACACGTGAAAATAATCTTCTGACTGTAGAAGACATTTCCGGAAGCGGCGCCATGGTGGCCGGGTGACGGAACCGGTTTGGATTGGGTCGGGCATGCGTGAGGACAACAGTCAGGGCTCACCGGTTCCTCCGAGCGTGTCGGAGGCGCGTCTTGAGAGCGTGCTGGAAACGGCTGTCGACGGGATCGTCGTGATGGACGACCGGGCCCGGATCATCCTTTTCAACAAGGCCTGTGAAACGCTGTTCGGATATTCTGCAGAAGAGGTGCGGGGGCAGAACGTCAAGCTCCTGATGCCTTCGGACTATGCCCAAGCGCATGACGGGTATGTACGGCATTATCTCGACACCGGAGAAAAGCGCATCATCGGTATCGGCCGCGAGGTTCGCGGTCGTCACCGTGACGGGACCGAGTTTCCCCTCGAGCTGTCGGTTGGTGAGGCGGCAACGCCGGAAGGGCGCCAGTTCATCGGCATCTTGCGGGATCTGCGCCAGCGCAAGGTCGTCGAACGGCGCCTTGCCGAAGTGCAGGGGCAACTCGTCAGCATGACCCGCATCAGCGCGCTCGACGAGTTGGGCGCCGCGATCGCGCACGAACTCAACCAGCCGCTCACCGCAATCATGCTGTACCTGCAGGCCGCCAAGCGGAAGGTCGGCGACGATCACTCTGACGGCAAGCTGGTCGAGATCGTCGACAAGGGTGTGCGCGAGGCCGAGCGGGCGAGCAACATCATCCAGCGCATGCGCCGTTTCGTCGAGAAGCGCGATCCCGAGCGCCGTCCGGTCGACATCGCCCAGCTTGTGCGCGAATGCCTCGAACTGGTGACGCTTGGGACGGATTGCAGCGGCATCGACATCACGAACTCCGTTGCCGACGGATTGCCGCCCATCAGCGTCGATCCGGTCCAGATACAGCAGATCCTGATCAACCTGGTCAGGAACGCGCTGGAAGCGGTGCGCAGCACACCGGTCAAGCGTGTGGGCGTGTCGGCCACGATCCTGGGTGAAGATCTGTTCATCCGCATCACCGATTCAGGCGGCGGTGTACCCGCCGAGGTGGTTCCGACCCTTTTCAGCGCCTTCTCAAGCGTCAAGAAGGGCGGCCTCGGCCTTGGCCTCACGATCTCCCGTTCCATCGCGCAAAATCACGGCGGTGATCTCGCCGTCGAACCAAACGGGGGCGAGGGAGGGGCCGCGTTCGTGCTGCGACTGCCGCTCGGCAGGCCGGCGCAGAACGGCGCATCCGCCGACACCGTTCCAACCATGAAAGGACCGACCGCATGAGCGAGCGCGCGCAGACAATCCACATTGTCGATGATGATCCTGCGATCCGCGACGCCCTGACGGTGGTGCTCGACCTTGAAGGTTACGTCGTTGCCTCGTTCGAGACCGGCGAGGCCTTTCTCGATTTTGTGGGAACTGGCGGTGCTCCCGGTGACTGTGTCATTCTCGACGTTCACATGCCGGGCCAGTCCGGCATCGAGATCCTGCGCAAGCTGCAGCAGGACGGGTTCAGGACACCGGTGTTTGTCATTTCTGGTCAGGGCGACATCCCGATGGCCGTGGAGGCAATCAAGCAGGGGGCTCACGATTTCATCGAGAAACCCTTTGATGCCGAGACGGTGGTGACGCGCGTTCGCGATGCCATTGCCGCAACGCAGAAGACGGCCGCCGAGGAATTGCCGGAACGGACATTCCCGGGAGCGGACACGCTGACGCCGCGCGAGCGAGAGGTGCTTGAGGAAATTACCGCTGGCGCCTCCAACAAGGAAGCGGGCCGCACGCTCGGCATCAGTCCGCGCACGATCGAGGTCCATCGTGCCCGCATCATGGAGAAGCTGGGCGCGCGCAATGCCGCCGATCTGGTTCGGATCGTCCTTTCCCGCGAGTGAACGCCACCCCGCAGTCGTTTTCGCGAAGTGTCCGCCTTGCGTGTTCCTCCTGATTTTTGAGGGGGCACGAAAGGACTATATTCCCCGTCTGGCGACCGGATGAGTACACTGCCTCCGGTCCATTCCATTGAGTGGCTGGCGAGGCTTTCCCTCGCCTGCCGCCAGCTGGCAGGGACAAAGGTCGGTGATCATTCATATTGTCGAGGACGACCCTGGAGTGGGAGATTCCCTCGCGCTTCTGCTCGACCAGATCGGACACAAGTCCTTCATTTATCCCGACGCCGAAAGTTTCTTTGAGAGCAAGCCTCCGCAACAGGAGGATACGGTGATCGTGGATCTCGGTCTGCCCGGCGTCAGCGGCATGCAGCTTATTCGCTGGCTTGATTCGATGAAGCGTCCGCCCAAGGTCATCGCGATCACCGGACAATCGAGCCGTGCCATCGGCGAGTTGTTCGGCACGAATATGCCGGCGGTCCTGCTGCGCAAGCCGCTGACCGAAGAATCGCTCGTTGCCCATCTTTGACGAAAACGGATGTTTCAGGCGTATTGCCGACTGTGCGCAAATGTCGCTCTAGGTAATACGTCGTACGAAAACGACCGAATTACAGTCATGACGACATCCCACTAGGATTGAGACAGGTTAACGGAGCGCCGCTGTCGGACGGGACGCGCGGGCGGCACGAAGCAGGCGGACGGCCAGTCGTGTCGAAATACTTCCGGTAATCGCGCAGAACGATCCAAGGAGGATGACGATGGCTTATCTGGACCGCACCGACGAGGGCATCTCCCAGTTCACTGTCGTGCCGCCCGTTGTCGACCACAGGGCCGACGACGACACCGGAAGAGGCCTCGAGTCGCGTCCCCTGCGCCACGCACAGCACTCCATCATCTTCTACGAGGGGGACCAGGCCGAGCGGGTCTTTGAACTCGATGAAGGCCTTGTCATGCTCTACAAGCTGCTGCCGGACGGGCGCCGGCAGGTCGTGGAGATCGTCAATCCGGGCATGATCTTCGGCATCGCCGCCGGCACGCGCTATGATTGCTCCGCGGAAACGCTGACGCCGACGCGGGTCTCTGCGTTCGACCGGAAAGTGATCGACGGCTGCAACACATTGCAGCGGCATATCTCCAAATGCCTGATCGCGCAGATGGAGAAGATGCACGAGCACGCGATGCTGCTTGGCCGCAAGTCCGCCATGGAACGCGTCGCCAGTTACCTGTTGCGCATGGTGCCTGGCCGCGGCGGGGAGGACTGTATCGGTCCGCGGGACGCAGAGCATGACGACCATGACCTGGCGCTGAGCATGACACGACAGGAAATTGCCGACTATCTCGGTCTCACGATCGAGACGGTCAGCCGGGTGATCTCCGAACTGAAGCGGCGCGGTGTGATCCGTCTCGAGCGACAGGACCGCATTCATGTCAACCGCGTCTGCGGTCTGTGCCAGCTGACCGGCATTCACTGAAACACGGCCGGGATGCACTCTGCCTTGCCCGCACTCCGCTGCGGGTTGACCCGGATACTTCGGTATCCGGGTTTTTCTGTCGGCGTTTCGACATGTGGCCCTGCCTCACACGGCGAGCGAATGACGCGCGGTGCCCTGTTGCAGATAGGCGTCGAAGGCGGCCGCCGCCACGCGGGCGTAGCGCTGGCCCGGTTCGGTGATCGTCACCCGTGAGTTGCCGACCTCGACCAGGCCGTCGTCGATCATCTCCTCAAGCGCGGCAAGTTCCCTGGCGAAATGCCCTTCGGCCAACCCGTGGGCGCGGGCGATCTGTGCAAGGTCAGCCACATGCCCGGTCATCAGTTGCTCGATGATGGCGGCCCGCGCACGGTCTTCGTTCGAGAGCGCGAACCCTCGCGCCACCGGCAGAAGCCCGTCACGCACTGCCCGCGACCAGCCACCCGTGTCCGGCATGTTCTGCACATGGCCCTGCGGCAGCCTGCCGATGGAGGAACAGCCGAAGCCGATCAGGGTATAGGCGGTATCGGTGGTATAGCCCTGGAAATTGCGGCGCAGCGTGCCGGCGTGCAATGCGAGCGCCATGCTGTCGGAGGGCAGGGCGAAATGATCGAGCCCGATCGTCCGGTAACCTGCGTCCACAAGGGCCCGGCGGGCGAAGTCGGCCATCGCCAGGCGGGCGCGGGTGTCGGGCAGGGCCGTCTCGTCGATCAGACGCTGGTGTTTCTTCATCCAGGGCACGTGGGCATAGCCGAACAGCGAGATGCGGCCGGGCGCAAGTTCACGGGTCAGTCGAGCAGTCTCGGCGATCGTGTCGACGGTCTGATGCGGCAGGCCGTACATCAGGTCGAAATTGATCTCCGTGATACCGACGGCGCGCAACCGGTCGACGGCACGGGCCACCTGCGAGAAGGGTTGCACCCGACCGATCGCCTTCTGCACAGTCAGGTCGAAATCCTGCACGCCGAGGCTCGCCCGGGTGATGCCGGCATCGCGCAAGGTCTCGACGAGTTCTGGCGTTGCCGTTCGCGGATCCAGTTCGATGGCGTGTTCGCAGCTATCCCTGATGTCGAAATGCCGGCGAAGCGCGGCGGTGATCGCGAGGAAAGGTTCGCGCGGCATCAGGCTCGGCGTGCCGCCTCCCCAGTGAATGTGGGTGACCGGACGACGACCGCCGAACCGTGCGGCGACCAGGTCGATTTCCGACAGCAGCGTCTTTGCGTAGTCGTGGAGCGGTCCGTCCCGGCGCGCGGCCTTCGTGTGGCAACCGCAATAGGTACAGATGCTGCGACAGAAGGGAATGTGGACGTAGAGCGAGAGGCTGTCTGACGGCGCAAGCGCGGCGAGCCAGTCGCCATAGGTTGCGCCGGTCACGCCGGCATGAAAATGCGGCGCGGTCGGGTAGCTGGTGTAGCGCGGAACCGAGCGGGTCGCGTAGCGGTGGTCGAGATCTGTCATGGGGCGACAATTGTCCTGCCGCCGCCCCTCCGCCTTGATCTGGCTCAAGTGGGTCCACGGATCCGCCTTGCGCGCGGTGCAGGGGTCGGTTGCGGAATTCAGGCATGCGCCGACGGACAGATATTCGTAATATGCAGCACCTTTGATTCTTGTCAGCTTTCCGGATCACGATCATTTCGCCGCAAGCCTCTCTCGTTCTCAAGACTGCCACGACACTGGTGCTGGGTGCGCTGGGCGGCGCGATCTTTCATGTCCTCGGCCTTCCCGCGGCCTGGCTCTCCGGAGCCATGGTGCTGGTTGCCGTGGCCGTTCTGTCCGGCGTTCCCTGCGGAATGCCGAACGGTCTGCGCGATGCGCTGTTTGTCGTGCTGGGGCTGACGATGGGGTCCGGCGTGAAGCCGGAAACGATCGCGCGGATCGGCGAATGGCCCGTGACGATGGCGCTGCTGGTCGTGTCCGTCGTGGCGATCCTCGGGGCCACATATCTCTTCCAGCGCAGGATCGCGGGCTGGGACAAGCCGACCGCCTATTTCGCCGCGATCCCCGGAGCGCTGTCCTATGTGATGATCCTGACGCTTTCCTACCCGCGCGCGGACGCGATGCGGGTGGCGATGGCGCAGAGCTTTCGCGTCTTCGTGCTGGTCGCGATCCTGCCTGCGATCATCGTCGGTAGCGACACGCACGGGCTGGGGCTGCCGCCACAGGTCGATCCGCTCTCGCCCGAAATGCTGGCGCTGCTTGCCGCTGCCGGTCTTGCGGCAGGTTATGCCTTCACCCGTGCGGGCGTGCCCGCCGGCTGGCTCACCGGTCCGTTCTTCCTGAGCGCTATCGTCAACGCCGCCGGCTGGATGCAGGTGGAATTGCCGCAATGGCTCAGCCTGCCGGCCCTAGTCGGCCTCGGATGCGTCATCGGTTGCCGCTTCACCAATCTGGCGCCGCGCGAATTCGCGCGGATGCTGGGCGTGTCGCTTGGTGCGTTCATCGTCGGCATGAGCATCGCGACCGCGATTTCCGGCCTGATCTGGGCTGTCTTCGGTCTGCCGTTCGGCCAGCTTCTGCTCGCCTTCGCACCGGGCGGGCTGGAGGCGATGACGCTGCTTGCCTTCCTGCTCAATCTCGATCCCGCCTTCGTCGCCGCCCATCAGCTCGTGCGCTATGTCGGCATGGTGCTGCTGCTGCCTCTGATCACGCGGCGGCTGCTCGGACCGCCGGACGTGCGGAGCTGAAGCCAGGGCCGAGCCGGAACCGCTCCCTGGCTGCCCTCGATCAGCCGCGAGCCGCCTGCCATTCCCGTGCAAGCGTGGCATAGACGTACTCGTCGCCCCATGTGCCGTCGAAGCGGTCGTTCTCGATGAAATGCGCCTCGCGCCGGAGACCGAGCCGCTCGACGATCCTGACGGAGCCGTGGTTCAGCGTGTCGATGCGGGCAAAGATCCGGTGGAAGCCGAACACGCGAAAGCCGATGCCGATCATCGCCTCGACGGCTTCGGTCGCATAGCCTGATCCGCCGTGGCGCGGATTGAAGATATAGCCGACCTCTGCCTGCTTCGCGGCGCCATCGGCCAGTTTCAGCAAGACCTCGCCGATGACGGCTCCGTCTTCCAGGCGCTCGACCGCAAGGCGCAGCGTATCGCCGTCGCGGGCAAGCCCGGGCTGCATTGCCGCCTCGAAATTGGCCCGCAGCGCGTCTGCTTCCGGAGGTCTGCTGTACAGGAAACGATAGACGTCCTCACGCTGGTGATAGTCCCTGTAGGCGTCGAAATCCTCAGTCCTGAAGGGTCGAAGGACAAGACGAGCAGTGCCGCGCGTCAGTCGGGAGACGTCTGGTCGCATGGACGGGTGTTCCGATCTGTCCGGAGGGGCCTGGAGCGGGTGGCGCGCCCGGACCTGGATGTCTGGGCGCTTCCCGCCTGCGATGTGGTTGGCGCAGGACGATCGGTCAAGGGCCGCGCGGCCCTGCAGATGCGCCGTCCGCGGGCCACCGAAACCGCTACGTGAAAGTACCTAGCTCGTTGTTCAAAATGAAAAAATTCCAGAAACAATTCGTCGCACCCGGGCTTTTGCGGATGTAATCGCCGTGGAGTTGTCTCAGGGTCCCTTGACCTGGATCAAGGCGCAAATCGGTGTGCAGGTCATACCGTTCGCCTCGACCCGGTGGGGTTGGATCATCAAGAGACTCGGGGCGCAAAATGGCGCAAGCACAAGCCAAATACATCACGATGGAGGAAGGCTTTTTCGCCGCATTTCTCGTCGTGATTGCCTTCGCCTGCCTGATCATCGCGGGCAAGACCTACGATCAGGTCATGGCGTTTCACATGTCGATCGGCTCGCTGGCGGCGGCGGCCGCGGCGTTCGTCATCTTCAAGAACTATTTCGACGGTCGCGCCCCGGCGCCACAGGAAGTCGGCGGCAAGCCGAACTACAACCTCGGCCCGATCAAGTTCGGCGCCTGGGCGGCGGTGTTCTGGGGCGTTGCCGGTTTCACGGTCGGCCTCATCATCGCCCTGCAGCTTGCCTATCCGGCGCTGAACTTCGATCTTCCCTGGACGACTTTCGGCCGGCTGCGGCCCTTGCACACATCCGCGGTGATCTTTGCCTTCGGCGGCAACGTGCTGCTCGCGACCTCCTTCTACGTGGTCCAGCGGACCAGCCGCGCCCGCATGCCGGGCAGCATCGCTCCCTGGTTCGTGATCCTCGGCTACAACATCTTCATCGTCATTGCCGGAACGGGCTATCTGCTCGGCGCCACGCAGTCGAAGGAATATGCCGAGCCGGAATGGTATGCGGATCTCTGGCTGACCATCGTCTGGGTCGCCTACCTGCTCGTTTTCCTCGGCACGCTGTGGAAGCGCAAGGAACCGCACATCTACGTGGCGAACTGGTTCTACCTCGCCTTCATCATCACCATCGCGATGCTGCACATCATCAACAACCTGACGGTTCCGGTGTCGGTCTTCGGAACCAAGTCCTACATCCTGTGGGCGGGTGTTCAGGACGCCATGGTGCAGTGGTGGTACGGCCACAATGCGGTCGGTTTCTTCCTGACCGCCGGCTTCCTCGCCATCATGTATTATTTCGTGCCCAAGCGGGCGGAGCGGCCGGTCTATTCCTACCGTCTGTCCATCGTGCACTTCTGGGCGCTGATCTTTCTCTACATCTGGGCGGGCCCGCATCACCTCCACTACACCGCCTTGCCGCAATGGGCCTCGACGCTCGGCGCGACCTTCTCGATCATCCTGTGGATGCCCTCATGGGGCGGCATGATCAACGGCCTGATGACCCTGTCCGGGGCCTGGGACAAGCTGCGCACGGATCCGGTGCTGCGGATGATGGTGGTCTCGATCGCCTTCTACGGCATGTCGACCTTCGAAGGCCCGTTGATGAGCCTGCAGGCGGTCAACTCCCTGTCGCACTATACCGACTGGACGATCGGCCACGTGCATTCCGGCGCGCTCGGATGGGTCGGCTACATCTCCTTCGGGGCACTCTACTGCCTGATCCCGTGGCTGTGGAACAAGAAGCAGGTCTATTCGCTCAAGCTGGTGAACTGGCACTTCTGGATCTCGACCATCGGCATCGTGCTCTACATCTGCGCGATGTGGGTCTCGGGCATCATGCAGGGCCTGATGTGGCGCGCCTACGATCAGCTCGGCTTCCTCGAGTACTCGTTCATCGAGACCGTCGAGGCGATGTACCCCTTCTACGTGATCCGCGCGCTCGGCGGGGCCCTGTTCGTCATCGGCTCGCTGATCATGGCCTACAATCTCTGGATGACCGTCCGGCACGGGGAGGCTGAGGAAGCCGACACCGTTCCGGCCGGCGCCCTGGCCCCCGCTGAATAGGGGAGAGGCAGACATGTCCCTTTGGAACAAGCACGAAGTTTTCGAGAAGCACTCCATTGTGCTGGTCATCGGCATTCTCGTTGTCGTCGCCATCGGCGGCCTCGTCGAGATCGCACCGCTCTTCTACCTGAAGAGCACCATCGAGAAGGTGGAGGGGATGCGTCCCTACACGCCGCTCGAGCTCGCCGGGCGCAATGTCTACATCCGCGAGGGGTGCTATCTGTGCCACTCGCAGATGATCCGCACCATGCGCGACGAACTGGAGCGCTACGGGCATTTCAGCCTCGCCGCCGAGAGCATGTACGACCACCCCTTCCAGTGGGGGTCCAAGCGCACCGGTCCCGATCTTGCCCGCGTCGGGGGGAAATACTCGGACGAATGGCACCGCGATCATCTCGCGAACCCGCGTTCGGTGGTGCCGGAATCGATCATGCCCGGCTATCCCTTCCTGCTGAACGCCCGGGTCGAGACACGCGACATCGCCGATCACCTGAAGGCCAATGCCGCAGTCGGGGTGCCTTACAGCGAGGCGCAGATCGGGGAGGCGGCACGAGACCTCGTCGCCCAGGCCAATCCCGACAGCGACAACGTCGACGCGTTCCTGGAACGCTACCCGAACGCCATTGTCAGGGATTTCGACGGCGACCCGAGCCGGGTGAGCGAAATGGACGCCCTGGTCGCCTATCTGCAGATGCTCGGCACGCTGGTCGACTTCTCGATCTACGACGACAAGGCCAACCTGCGTTGACGACAAGGAGTGTGCGATGAACGAGACATACGTAGCCGTCGCCGGTTTCGCCCAGACCTGGGGTCTGTTGTATTTCGTGATTCTGTTCGCGGGCGTCCTCGTCTATGCGCTGTGGCCGAAGAACGCCAAGCGGTTCGACGATGCGGCGCACATCCCCTTGCGGGAGGATTGAGAACATGGCTGACATGAAAAAGGGTGAGGTCGACCATATTTCCGGCGTCGAGACGACCGGCCATGAATGGGACGGCCTCAGGGAACTCAACAACCCGCTGCCCAAATGGTGGCTCTACATCTTCTATGCGACCATCGTCTGGGCCATCGGCTACTGGGTCGTCTATCCGGCGTGGCCGCTCGTCTCCGGCTACACCGCCGGTGTTCTCGGCGACAGCCAGCGCGCCACCGCGCTGGCCGAGTACGAGGCCGGCATGGCGGAGCGCGCGCAGATCGGCGAGAAGCTGATCAACGCCTCGCTGGAGGATATCCAGTCGACCCAGTCTCTCATGGAATTCGCGATGGCCAACGGCCGCGCAGCCTTTGGCGACAATTGCGCGGGCTGTCACGGCAGCGGCGCGACGGGGGCGGACGGCTATCCGAACCTGCAGGACGACAACTGGATCTGGGGCGGTACGCTCGAGGATATCCACCTGACGCTGCAATACGGCATCCGCTCCGACCATGACGAGGCGCGGTTTGGTGAAATGCCCTCGTTCGGCCGCGACGAGATGCTCGACAAGGAACAGATCGCGCAGGTGGCGAATTTCGTCGGCAGTCGCGCGGGCCTCGAACCGGAAGCAGGCGTCGACCTGGCCGCCGGCGAGCAGGTCTATGTCGAAAACTGCGCGGCCTGTCATGGAGACGACCTGAAAGGCTTGAGGGAAGTCGGCGCGCCGAGCCTGATGTCGAACAATTACCTCTATGGAAAGTCGATCCAGGCAATCAAGGCGCAGGTCACCAACGCGCGCAACGGTGTCATGCCGGCCTGGGCCCCGCGTCTCGACCCGGCGACCGTCAAATCGCTGGCCGTCTATGTCCATGCGCTGGGCGGCGGCGAACAGGTCCGCTGAAACCGCAAGGCGGCACGGCAATGAAAGGCGCCCAAAGGGGCGCCTTTTTTGCGTTTAGAGGGTGCGAGAGGCCGTTTTTCGCGCCTCGCAGGTTGCCCCCGCCCCGTCTCTTCGCCCAACATGGCAGGCGTCCGGCCGCCGTGTTTCAGCACCGGACAGGAGAACGGGTGGGGGTGCTGATGCGTTTTTTGCGTGCCGGACTGGCGGCCGTGAGTGTGTTCGCGTTGACCGGACAGGTGCAGGCAAGGGACCAGTTTTCTGTCTTCCAGGAGCAGTGGCGCGCTTATGTCGCCCAATGCTCCAGGGTTTTCGCGGGAGGTGACGATCATCTCTCGGATGACTTCGACCCCCGTCCCGTGCGCCGGAAGATCAGCGCGGACGGCGCGGCGATGGCGATGTCCGCCGGCTCCGCGCCGGACTACCTGTCCGTCTACATCGACACGCTTCCCGACAGGGAATTGCGAAGTTGCGCCGTGTACTTCGAGAAGTACGGGGCGTTCGATGCCGCGACGCTGACCCCGAAGGTTCTTGCCTGGCTGGATGAACAGGGGCTCTCGGCGGCGGGCGGGGCCGTTCCCCTCGACGATGCGTCTCATCACCAACTCGGCGTTCATGGAGCCTTCCCCGGGCAGGACCTGACAATCCGGGTTCGCATCTTCGATTGGGGGTTCCAGTTGCTGGGCCAACACACGATCTTGAGAAAGTGAGACAACAGTGAAGATCTGGACACGCCTTTCCGGTCGTTCGGGGAGCATCGCCGCTGCCGTGGTGCTCGGGCTGATGCTTGGAACCGTGCTCGAGACGCAAACCGTTCGGGCCGATGATCTCGACGTGCCGATCCACGAATATGGCGGCGACGACTTGCCGACCTGCGCGACAAGCGTCGTGTCCGGCCTGAAGGCGGGCGGCGACGGTTTCCTGGCGGTGCGCTCCGGTCCGGGCTCGCAATATCGCGAGATCGGCCGGCTAAAGAATGGCGACAAGGTCTACACCTTCGACAAGAGCGGCAAGTGGTTCGGCGTCATCTTCGGAGACTCCGAACCGGGTTGCACCTCGCCCGTGAAGAAGCGGCCGCTGCCCTATCGCGGCAGGAAGGGCTGGGTGCATGGTAACTGGCTGGCGGACCTCGCCGGCTGACCTGTCCCTGTTCGCCAATCCTGAACGCACTGAAGGACCTTCCGCATGCGTCTTTTCTCATGTCTTGCCCTGTTGCCCGCCGTTTTCTGGGGGCTCTGCGGTTCCGCTGCGGCGCAAGGCTGGTTTACCGAACGCCTTGACGGAGACACGCTCGTCGGCGTCGATGCCGGCGGAAACGGGCTGGTGGTCTTCTGCGGTCAGGCGTTTCCTTCCCTGGAGATCGCGATTGCAGGTACCGCACCGACCGGGCCCGCATCGGTCACGATCGATGGCGGCAGACCTTTCGGCTTCGCGTTCACGAAAGGCCGCTTCGAGCCGCGAAACGGGGCGCAGGCGGAATTGGTGCGCAACCTCATGGACCGGCTCGCGAAGGGCAGCGCAGCGGTGTTGTCGACGCCTGCCGGCGCCCACGCCCGGTTGTCGCTCGCGGGGTCCTCGCGCGCGCTTGCCGAATGCCCTGCGGCACGGTTTGCGACCCCCGCCCGGGGTGCGCCGGAGATGACGGCGAAGGCCGGGGGCTACGAGGCGCAACCGCAGGCAGCACAGGCGGGCGTGGCAAGCCCGGCGGGGCAGGAGATGCCCGGCAGGACGCTGCTGGCGGAGCGCTATCTGTCGGACCTCGGCTTTGAGCCCGGGACGGTTGACGGGATCAGCGATGCGGCGACGCGGTCCGCGATCCGGCGCTTCCAGGAGCGCCATGGTCTCGCCGAGAACGAGGAACTGCCCGCGTCCCATTTCGCCGTTCTGGAGGCGCTCGCCAAGGCCGGCGCCACCAGCATGGCGGCAACGCCCGCTCCCCTTGTCGGGGGGGCGGATGTCGGCGCACCGGCGGCGGAGCCTGCCGCGTCAGAAAAACCGTCACTGACGGTCAGCGCCGCAACTGCCGGCGCTGTCCTGACCGAAGGCGACGGCCCCTATCCCTACCACCGGCTGGCCGGCTGCGAGGGGGAAACCGGCCGGGCGCTCGCCTGGTACAACTTCACCGGCGATGCGATGCGCCGCGTCCTGGAGATGACCGACATTTGCTTCAACCGGGAAACCGGAAAGCTGGACGGATCCGAATGGGAAGACAGGCTGCAACTTGTCAGACGCGAAGGGGACACGGAATTCTACGAGGTGATCGAGACCGGGAAGAAATCCTACGAGCGTGCCCAGGCCAATGTCGGCCGTTACGGTGACGAAGGGCCTTTCGCGACGGGCTGGGTCAACTTCGGGTACAGTTCTCCTTCCGGGTGGCCTGTCGCGCGCTACAGCCGCCGCTTCGGCAACGCCGCGGCACACCTTCATGGCACGCTGTTTCAAGCCCACGGCGGTCGGGGACTGACGGACAACGGCGAGTTCAAGATTCACATAAGTGGCAATGATCTGCGGGCGCATGACAAGCGCAAGTACAACACGCCGCGTTCCGCGAGCGAAACGCCGTATATCGGTTTCGAAGGCAAGGCCGTCTTCACCGACGGTATGGGCAAGGTCACGCTCACCAACACCGAAACCGGCAATGGTACGGGATCGGGGGAACTGGACTTGCGCGTTTCGCAAAGCGGCGAAATTTCCGGTTCCGGGGTGCTGCGCCTGCAGAATGCCCGCCTTGCCGGGGCAAACCCGCAGGACTGGAAAACGACCGAGTGGCACATTCGCCTGCTCGCCGGAAATGTGGTCGGGGAGACCGGCGAGATACTCACGATGCATGCCATCGCGGATGGTGAGACGGTCGATCACGACGGGGTTGTCAATCCGGTGCTGGGCAGCCTGACCATCAGCGGTTACAGCCGCCATATTGCCGAGTTGACGGAAGACTGGGACTGACCGACCTGTCCGATCCGGCGTCAGTCATGCCCGCTTTGCCGGCGGAAACGGGAGGGCGGCATGCCGGCGGTGCGCCGGAAGGCGCGGGCGAAGGCGCCCTGGTCGTCATAGCCGAGCCGCCACGCGATCTCGCCGACCGGCAGGTGGGTCTCCCGAAGCGCCCACAGGGCATAGGCGGTGCGCGCGTCGTCGACCAGGGCACGGAATGACTGGCCCTGGCGGTCGAGCTGACGGCGCAGGCTGCGTTCGGACAGGCCGCAATCCTCCGCGATCGCCCCCTGGTTCAACGGCCCCTGACCCAGCCGCCGATAGATCGCCTCGACGATCTGCGTGCCGGATGGTTCCGTGACAACCGGGCGAAAGCCGAGGCGCGGCAGAGCTGGTTGGGCCCGTGACGAGTGCACCGGTGTTTCAAGAAGCCGTGCCGGAAAGGCCAGCGTGTTGCTGGGCTGGCCGTAGAGCGGCGCCGATCCGGCAAGATGTGCGAGCGAAGTTCCCGTGTCGCGCTCGTGCTCGAAAGAGAGTGCCACGGGAAACGAGGAATTGCCGCTGTTTCCGGCGAACCGGCGCACGACGGCATCGAGGAAGGCGAGGGTGAACTCCGCGTCGCGTGACCGGGGCCAGATCGCCGGGTCGATGATGCGATATGTGAGAATGCAGGTATCGCCCGCGACACTGCGCTGGAACGCGGTTCCGTGCTGCAGCGACTGGAGGTCGGCAAGCAGTCCGTCGAGGAGGCCGTCGAGCCGGCGTGCCGCAAGGCCGGCCGGGAAGAGCTCGGCCAGGGCCGGAGCGGCGATGGCCTGCCCGCAGCGCCACATGCGGCCCTCGTCCGGCGCCTGCGAGCCGCCGGCCTGCAGGAGATTGGTGAACTGCGCAAGCGGCAGGTCGCCGGCTCCGGCCGCGCCGTCCTGCGTCAGGCGACCCGGTCGGCCAAGACCGCTTTCGGCAAAGGCGCGAACGGCATCCACCCCGCTGGCCTGCATGGCTTCCGCAATCAGCGGCAGCGCGGAAGTCGAGATCGTCGCAGGAGGAAGGGGCAGGACAGACATGGCCGGTTCCGATCACTGCCCTGATCGTGGGCGCGCGCGGCGGCGCTGTCAATCGGCGGGCCGGATCCTGTCCGGCCCGCCTGCGGGTTGATCCTTCAGTTCGCCTTCGGCAAGGGGATGGTCAGCGCCGGATTGTGGGCGAAGAAGTTGAAGGGGCGCAACGTGAAGCCCTTCCACATTGTCGACATCACCGGCCAGTCCTCCGTATGCGGCACGTGGTGGAAACCCATCGTGTACCAGGTGACGATGTCGGTATTGGCGATCGGCCTGTCACGCTCGCTCCACGCGGCCAGCGTGTCGGACCCGTCGCTCTGGAAGGCGAAGCGCCCGCCCGCATAGCGTTCCTCAACGGAGTAGGGGGTGTTCCAGAGCGTGTACTCGATATAGGCGTTGCGCTTGAACGGTGCGTCGCCGGCAAAGTCGAACGGTCCGTAGGCGACCGAGTTCCCCGGCACGATCATGTAGCCGGGCTTGTGGCCGAGCGGCCCGTCCGCGCCCATGTTCATCACATGATACATGGCCGGCGTGTTCGGATTGACCTTGTAGCGTCCGGCCGTTTCCGTCTTTGCCATCGTCGTTTCCGTCACCCAGAACGAGCGGCGCGGGGCGCCGTCTTCCGGAGTTCCGGCAACGAGTGCGGTGCGCATGAAACTGTTCGCCTGGCCGTCGATGTCGAAGTCTAGCTTGAAGTTGAAGTAGTGGTCGTGATTGGGCGCGACGAGGTTGGGCGCGATCAGGGTGCCGTAGCGGGTTTCCTCCGCCGCTCCCGCGTCGTTCATCGATTTCGCAGCAGCGCCCTTGACCGCGTCGAGGCCGGTCGAGCCGACCATGACGTCGATACGGCCGTCCTGATGGAACACATAGTCGACGAGATAGTCGTAATTGCCGACCTCGGAGGCGGAGCGCACGACGAGCTGCGTCGCAGGGCGCCCCTCGGCCGGAACCTGCTCGGTCTCCGACTGGGCGAAAATCTCGAAATGCCGCCAGGCGGGATCGCCGATGTTGCGCTCGAAGATGCAGATCGCGTCCGGAATGGAGAGCGGGGCTCCCTCGTCGGTGTGAACCGTGGCAGGCAGGAAGGTGGCGTAGGCCGGGCAATCGACACCGGGCCGGAGCGGCGTCAGGAAGATGCCAAACCCGTATTCGCCGCTGTCCATGTAGGTGCGCCAGTACCAGCCGTCGTCCGGGTCCATGTAGGGCACGAAGACTTCCGACAGGTGCGCCTGGTAGAGCACGCTGCGCCAGCGTTCGCCCTCACGCACGTCGATATTGGAGAGAACGACGCCGGGCCGCTTGTCGACACGCGCCCGGAAGCGCCAGATGTCCCAGGAGATCAGTCCGTTCTCGATGGCGACGTTGGATCCGCCCGGTTGCGACAGTGCGGCCGGGCTGGTTGCCGGACGCAGGGCACCGGTACGGGCCTCGACCTCGGCCTCGCTGTAGCCCCAGCCGTCCTCGGGCACGGGACGAACGCCGGTGTCGAAGACCTCGACCACATTGCGGGCGTTCAGGTCGACCACCGCATAAAGCCCCTCGACCGGCTTGGCGTAGAAATTCGTGCCCTCCGGCAAAACGTAACAGGGAACCTTCATCAGGCGCCGGCCATCTTCCTCGGCAAGGCCGAAACGTCCGGCCGTCAGCGGCAGGCAGAAGACCTGCTCGGCGGTGAGGCCGCGCTTTTCAAGGCCGGCGACGAAGGCCGGGTCGCCGGTCGCAAGCTCCATCGCGGTCATGAACTCGGCCAGCAGGATCATCGTTTCGCCGCCGGCCGGCTCCACCGACACGACCCGGTCGCCGGCAAGGTCGACCTCGGCGACGAACGCCCCCTTGTCGTTCTTGAAGTGGACCTCGACCGCGCGCGGCTCAGGGTCGCCCTCCCGCCATGCAAGAACGACGGACTTCTCCGGTTCTTTCAGAGAGATATATGGGTAAAGCGTGCCGGCCCCGGTGTGATCCCCATCGGTCAGAAGCGCCACCGCCTCGCCGATTTCGGCTTCGGTGAGTGCGTCGAGCGGATGGGCGGATGCCGGCAGCGCCGACAGCGCGGCAGCCAGCAGCGTGCCGGCGAGCAGCGACGCGCGGACCGCGCGCCTCGAGCGGTGAGATGTCATGGGGATTGCCCCTCCTCGATATGAACCCGTCTGGTGTGCGGCGCCGGATCCCGTGGCCCGGTCTTTTCCGCGTTCGGCAGGATAGGCGTACCGGCGCGGTCCGGTTGTGCATTTCCGGCCAGACCGGAGTGTCCTGGCCGGAGCGGGGAATGCCGACGGCATGGCATGGTTCAAGGGTGTGAGGAGAGATTGCCGCCGGTCGCGACCAGTGTGTTTGCCCTGGGTCAGACTGCGACGCTGCGGGAGTGGTTTGCCGATCGGACTGCCGCAGACACATGAAAGCCGGAAATGGCCGGTTTTTTTCCGCATGCGCTTGACGCCACGGACACGCGACGTCCGGTGCCGGCCGCGCACCGGTTACCCCGCTTGGCGGGAGGAGAGGGGGCTTTTCTTCACATTTCCGAAACGGTCCGGGCGCCACCGTGGCTTTGCGCGGCTGGTTTCGAACCCAGTCGCGGCGCACCTCCCGAATGATCTGGATGGGGTTTCAACTGGAGATGATTGTGAAGAGCATGCCCAAGTCCCTCCTGGCGATGCTGCTCGCCGGGTTCAGCACGTTGCCCGCTTTCGCCGCCGAGACGGTGGCCGACCGGATCTGGTCCGGCGGTCCGATCCTGACCATGAACGACCTTGCGCCGCGCGCGGAAGCCGTTGCGGAAAAGGACGGCAAGATCATCGCGGTCGGCCGTGCGGATGAGGTGATGAAGCATGAGGGGGAGGGCACCAAGCTCATCGACCTGAAGGGGCGCGCGATGCTGCCCGGCTTCGTTGATGCCCATGGCCATGCCTTCATGATCGGCGTGCAGGCCGTATCGGCCAACACCCAGCCCGCGCCCGATGGCAAGGTGAACGACATTCCCGCTTTGCAGCAGATGCTTGGCGAGTGGCAGAAGGCTTATCCGGAGCGGATCAAGCGGCTCGGAACCGTGCTCGGCTTCGGCTATGACGATGCTCAGCTCAAGGAACAGCGTCATCCCACACGTGCGGATCTTGACGCGGTATCCGAGGATGTGCCGGTGGTGATCATTCACCAGTCCGGCCACATTGGCGTCTTCAACTCGAAGGCGCTTGAAGTGGCGGGCATCTCTGCGCAGACCAAGGATCCGGACGGTGGCGTGATCCGTCGGGAGGACGGTGGCAGCGAACCGAACGGCGTGCTCGAGGAAGCGGCGTTTTTTCCTGCCTTGATGAAACTGCTGTCCGGCCTTGACCAGGAGGGTGGCCAGGAACTTTTCGTTGCCGGCACCGAGCTGTTGGCGAGCTACGGCTATACCACCGGCCAGGAAGGACGCTCGACAACGAACGTCGTGAAGCTGATGCGGGCTGCGGCCGATGCCGGCCGCATCAAGATTGACGTGGTGACCTATCCCGACGTGCTGGTCGACCGCGACTACATCGCCCAGACCGTTTCCCGCACCTATACGAACGGGTTCCGCGTTGCAGGTGCCAAACTGACCATCGACGGCTCGCCCCAGGGCTTCACGGCTCTGCGTGACCGGCCCTACTACAACCCGCCAGCGCAGTATCGGCGGGACTATGCCGGCTATGCGGCGGCCAGCACCGACCAGGTGTTCGACGCCATTGACTGGGCTTTCGAGAACGACATCCAGATCATCACCCATGCCAATGGCGAAGGCGCTTCGGACATGCTGATTGCAGCTGTCGGAACGGCGAGGGAAAAGCATGGCGCTGCCGATCGTCGGCCGGTCCTGATCCATGGGCAGTTCATGCGCAAGGACCAGGTCGTCGCGATCGATGAGCTGGACGTGTTTCCCTCGCTCTTTCCCATGCACACCTTCTATTGGGGTGACTGGCATCGTGATCGCACCGTTGGCCCGGTGAACGCCGACAACATTTCCCCCACGGGCTGGGTGCGCGAGCGCGGCATGATGTTTTCCTCGCACCATGATGCGCCGGTGGCCTTCCCCGACAGCATGCGGATCCTCGATGCCACCGTGACCAGGCGGACGCGGTCCGGCGACATTCTTGGCCCGCACCAGCGCGTGGACGTGATGACCGCGCTGAAGGCCATGACCATCTGGCCGGCCTATCAGCATTTCGAGGAAGCCGAAAAGGGGTCCATCGAGGTCGGCAAGGTCGCCGATCTGGTCGTGCTGAGCAATGATCCGACGGCCATCGATCCCGAGGCGCTCGATACACTGAAGATCCAGGAGACCATCAAGCGGGGGCAGACCATCTATACCCGCAAGGACGATGAGAAGCAGGGCAACCTTCGGATGCGCCCGGGACCGGATGGAAGCGACGCACTCGGCAACTTCCTGCGGCACGCGTCCTCCAGCGCGGAAGCGTCCGGTGGCCACGCCCACGGACCCGACCTCCTGTACGAGGCTTTCGCCTTGGGTTTTGCGAAGGACATGCCTGCCGTCATCCGCTGACGCGCTGCGGCAACCGCGATTGCTGGCGCCCGGGCCCTGGTCCCGGGCGCTTTGCGTTTGCGGTGTTTCGGCGTTCGGGCGCGCAAGCGCGGACGTGTGCATTTCCGGCCGGATGGCGCATCCTTGCCCATGCCGGCAGGACGACGGCTTGACACGGATCAAGGAGGGAAACGGATGGTGTCGCTAGTCTTGTCCGGTGTTCGGGCTGCATCCCGGCAGCGGTGGCGGATTGTCGCGGTGTTGACGTGTCGCAATCTGCGCGCCGTTGCACCGTTGTAGTTTGACGGGATTGGCGAACCGGCAAACCGTCGGCACTCGCCCGCCAGTGCCCTTTGCGAACGTGTTTCGCGAGTGTTCCGTGGGGCGGGACAAAAGGGCCAAGGAAAATGGACGGAACAATGCGTGCAGAAACCGATCCCGCCGGCGGCGGATCCCACCCGGACGACTGGTTCGCCTCGGCGAAGAAAATCTATCCGATGGCGGTGCATGGCCGGTTCCGCAACATCAAGTGGACCGTGCTCTTCATCACGCTCGGGATCTACTATTTCCTGCCCTTCATCCGCTGGGACCGGGGCCCGAACGCGCCTGACCAGGCGGTTCTTATCGACCTTGCGGGCCGGCGTGCCTATTTCTTCTTCATCGAGATCTGGCCGCAGGAAGTCTACTACCTGACCGGCCTGCTCATACTGGCGGCGATGGCACTGTTCCTGATGAACGCCGTCGCCGGCCGGGTCTGGTGCGGTTACCTTTGCCCGCAAACCGTGTGGACGGATCTCTTCCTGTGGGTCGAGCGCCACACCGAGGGTGACCGGCGAGAGCGCATGATGCTGGCCGACCAGCCCTGGTCGGTTCAGAAGGTGGCGCAGAAGCTCGCCAAGCATACGCTCTGGCTGATGATCGCCTGGTGGACCGGCGGGGCCTGGGTTCTCTATTTCTCAGATGCGCCGACCCTGATGAAGGATCTGGCGACCGGCGCCGCGCCGTTCTCCGCCTATCTGTGGATCGGCATCCTGACCTTCTCCACCTACGCGCTTGCCGGGCACATGCGCGAGCAGGTCTGCATCTTCCTGTGTCCGTGGCCGCGCATCCAGGCGGCGCTGACCGACGAGGAGGCCCTCAATGTCACTTACCGCTACGACCGGGGCGAGCCGCGTGGGTCGCTGAAGCACAACCGCAAGCTGGAGGAGGAAGGCCTGCCGGCGGGCGATTGCGTCGATTGCAACCAGTGCTTCCATGCCTGCCCGACCGGCGTCGACATTCGCAATGGCACCCAGCTTGGCTGCATTCAGTGCGGGCTTTGCATCGACGCCTGCGACACGGTGATGGACAAGGTGGGCAAGCCGCGCGGGCTGATCGCCTATGACACCGACGAGAACATCAAGCGGCGCACAGAGGGCAAGGAAGCCGTCGTGCATATCGTGCGGCCGCGCACGGTCACCTACGCCGTCATCATCGCGCTGGTCGGTGCGATCATGGCCTATGCGCTGGCAACCCGTGCCTTCGAGGGCATAAGCGTCCTGCACGACCGCAATCCGATCTATGTCGAATTGTCCGACGGTGCCGTGCGAAACGGTTACACGATCCGTCTTCTCAACAAGCGGCAGATGGCGCGCGAGTTCATCCTGTCGGTCGAGGGCATGCCTGCCGGCACCCGTATCGAGGCAGTGGGCATCACGGAAAACGTGCTGGGGAAGCCGGTTGTCGGCGTGGGGCCCGACACGACCCGGGAAGTGCGTGTCCTGGTATTCTCGCCGGTGGCCGCCGAACTGCAGAAGTCAACGCCGGTGACATTCCGCATCACCGAGACGGTGATGGGCGCGGTCGCCCGGGCCGACGATTTCTTCAAGGCTCCCTGAGACCACGACCGGCCCGGTCGGGCCGGCCGCATGAGACCTGAGTAGTAACCCCGATCGGAGGCTTGCGGCTGTTGCCGCGCCGTCGGGTTCGCTAGGATCAAGACATGGCATATTCAACGGAACAGACCTTTCGCAGCGACAACGTCAGGCCGGTGACAGGGCGTACGGTGTTCTTCTGGCTTGCCGGGTTCTTCTCGGTGATGCTGGTGGCCAATGCCTTTTTCGTCTATTTCGCCCTCTCGTCCTTCCCGGGACTGGTGACCGAACAGGCCTATGAGGACGGGTTGGCCTATAACGGACGCATCGCGGCGTCGCGTGCCCAGGTCGAACTGAACTGGGATGTCGCCGGTCAGGTCTGGCGCGATGCCGATGGCATGGCGCGGATATCGGTGACGGCGCGCGACGCGGCCGGCGCTCCGCTGACGGGACTGGTGGTGACGGCCGAACTCCTGCGCCCGGCCAGCCCGGACCCCGCCCGTTTCGTGTCTCTCCAGGAGGGGGAGGCCGGCAAATACTCGGGCCGCATCGATGCTGTCGCCGCCGGAAGATGGATCCTCGATCTCGACGCGCGCTCGGGCGGAGAGGGGGAACGGTTCCTTTCCCGCAACCGCATCTTTCTCGACGAATGAGGCAGGCGCCGCCCGTTTTCGGTTGGCGCGCGCACGAGGGTTTTCTTGGCGATGACGGCGCATGAGCGCGACTGGGATGCCTTTGTCACGGTGACGCCCGACGGGCTCGCCCACATGGATCTCGCGGTGGAGGGCATCACCTGCGCCGCCTGCATGATCGAGATCGAGCGTGGCCTTGGTGCCCAGCCCGGCATCGAGAAAGCCCGCCTCAACCTGACCAGTCACCGCCTTGCGGTGGACTGGCGGCACAGGGAAGCCTCCGCCGAGCACGTCGTCTCGACACTGTCGCGCCTCGGCTATCGGGCCCACCCTTTCGATCCGGCGCAGATGCGCGAACGGGCCGACGCGGCGGGGCGCGAGTTGTTGCGCTCGCTGGCGGTCGCCGGCTTCGCGATGATGAACATCATGTTGCTGTCCGTGTCGGTCTGGTCGGGCAACGCGTCCGGCATCGACACCGAGACCCGGGATTTCTTTCACTGGCTTTCAGCACTGATCGCTCTTCCCGCCGCCGTCTATTCCGGCCGCCCCTTCCTGCGCTCGGCCTTCTCGGCGATCGCCGCGCGGCGCCTCAACATGGATGTGCCGATCGTCATCGGCGTGTCCCTGGCGTTGTTCCTGTCCGTCATGCAGACGGTCCAGTCGGCGCATCACGCCTATTTCGAATCCGCCGTGATGCTCCTGTTCTTTCTGCTGATCGGCCGTTATCTCGACCACATGATGCGCCGCCGCACGCGGGCCTTTGCGGAAAACATTGCCGCGTTGAAGGCCGAGACGGCAGCCCTCCTGCGCGCGGACGGTTCCTTGCGCGAGGTGCCTCTGTCCAAGGTGGCGCCGGGCGATCTCATCCATGTGCGCGCGGGCGAGCGTGTGCCGCTCGACGGCCGGGTCGAGGCGGGGCACTCTGAAATCGACCAGAGCCTGGTGACGGGCGAAACCGCGCTTGCCTCCACCGGGCCGGGGGACACCGTCTATGCGGGCACGCTGAATGCCGCCGCCAACCTGACGGTGCGTGTGACGATGGCCTCGGGGGCGACACTGCTGGATGAGGTGACCCGTCTTCTGGAGACGGCCTCCCAGGCCAAGTCCCGCCATGTGCAACTGGCGGACCGGGCGGCCGCGCTTTACTCCCCGCTTGTGCATCTGGCCGCTCTCCTGACCTTCATGGGCTGGTTCGTCCTTGGCGGTGACTGGCAGCAGGCGCTGGTGGTGGCGATCTCGGTGCTGATCATCACTTGTCCCTGCGCGCTTGGACTGGCCGTGCCGGCGGTGCAGGTGGTCACATCCGGGCTGCTCTTTCGCGCCGGCGTGCTCCTGCATGCGGGCGATGCGGTGGAACGGCTGGCGGAGGCCGACACGATCGTCTTCGACAAGACCGGAACCCTGACGCTGGCGGTGCCCGATCTCGTCAATGCGGCGGAGGTTCCCGTTGCGGCGCGCGAGCTTGCGGGACGCTTGGCTCTGGCAAGCCGTCACCCGCTGGCGGCGGCCCTCGCCCGCGCCACCAACGCCAGCGTGCCGCTCGAGGGCGCGCGCGAGATACCGGGCGAGGGGGTTGCGGCCGATCTGGACGGGCGGGAATTGCGACTGGGCAGCGCCGGCTTCTGCGGCGTGTCCGAAACGGCGGTGCAGGCCGCGCTTGCAAGCCATCCCGGGGCGTCCCTGATCCTCTTCCGCGACGGGGATGCTGCTCCGGTGCCCTTCGCGATTGCGCAGAAGCTGCGGCCTGATGCTGCCGAGACGGTCGACCGCCTGCGCGGGCTCGGCTACCGGCTGGAGATCCTGTCGGGTGACCGCACCGCGCCGGTGGCCGATGTGGCCGAACGACTGGGCATCGCCGGCTGGCGGGCCGGCATGAAGCCTGCGGACAAGATCGCGCGGATCGGTGAACTGGCGGCAGGCGGTGCCCGGGTGCTGATGGTTGGCGACGGGCTCAACGATGCCCCGTCTCTGGCTGCCGCCCATGTCTCCATGTCACCCGTCACGGCCGTGCATGTCGCCCAGGCCGTTGCCGATGCGGTGTTCCTGGGAGACAGGCTGATGCCCGTGGCCGATGCTCTTTGCCACGCCCGGCGCGCCCGTGCCGCCATGGTCCAGAACCTGTGGTTCTCGACCCTGTACAATCTGGTCGCGGTGCCTTTTGCCGTGGCCGGGCTGGTCACGCCGCTTCTTGCGGCGCTGGCCATGTCCTCGTCATCTCTCGTCGTTACCCTCAATGCCCTGCGGCTGCGCCTTGACGGTGCGCGGGCCGGGCCGGCCGCGCGGGAGAATCGCTGATGGATGTGCTGATCTATCTCATACCGGCAGCGCTGGCGCTGGGCCTTCTTGGGCTGGCCGGCTTCCTCTGGTCGCTCAAGGCCGGCCAGTATGACGATCTGGAAGGGGCGAAGTACCGGATACTTGAAGATGATGACCTGCCGGACCAGAAAGACGGGAATGGCCGCGGCGGCTAACCGTTATTTCAGATTTTGCGTGCCATAAGGAGGGCTACCGGAGGTTCACTGTGTCGCTTGATCTGGCATCCCTGACATTTCTCCTTGTCGAGGACAGCGCCTATATGCGTACGATCCTGCGCACCATGCTGCAGGGTTTTGGCGCGAGGCGTATCGTCGAAGCCGAAGACGGCGCATCCGGGCTGGAGGCCATGGAGCGCGCCAATCCGGACATTCTCATCCTCGACTGGGTGATGCCCATTCTCGACGGCGCCGACATGGTGCGGATGATTCGAAATCCGCACAATCCCTTCGCCTATATCCCGATCATCATGGTCACGGGCCATACCGAGCGAAGCCGGATCATCGAGGCAAGGCGTCTTGGCGTGCACGAGTTGCTGTCGAAGCCGATTTCGGCCAAGGCGCTCTACCAGCGGGTCAACAGCGTGATCATGCAGCCGCGCGACTTCGTCAAGACCCCGAGCTATTTCGGCCCGGCGCCGCGTGAAATCCGCAACCGCCAGAAGATCTGGCAGAGCGTGGATGGCAACGAGGATGGCCAGGCGGCCTGAACGGCATGCCGCCGGTCCGCTCGTTCCTGCAAGGCTCGCCTCGCGCGGCGGGGTCTACCGGGGCGTGCTCAGCTGTCGTTGTCGTCCTGCAAGGTGCCGGAGGCTTCCGGGGCGGCGGTGGTGCCGTGGTCTGCGTCGACCTGTCGTCCCGCCGCCTTGCGGCGGCGAAGATTGGCGCGCAGGGCTGCCGCCAGCCGCGCCTCGCGCGCGCTCGCTTGCCCGTCCGGGCTCCGGTTGCCTGAAGAGCTTGCGCCGGGAGCCTGTTGGCCGGGCTTTTTCGGGCGATCTGGCATGGGCGTGTCCGGGGTCTTTCTGTCGGTTGTCCGGGCGCGGAAGGGGTGTTCCGGCCGATTGTGCGGATATGCCGGAAAAACGCCGATGATGACAAGGGCGCAGGTTTTGCCACGGGTCGCGATTGTCGCGTGGATTGCGGCGGCAAATGCCGTGAAGACCCCTTGACCATGCCGGAATTTGCGCATAAACCCGCGCTCATCGCTGCCGTAGCTCAGGGGTAGAGCACTCCCTTGGTAAGGGAGAGGTCGAGAGTTCAAATCTCTCCGGCAGCACCATTCATCCCCTTGAAATCGTTATTCATCCTTGCTTTTCAGCCGCTTGCATACATGCTGCGCCTACAAAGGCGCATACAAACGAGCATGTCATGGTGTAACGCGCAAGAACACATGGCACAGAACCGGGATTAGGTGGGAATAGGCGAAAACAGCCGAAGAAGCCCGAAAACCTGCGGTTCGTCATGGCAGCGCAACGGGAAAACCCGAAACCAGCCGCGCAAGATCAAATGGCACAAAACGGCTGACAGAACCGTGTTTCCAAAATCGGGAACAGCGGAGAACCGCCAAACATCGGTTTGAGGTGGGAAATCGCGTTCCCACCATGAATTGGCAGAAATCCGCCACTCTCACTGTGTGAGGTGGGAACTCGCGATACTCTGAAAATACCACCAGAGACTTGGCCTCTGGCTGACGGGAGCACCTCAGCCAAGCACGGCTGACACGACGCAACTGGATGCGCGAAATACGTGCAAAACCGAGTTGCAAAACTCAACCAAAATACAATTAATACGATTATTCAGAAATCCAGAAGCATCAGGCCTGACGTTTACCGGTTCCAGGTTCGGCAGCCGCCGCTTGCAATTTTTTTCGCAGACGCGCTTCCAGCCACGGCAGCAGGCTTTCCAACTCCGCCGCATCGGCAGGATCTTCAGCGCGCGCCAGCAGTGCGTTATACGCCTCCGCCTGCTCGTCCAGAACCGCATCCGGCGGCAGCTTGACGCCTGCTTCGTTATGCATCCGCCCAACGAGCCGGCCGACCTGACGGAACACGGCCGGGTTGAGGCCTTGCATTGCAGGTTTGACGCCAACCTTGGACGGGTCAGTAAACATCTCTCCTTCGCCGGTGAGGAGCCAATTGAGGTTCGCACCGAAGACTTCGGCGTAGGCAGCAAGCACCGAGGCCGCCGGTTCCCGCTCCCCTCTCTCGTACGTGGCAATCGCAGTAACGCTGACGCCGAAGAGTTTAGCCAACTCGTCGCGCTGCGGATCGCCGCACCTACGGCGCAAATCCCGCAGCCTTTCTGCCAACGGCGTCTTGGGTTTGATCTCTGGTCGAGCCAATGGATCACGCATAAACGCATTCGCGCTTTACAAAAGCGCTTACGCGTTTTATCCCTGTTTTAACGGCCCGTGATTTGGGGCCGTTGTTTCACATCAACCGTTCAAAGAAACCGGCCTGTTGCCGCAGGCCGGTTTCGCAGGGGGTAGCCCATGAAGCCTGGAAAGCGTCCCGCATGGGACCAGCACTCCATCAAGGCCGAGCTGCACCGACGCGGCATGACGCTTTCGGCCCTGGCCGAGAGCATCGACATGAAGCCGAATTCCTTCGGCCATGTCTGGAAACGAACGAACCGCAAGGCCGAGGCGGCTATCGCCCAGTTCCTTGAGGTGCCCGTCGAACAGCTCTTTCCCGATCGGTATCCGATCACGAAAACCCGCATTCTTTCTAGCAGGTATGAGCCGAAGGCCACCAGTGCCAATCGCGGCCAGGACCGCGCGGCGGCATGAACGCCTCTCCTTCCGAGATCCTCGCGGCCAAGCGAGAGGCCCAGGAACACGTTCTTTCCAGAGTGCTGTCGGCAGCACGGGCTCAGATGGCGTCGCATTTCAAGGACGCTGTCCGGGATGCGGTGCGCGAGGTTCTGCCGGAGATCCTTGAGGAGCTCCGTGCGGAAGGATCAAACCGATGATCCGCCGCGTCTCCTCGTCTCCGAATGCGCGTATGGCGGACGGCGTGCTGTCGGGCCATTCCAACAACGTCTGCTCGGCAGCCTCCCGAACCACAGCGGTGAAGCCGGGCGTCAACTCCTCCAGGCAGGCTGTCAAAGATCGCAGGATGACGTCGCGAACGTTCTCCTGGTGCTCGTCCATCCAACTCGTCTCCATCATCGGCCTTTCCCCTCGGTTCGTCCCTGCTGGCGATCCTAGGAGGCCGACGACCGCCCGGAACAGGAAATTCCGGGCGCTCCGCGCTGACAGTTCGGCATCTGACACCCGTTGTCTGCGTCAGCACGAACGACGCCGGCTGACAGGTCCACTCCCAACCCTCTCCATGCTGGAGCCTTCCATGAAAGCCATTCTGACCAAGGTGTCGGCATCAGGCCGGCGCTACTACCACACAGGCCGCAACCACGTGATTAGCGTCGACGATGGCGGTTCCGCCATCGTCGCGGAAACGAGCTTTTTCGATGGCGATGCGCATCGGTTCGCCGATCTGGCGGAGGCACAAGCCGAAGTCGACTGGTTGAAAGGGCGCGGTATCGGCGGTGCGGACTGGCAGGCCAACGAGGTGCGGGCGTGACTGCACAAGAACAGCTTCCACTCACAAAAATTGATGCCAGCAATCGCCTACGCAAGGTGCTGCCGGCTCGCGCCGAGGCGCTCGCCGAGGACTTCGACCAACGCGGGTTATTGACGCCGATCGAGGTGGTCGGTCCGCTCGAAGGCGGCGGCTACCGGTTGGTGTACGGAGCCCACCGCCTGGCGGCGGTCAAACTGCTCGGCTGGGACAGCATTCCGGCTGCCGTGCACGCGCCCGATACCTTTGCCGACGAAGCGCAGGAACGCCTGCGAGAAATCCGCGAGAACCTGATGCGGTTCGAGCTGAACGCGCTGGAACGGGCCGTGGCGATCGCCGCCTGGCGGGACATCTACGAGGCTGCGAACGGCCAGGTGAAGCCCGGTCGCAAGGCGAAAAAGGCGGCGGAGGGAAATAGTGCAAACATTGCAGAATTGCAGCCCGCCGGAGATCTCGACGATCAAAGTGCAAAGTTTGCACTTTATTTTTCCGACGCTGCCCAAGTCGCATTCGGACTGAGCGGGCGAGCGATCTATCTGGCTCTCAAGGTCGCCACCATCCCGCAGGAAATTCGCGATCGCATTGCGGACAGTGCATTGGCCGAGAACCAGTCGGAGCTGCTCAAGCTCGCCGACCAATCACCTGATCGCCAGGCACAGATCGTCGGGATGATCCTCGCCGAACCACCACTTGCCGGGACGGTCAACGAAGCGATCGCCGTCCTCGACAAGACGCCTGCGCCCCAGAAAACCGGTGCATGGGAAAAGCTGTCGGACACGTTCTCGCGGCTGAAGAAGACGGAACAACATCGCTTCTTCGAAGCGCATCGCGAGGCCGTCGAACTCTGGCTGGCGGAGCGAGGCTAAGAGATGACCCGCCGCCGCGACCCTCTCACTCCAGACCTGTTCTCCTGGGAGCCGCCCAAGGTGACCGTCAGCCTTGGAGACGAGGCCCCGGGTCGCGGCGCGCTCGACAACCAGATTGCGCGAATGGTGTCACGCGCCCTTCGCGAGGCGCGCGAGGACGGATCATCACGGGCGGAGATTGCCCGGCAGATTTCGGCAACGGTGGGCCGCACAGTCTCCGAGTCCACGCTCGACAAATGGGCAAGCGAGGCGTCGGAAGAACACCGCATCCCGCTCGACGCCTTCATCGCGCTGGTCGAGGCCACGGGCTGCAACGGCGTGCTCGGCAACATCGTCGAACGCTTCGGCTTCGTCGTGGTGCCCGCCCGCTATGCCGATCTCATCGAACTGCACTTGATCGAAGAGCACGCGCAGGAGGTTGCCGCGCGACGCGCCGCCGTGGAAGCCAAGTGGAGGTCGCGGCGATGAAGGAGTGGTTCACCGCCCGCGAGATCGCCGAACTCGGATTGCCGGCAGTGCCTGGTACCAAGCGTGGCGTTCAGGCATTGGCCGACCGGGAAAACTGGACCACACATCCGTTCCTCGCCCGAGATCGCAAGGGAGCAGAAGGTGGTGGTGGCCGCGAGTACCATTTTCGCCTGTTCCCGACGGAAGCCCAGCTGGAGTTCACCCGTCGCGTCCTGGCCGTGCGCAAGGAAGTGGTGCGCGCTGATAACGGCGATGTTCAAATCACCTTCAAAGGCAGCGACAGCGCCCGCCGCGAGCGGGACGCGCGCCTCGCGATCCTAGCTGTTTTCGAACAGTTCCGGTCTGGCCTGTCGCTCGGCCTTGCATCCAGTCTCCAGATCTTTTGCGACCGCTACAATGTGGGGAGCTTGCCGGTTGAAGACTGGATCAGGGAGACGGTTCCGCATCTTTCCAAGCGCTCCTTGCAGCGCTGGCGATCAGCCAAGCGGTCCGGTGGCGCCGACCGGCTGGCGGTTGACCGTTCGGCCGCTCGCAAGGGCAAGGGCGTCCTCGACAGCGCCAATGGCGGCACCGTGCGGGCCTTGATCTTTGCGCTCGTGGCCCACCAACCACATCTCTCGGCCGACCATGTCCGCACGCTGTGCCGCGACGAGTTCGGCGACACGATCACCATCGATCGCCGAGGACGGTCCGTCACCGTCGACATGCCACCGATCCGGACCTTTCAGCACTTCATCAAGCGTTTGAAGGAGACTGAAAAAGTCGCCCTAACGAAGCTTTCGAACCCCGATCACTACCGCTCGACCATGGCGCCGGCCGGCGTGGGTGCGCTCCGCCATATCCGCGAGCCGAATGCCTTGTGGCAGATCGACGCCTCGCCGGTCGATGCGCTGTGCACCGATGGCCGGCACGCGATCTATGCCTGCATCGATATCGCGACACGGCGGACGCTGTTCTACATCTCCAAGACACCGCGCGCGGCCGCCGTCGCGATGCTTCTGCGCCGAGCGATCCTCGCCTGGGGCGTGCCGGACGTCATCAAGACCGACAACGGCCCGGACTTCGTTGCCCGCGACACCAAGCGCCTGTTTGCCGCGCTCGATATCGAGATGGACGTTTCCGACGCCTACAGCCCGCAGCAAAAGGGGCACGTCGAGCGCGTCATCAAGACGTTCCAGCACGATTGCGCCACCTTGTTGCCGGGCTTCGTCGGTCATTCGGTCGCAGACCGAAAGGCGATAGAGGATCGCAAGACCTTTGCCGATCGCCTGGGCGCGGATACCGCCGAGCTGTTTGGCGTCTCGATGACGGGGCCGGAGCTGCAGCGCTACGTCGATGAGTGGGTCGAACTGCGCTACCAGCACCGACCGCACGCGGGCCTCAAAGGCAAAACACCGGCCGAGGCGGCGACGGCCTCGACCGCTTCAATTCGCACTGTCGATCCGCGCGCCCTCGACGTGCTCCTTATGCCGGTTGCCGGTCAGGACGGGCTCAGAACCGTCACCAAAACCGGCATCCGGATCGATCACTTCCATTACGTCATCAACGCCGCGCTGCCCGGCGCCCAGGTCCTTGCCCGAATGGACCCGAACGACGCGGGCCGTGCGGTCGCCTTCGATGCCGGCGATGGTTCCTATCTTGGCGAAGCCATCTGCGCGGAACTGGCGGGCATCCATCCGTCCACGCTGCTCGCCGCCAAGCGCGAGGCACAGGCCGAGACGTTGAATGCGGCCACTCGGCAAGCACGCTCCAAGATCCGGGAGATCACCAAAGGCCGACCGCTGATCGAGCGGGTGCATGAAGTCGCCCGCCGCGATCTGCCGAATGTCCTCGCCCTGCCGAAACGCGAGGAACGCCACGAAACACCCGCCATCGCTGCCGCACTCGACGCGGTGACACCGGCCGAGGCTCCGGTACAGCCCGAACGAGCGGCGGAACTCCTAGAAGAGATGCGGAAGGAAATGAACGCGCCGACCGTGCCGGCCCCAGACACCGCCGCTTCGGCCGTCACACCGATCCGCCGACAGGAAACCCCGCAACTCCGGTTTCGCAGGGCGCTCGACCTGGAGCAACGGATTGCCGCCGGTGAGAGCGTCGACACGGCGGATGCCGTCTGGCTCGGCGGCTACCAGGCAGGACCGGAATACCGCGCTCTTTCTGCGATGCAGGAGGATTTCGGCGGATAGGTCCGCCCAAGAAAAAAGGAGCCCCGGCAAACCGGAGCCCCCCAAGACATTTCGAAGGACGAAACCATGACTGCAAACGAGAACACGGTCAAGGCACCACGCGGGTCAATCGCTCCGCTCAAGAATGTCGCTGCCCTGCTCATGATGATTGAAGCCCTGCGCACCCGCGCTGTCGGGTTGCCGGGGATCGGCGTGTTCAGTGGCGATAGCGGTTACGGCAAGAGCGTTGCGGCGCAATACGCGATGAACAAGACCGGCGCGGTCTATGTCGAGGTCCGCCACTATTGGGCGAAGAAGACGTTTTGCGAGGCCTTGCTTGCGGAGCTCGGGCAGCATCGTTCGCGCGGCACCATCGCTTCCATGATGGGCGACATCATCCACCGGCTGGGCGATGCACCCGACCGGCCCTTGATCATCGACGAGGCTGACAAGCTCGTTGACGGCAAAATGATCGAGTTCATCCGGGACATTCATGAAACGACGCAGGTCCCCGTCATTCTGATCGGCGAAGAGCTGTTGCCGAAGAAGCTGGAAGCGCACGAACGGGTGCACAACCGCGTTCTCGACTTTCAACTGGCACAGCCTTGCGACGAGGAAGACACAGCCGTTCTCGCCCGTTTCCTGTGCCCTGAGATCGAGATTGCGGCGGACCTGCTTGCGGACATCAGGACGCGGACGGCCGGCAAGGCTCGGCGCATTGCCACCACCCTTCATGAGGTCCGGCAATTTGCCCGCAACCACGGCCTCAAGGCCGTTGATCGCTCCAGCTACGAGGGACGGATCTTCACGGGTGAAACGCCAATCCGGCGGCGCGGAGGGCGGGTCTGATGGCGGCAGTCCTCAAGCTCCGGACTATCAAGGGGCGGCCCGTGTTGCGTGGATACGAGCATGTCTGGTCGGTCATTCTCGAGCTCACACGCGACGGCGCGGCCTTCACGAGATACGACGTCGATCAGGCGAGTTGCGATCCGGACGGCGGTTCCACACGCGATTATCTTAAGCGCCTTCGCGATGCCGGGATTATTGAGCAACTCGGCGAGCAACGTGTCGATAGCGGTCATCGGCGAAAGAGGTACCGCCTTGTCGAGCGTCGTGCCGAGGCACCCCGCCTGCGCAGGGACGGATCGGAGGCGCCGTCTTCGGTGCAACAACTGCTGTGGAACACGATGCGCAACCTCCTGCGCGACGGGTTCACATCCCGCGAGCTTGCAGCCTTCGCGTCGACCGACGATCGCCTGATAAGGACCCCATCCGCCAACAGCTACGTCAAACATCTTGCGGCGGCCGGATATCTCCATTGCCTGGAACTCGGTCGGCCAAATCATCTCACAAAATGGCGCCTCAAACCGTCCATGAACACAGGGCCGAAGCCGCCGAAGATACTCCGCACGCACGCCATCTACGACCCGAATACCAACAACCTGCACGGCGAACCGGTCGCCGAGGAGGTCGAACCATGATGCCGGTCTCCATGGTCGACAAGGCCACCACCGGATGGGGCGAAGCGCCCGATTGGGTGCGCGAACTGGCCGGTCTGGCGGATCGCGACGGCCTGAATGGTGCCGCCGCACGGATCGGGTATTCGCCGGCAACCACAAGCCAGGTGATCAACGGGAAGTATCTCGGCGACCTGGCCAAGGTCGAGGAGCGCGTGCGCGGGGCGCTGATGGGCTTGTTGGTCGATTGCCCCGTCGTCGGCGACCTCAGCCGGGACCAATGCCTCGACTGGCAAAAGAAGCCCTATGCACCGACCTCGGCTCACCGTGTCCGCATGTTCCGGGCCTGCCGAGCCGGTTGCCCCCACTCCCGTGTGAAAGGAGGCGGCGATGCTGTCTGATGACATCCGAGCTCTGCGCAAGTGGATCGACGATCACACCACGGACAGCGGCGGGCTTGTCCTGTCTCCCATGCTCACGCACCTCATGAAGATTGCCTTCCTCGACTTGCTGAAACGCTCATCAAGCATGGAGGCGAGCCGGATCGCGGGACCGTCGACGATCACGGACGCGGATCTTGCATCCGGCAAGGTCGAGCGTCTGCCGGTGATCGCACGGCCCGTGCCCCCCTCCCATGACGGCGGAGGGTCGGCGGCATGAACGAGACCCTCGAAACACTTGTCGACGACATCCTTGCCGTCGTCTTCGACGATCGTGGGCCGGACACGCCAGCTTCGATCGCCGCCGCCGAACTGGCCGCGCGGATCATGAACAAGAAGACAGGCCGATCCGATCTGGTCCGGTCGGTAGCTCAACTGATCCTTGCGATCAACGCAGAGCTGCGCGAGCGCGAGGCGCTGAAACGGGAAGCGGAAGCGAGGGCGGTCCTCGAGCGATGCGCCCGCGATCCAAGGTCGGTCGCGGGTTCGGCGACGACCAGGTCGGCGGCACCCTCCCGGCCGGCGAAACAGCCGGTGCCGGTCGGCCGGCGGTGGCGGATCAATCCGCTGCTCGACCAGATGCTGACCGGTCAACCCGCCGCCACAAGCAACCTCATGGGCGACCCGGCACCGGGCCGCTCCGCCCTCGACCAACGCCAAGGAGGCACCCAATGAACGATCAGAACCAGACCGCAGACGACGGCGTCATCGACGTCAACGGCAAGCCCTACATGACCGACGGCAAGGGCGCGCTGGTGCCGCTCGAAATGGTGAAGCCGGCGGACAAGCTTGAAGACGAGGTGGTGCGGAAGATCATGTGCTTCGCCAATGAGCTCTCCGCGCAGATCGCCCGTTTTCGCGGTCACACGATGACGGATCTCGGCGAACTCGACGCGCTGCTCGCCCAGGAATTCGGCCTTACCAAGGGCGGTCCGAAGGGTAATCGCACGTACCTGAGTTTCGACGGCCTGATGAGGGTGACGGTGCAGGTCGCGGACTATGTCGACTTCGGACCGCAGCTGCAGATTGCCAAGCGGCTCCTGGACGAATGTCTGACGGAATGGGCAGCGGACAGCAGGCCGGAGATCCGCGCAGTCATCACACGCGCCTTCAACACGGACAAGGAAGGACAGGTCAACCGCTCCGAAATCTTCATGTTGCTCCGCCTCGATATCGAAGACCCGCGCTGGCAGGAGGCGATGCGCGCCATCCGAGAGGCAATGCGGGTGACCGGCTCGAAGGAGTATGTCCGCTTCCATCGCCGCGCCCGCGTCACCGACCGCTGGGAAGCCGTCACCATCGATCTGGCGAGGGCCTCGTGATGAGCGGCGCACATGCAATCATTCACGTCGGACTGAAGACGCTCGGCATCACCGGCGACGACGTCCGCGATCTCTACGAGCGGGTCACGGGCGCGCGCTCCCTGCGGGAGATGTCGCCGCCGCAGCACCGGGCCGTGGTGGACGAGCTGCAGCGGCTCGGCTTCAAAGCGGCTTCGAAGCCCGGTCAGGCGAAACGGGCGGCGGGGCCGTTTGCCGGCAAGCTGCAAGCGCTGTGGATCGGAGCGTGGAACCTGGGCGTCGTCAACACCGGCAGCGACGAAGCGATGATGGCTTTCGTCACCCGGCAAACAGGCCTGTCGCACGCACGCTTCCTGCGCCACGCGGAGGATGCGGAAAAGGCGATCGAAGCGATCAAGGGATGGGTCCGCCGCGCCACGGGCAACGATGGACTGTACCGCCGGGATCGGAACCAGCCGCCGCTGCTCAACGATTTCCGTTTTCAGGTCCTGCTGACGCAATGGGCGCGCCTGACCAGTCTGGGCGCGGCACCGGCCACCACGCTTGACGCCTGGCTCGGGCGGACGGTTCCCGGCAAAGGGTATGGCGATCTGACGAAAGACGACTGGATCGATCTCATGAACGTGCTTGGTCGATGCCTGCGCGCAGCGGCCGCCAAGGCCGAGGCCTGATCCCGTGGCCGACGATCTCTCATATCTTCCCGGCATACTGGCCGAGATTGCGGAGGTCGCCGGCCTGGACGCTGCCCTGAAGCTCGCTGCCGAAAAGGGTGGCCAGACGGTCTATATCCCCAGCCACGCGAGCGATGATCACTGGCTGACCGATACGGTCGGCCGGGAAGCCGCCGCCGCCATATGCGAGCTCTACCGCGTCAGGAACACGGGCGGCCGTTTCCTGATACCGATCGCCCGCGAGGCAAGCGCGCGCCGCGCTCTTGTGAAGGCACTTGAAAACGGCGCGTCCGCGCGCCAAGCTGCCGCCGCAAGCGGGCTTCACGAGCGAACGGCGTTTCGCACCCGTGCCCGTCTCAAGTCGAAAGACCCGCGCCAGGGCGATCTGTTCTGACGGCCGGTTCTCACCCGCCTGACACTGTCAGTCTCACCACACAACCCGCGATCCGCCAACGTGTCGGCAACTCTCCACAGAGGCCGGGACGATCATATGCAGATCATCACCAACTTGAGCCCGCACGGGGCGCGCGATGTCGTCGCGCATGAAGGCTTTGTCAGTCGCGCCTATCGCGATCCGGTCGGCGTGCTGACGATCGGCACCGGTTACACCAACCGCTCGAAGGTCTTCCGGAATTACTGGATCGCAACGCGCGGTCGGCCGCTGAGGCCCGGCGACACGATCACGCGCGAGGAATGCCTGAAGATCCTTCCGAAGATCGTCAACGAGGAATACGGCGCGGCCGTGGTGCGGTACATCCGGCCGACACGCCAGCACCACTACGACGGCGCCGCGAGTGTGTGCTTCAACCTTGGCCCAAAGGCCGCGACCTGGAAGTGGGCGAAGGCGCTTGCCGCCGGTGACGCTGCGAAGTCCGCAGCGCTGCTGCGCAAGACCGGCACCACGGCCGGTGGTCGTCGCCTGCCGGGTCTCGTCAAGCGCCGGCAGGCCGAGGCACTGCTGATCCAGCGCGGTGTCTACGCAACGTCCGGCGCGATCCGCGTCGAGGCCCGTGACACGGTCGCCAAGGCCTCGACCGCTTCCGACGAACTGCGCCACTATCAGGGCATTCTCGCCAAGCTCGGCCATTATGACGGCGCGCTGGACGGCCTTGCCGGGCCGAAGACAACCAAGGCCGTGCGCGCTTTCCAGAAGGATCATCCGCATCTCAAGACGGACGGTGTGCTTGGCCCGGCGACGGCGGCAGCGTTGGAGCGCGCGGCGGCTGCCGGCGAAGCTGGCACGACGACGGGAGCCGGGCTCCTCGTCTCCGGCGCCGGTGCCACCGCCGCCCAGGGCGGTGCGCCCGAATGGGTCATTTGGGTTGCCGGCGGCGCGCTCTCCCTGGCGGTCGTTGCCGGTGCGATGTTTGCCTGGCGCTATCGCGACGAGATCGGCCATCGCCTGTCCGGCCTGTTCTCACGGAGGGCGTCGGCATGAGGGGATGGCGCACGCTGATCGTCAATGCGCTGATCGCGCTACTGCCCGTCGTGGCGGAGGTGCTGCGCTGGCTCGAAGGCTTCGACTGGACCTGGTACCTGGAGCCGCGTGACGCGCTCTGGGCGATGCTGATCGTCGGCCTCCTCAACATCTTCCTGCGCCGGATCACGCGCACGCCGATCGGGGGTGGCGAATGAGCTGGCTCCTGTCCGTTGTCCTGCGCTTTGCATCCTCCGGCCTGGTCGAGCGCACGCTCTCCTATCTCGAGCGGCGCCACGCCGAGGAGACGGGCCGCGAGAAGCTGCGCGCACAGGTCGAGATCGAGGCCATCCGGGCGGCCGTTGCCGAAACGAAGGAAATGACCGCCTTCAACACGGCGAAGCTCGAACACGCGGCCTTCTGGTGCTTCGCCGGCCTCTTCGTCCTGCCCTTGGGCGCATGGTGGGCGGCCGTCATCGCCGACAGCATCTTTCGCTTTGGTTGGGGCGTTGCGACGGTCCCCATTTTGGAAGCCTGGGGCGGCCAGATGATCCAGTGGCTCTTCTATGTCGGCGGCGGTGTCGCTGCCCTGCGAACGCTTCGGTAGGTGCCCATGTGGTTTGACTGGAAGACCCTGGACGCTTTCCTTGGCGTCGTCGCACTGCTCATCGCCTTCTCGTCCGCCTTCTACACCTGGTTGACGAGCGGCAGTCGGAAGAACACCGAGGCCATCGCCGAGCTCAAGGCGGACATGGAGCATCAGGAAACCCGGCTCGACCGGGTGGAAACCAAGCTCGATGCGTTGCCCGACCGGGACGATCTGCACCGCCTGGACAAGCAAATAGAGGGCATGGGCGTTCGCTTTGGAGCCGTTGAAGACACTTTGAGGGCGGTTCAACGGGCAACCGAGCGCATCAGCGATTACCTTCTCAAATCCGGGGGCAAACAATGAGTTTTGCCGAACATGTCGCGGCCGACTGCCGCCTGATCATCTTGCGCGCGCTCGCCCAGGAGACCGACCAGCAGCTCAACGAGACGATCCTCGTCGCCATCCTCGAAACCTTCGGCCATCGCAAGAGCCGTGACTATGTGCGGACGCAACTGCGCCGCCTTGAGGATCTCGACGCCGTGCGCCTGACCGAGGCCGGTTCGATCCTCGTCGCGACGCTGCGCCGCGCCGGGCTCGACCACGTCCAGCGCCGGGCCCTGCTCGAAGGCGTGGGCGTCCCGTCGCCGGAGGCCTGACCATGGCTCGCCCCAAAGGACGCGGCCGGCTGTCGGCGATCGACATCCTGCCGGAGGAATGCGACACCGCCGTCACCTGGGCGGCACAGGAGCTGACCGGTCGCGACCGCACGCAGACCCAGATCTATGCCGAGTTCCGCGAGAAGCTGATCGCCGTCCAGGGCGAGACGGGCGCGAGTTTCGACGTGCCGTCGTTCTCTTCGTTCAATCGCTACAGCGTCAAGCTCGCAGCGATGGCACGACGGATTGAAGAGACGCGCAATATCGCCACCGCCTTGAGTGACCGCCTGGATGCCGGGGCGTCCGATGACCTGACCGTCATCGCGGCGGAAGCCATCAAGACGCTGATCTTCGAAATCCTGCAGTCGGCCGGCGAAGGCGGGCTGTCGACCAAGGGCGCGCAGGAACTGGCCAACGCGCTGCGCGCCGCCGCTGCCGCGCAATCTGTTTCCACTTCTCGTCGCCAGAAGGTCGAGGCAGAGATTGCGGAGAAGTTCGAAGAGGTCGTCGAGACGGTCGGCAAGGAAGCCGGTCTGTCGGGCGAGCGTGTCGCTCAGCTTCGCCGCGACTTCCTGGGCGTGCGGACATGACCACGCCAGATCCGTCACACGACATCTTCGCCGGACCGCCGCTCCTGTCGCGCAAGACCGACGAACTGCCCGGCGAGCTGCCGCGCGGCGCGCAGGTGCCGGACGATCTCGACCCTCTCGCCGAGGGTGTCTTGATGCTTCACCAGGTCGAATGGCTTGAAGACAAGTCCGACCTGAAGCTTGCCGAGAAGGGCCGGCGCACCGGCATCACCTTTGCCGAGGCGCTGGACGATACGTTGATCGCCGCCGCCGCCCGCTCGGCCGGCGGCGACAATGTCTTCTACATCGGCGACACCAAGGACAAGGGCCGCGAGTTCATCGGATACGTCTCGAAGTTCGCGAAAGCGATCGGCGAAGATCTGGCGGCGATCGAGGAATTCCTGTTCGAGGATCAAAAGACGGACGGCTCGACGCGGATGATCTCCGCTTTCCGCATCCGCTTCGCCAGCGGCTACCGCGTCGAGGCACTGTCGTCCCGTCCGGAGAACATCCGCGGGCTTCAAGGCATCGTCGTGATCGACGAGGCGGCTTTCCACCAGGACGTGCGCGGCGTGCTCGACGCGGTCAACGCGCTCCTGATCTGGGGCGGCAAGATCCGGGTGATCTCGACCCATAACGGCGTCTTGAACCCGTTCAACGAACTGATCCGCGAAGCGCGCGCCGGCAAGGTCCCGTTCTCGGTCCACCACATACCTTTCGCCACCGCCGTTGCAAACGGCCTCTACAAACGCGTCTGCCTGATCAAGGGGATCGAGTGGACGGCCGAGGGCGAAGCGGAGTGGGAAGCGAAGATCCGAGGCGCCTATGGCGCGCGCCAGGCGGCGATGCGCCAGGAGCTCGACGCCATCCCGGCCGAAGCTGAAGGCTCTGCACTGACACGCGTGCAGATCGAGGCCTGCATGGAGCCCGGCATTCCCATCGTCCGATGGGCCTGCACCGATGATTTCAAGAACGCGCCGGAACACATCCGCAAGGCCGACACGCTCGACTTCTGCGAACGCGAGCTGAAACCTCACCTGGAGAAGCTTGACCCGCTCCTGTCCCATGTCTTCGGAGAGGACTTCGCGCGCAAGGGCGACCTGACCGTGATCAACGTCATGGCGATCACGCGATCGCTCCTGCGCCGGTCGGGACTGATCGTCGAGCTCAGGAACGTTCCCTTCGACCAGCAGCGCGACATCCTGTTCTACATCGTCGACCGCTTGCCGCGCATGTCGGGCGGTGCGCTCGATGCCACCGGCAACGGCGCCTATATCGCCGAGGTCGCCGCCCAGAAATACGGCCCCTCGATCGTCGAGGTGAGCCTGTCGCGGGCCTGGTACCAGATCGAAATGCCGGCCTATATCGAGGCGTTCTCGGATCGCACGGTCGTGTTGCCGAGAGACGACGACATCCTGCGCGATCATCAGGCGCTTCAATACGTCGACGGCATCATCAAGGTGCCCGACGATCACAGCGTCAACGGCGCGGACGGCATGAAACGCCACGGCGACAGCGCGATCGCCTCCGCGCTCGCCTGGTATGTGAGCCGCCTCGACCTGCCCGAATACGATTACACGGCCGCACGGCATTCACCGCTCGCGCAATTCGGCCACAACGGCGGACCTCCGCTCGACGACGACGACGACGACTTCGCCCGCATCGGCGGGATCAATCCCGGACATTCAGGAGGCTTGTGGTGAGCACCTATCAGCTTGTCGATCCGCACGGGCGGCCGGTTTCCTCTGCCTCGCTTCTTCGGGAGGAAGCCGCGCCGACCCTGACCGGGGTGCGCTCGATCTGGGGCGAACCTGTTGCGTCCGGCCTCACACCGGCGCGGCTTGCGCGCATCCTTCACGATGCCGTCGAGGGCGAGCCGGGCGAATATCTGGCACTTGCCGAGGAGATGGAGGAACGGGATCTCCACTATGCGTCGGTGCTGGGCACCCGCAAGCGCGCCGTTCTGGCGATCGAGCCCGTGGTCAACCAGCCGAAGAACGGAACGGTGGACGACAAGATCCTCGACGCCGTGCGCGACCTGGTCGAGGCTCCGATCTTCGAGGACATGTTGATCGACGTGCTCGACGGGCTCGGCAAGGGCTTTTCCGTGGTCGAGATCCTGTGGGACCACCAGGCGACCTGGTACCCGCGCGAGTATGTCTGGCGCGATCCGCGCCATTTCCAGTTCGACCGCAGGACCGGGCGCGAGTTGCGCCTGCGCGAGGATGGTTCGACCGAGGGCCGCGATCTCTCCCGCTATTCCTTCATCCGGCATATCCCGAAGCTGAAGTCAGGCCTGCCGATCCGGGGCGGTCTGGCCCGGCTTGCCGCCTGGGCGTTCCTGTTGAAGTCCTACACGCTCAAGGATTGGGCCGCCTTCCTGGAAGTCTTCGGCATGCCGCTGCGCGTCGGGCGCTACAACCGCAGCGCAACGCCCGACGAGAAGCGCGTCCTGCTGCGCGCGGTGCGTGACCTTGCCGCCGATGCGGCGGCGATCATCCCGTCCGGCATGGAGATCGAGTTCATCGAAGCCAAGGGCGGCTCGGGCAATGCCGTCTTCGGCGCCATGGCCGAATACCTGGATGCGCAGATCTCCAAGGCGGTTCTTGGCCAGACCATGACCACGGACGACGGCTCGTCGCTCGCCCAGGCGCAAGTGCACGAGAACGTCCGCTACGACCTCCTCCGGGCGGACGGCCGGCAGGTGTCGACAACGCTCAACAGGGACCTGATCCATCCCTTCATCGCCTTCAACTTCGGTCCGCAGGAGCGGTACCCCACCGTCGACTTGCCCGTGGCCGAGGCCGAGGACATCAAGACGCTGTCCGAAGCGCTCAACACACTTGTCCCGCTCGGGCTCAAGGTTGCCGGTTCCGAGGTGCGCGAAAAGATCGGGCTGAGCGAGCCGGAAGACGATGCCGATATCCTGCGCGCGTCGGCGGCCGCGAAGCCACCCGTGACCGAGCCTGGTCAAGCCGAGGCCGAGCCGGACGATGCGGGAACCGAGCCGGCAACGGCCCAGGCTTGTCCGAGCTGTGGCGGCTATCACGCGACGGCGCGGGCCGGCGAGGAGCCGGACGAACTCGACGCGCTCCTTGAGGAAGCGCTGCAGGAATGGGGAACAGATCTCGCCCCGGTGCTCGATCAGCTCCAGGCGGAGTTCGCCGCAGCCAGCTCCTATGAGGATCTCAAAGCACGGCTCGACCGGCTGGCCGGCACTCTCGACGTCGGGCCGTTGGCGCGCCGGATTGCCGATCTTGCCCTGATCGCACGCGGGCTGGGCGATGCCGGCTGATCTGCCCGTTGAGTTCCTGACCGCCTCGCCGGAAGTCACGCGCTATTTCCGGGAGAAAGGATCGCGCCCGACCTTCGACTGGCGCGACATCGCCCCGCGCGAACATGCCTATGCCTTCACAGTCGCCAAGTCCGCCGGCTTCGACGTGCTCGAGGATCTGCGCAAGGCCGTCGATGACGCCATCGTCAACCGCGTGCCCTTCGAGGACTTCAAGGCGCGGTTGACGCCGACGCTGCAGGCCAAGGGCTGGTGGGGCAAGCGCTTCGCGGAAGATCCAGCCGACGACGTTTCAAAGATCGTGCAGCTCGGCAGCCCGCGCCGCTTGCGCACGATCTATTGGGCAAACATCCGCACCGCCCATGCCGCCGGCGAATGGGAACGCACCCAGCGCACGAAACGGTTCTTGCCCTATCTCGTCTACACGCTTTCGCTTGCCGAGCGCCGCCGGCCGGAGCATCGCGGCTGGGTCGGGATCATCCTTCCGGTGGATGATCCGTTCTGGAATACCCACTATCCGCCCAATGGCTGGGGCTGCAAATGCGGCGTGCGTCAGATCTCGCGGCGCGAAGCCGAGCGGCTCGGCTATGACCCGGAAGCCGGCGGGCCTCAGATCGTCATGCGGCCCTGGCGCAACAGGCGCACGGGTCAGACGGTGACTGTCCCGGTTGGCATCGACCCGGGCTGGGATACCAATCCCGGCAAGACGCGCGGGCAGAACGTCGCCGAGTTGCTGTCCGGTCGGCTTGGCGAGTTGCCCACATCGGCACGGCGCGCGGCGATCGCCGACTTCACGGCATCCCCGGCGTTCAAGGTCTTCGTCCAGGATGCGATCGACGTCGGCTTGAAGCGTGCCGCGCGGGTTACAGCGCTCAAGGCGGAAGGGCTTTCGGGCCGCGATATTGAGGCGCGGCTGAATGGCGAGCTCGGCTTCGCCATGACCCGCTTTCCGGTGGCGGTCGCGCCGGGGCGTTTCGGAGACGACCATCTGCCCGTGATGATCGATGCGGCGACCATCGGCCATGCGGCCGATCACCGGCGGGTGGTCGATGTCTCAGCCTGGCCGGACTTCGGCGAGATCCTGAAACGCGCGCGGCTGCGCCACGACCTTGCCGGCACCATGCGTGCCTTCGATCCGAAGACAGGCCTGTTCATGGTGCTGGACCCGCTCGGCCGGCACTGGCGCCTGCGCACGCTCTTCCGCCCGCGCGGCAAGGCGCGGTACTTCGAGAAGCAGCCCGGTACGGATGTGGAGTGAAGGGCACACGGGCAGAAGGTCGCAAACCCTTCGCCAGCACGAGGTGGCCGAGCGCGCCCGAAGGCTTGATTTGCCCGTGTGCGAGGACGATTATACCGCAAGCTACGAAGTTACAAAATCGGATACTCGCTGAGCGAGGACAAATTGCTGCGGTGCGAACAATGCCAATCTACTTGAAAGCCAAGTTCGTCCACAACCGAAAGAACACTTAGTATTTTTGCAGGTCTATAAACAATTCGGACCGGAGGAACAACGATTGAATCGATTTTTTATCGTCGCCGTCATCGCGCTTACGAGTCCGGCCGCTGCCTTTGACGCAGGGATGCAGTACCAAAAGCATCTAACGCTGGGAAAAACCGCCCGTTACCAGATCGCGGGAGAGTTGCTCGCATGGCAGGAGCTTGGCGGGAAAGTTTGTACGGAATCTCTCGGGAAGACCTCCATCAATATGGAGTATGTTTCACGCCTTATAAAAAACGCCAAAACTGAACCTTCAAAAATGGCAGTATTGAGCGGGGCTTATCAGCGTGCAAAAACTGACCCAACCTACGTGTTCAGTGATCGCTTCGCATGCCAAATGCTACAGGCCAGCGCAGCCAATTTTGATTTGGTAGAACAGGTGCCGCTCTCCGACGCCGAGACGCAAGAGCTACTCCTGATCGGCGCATTAGATAACACCAACTGCGAACTACCTCGCAGCACTCTTTGGAAAGTCCTCATAACGCACCGATATAACTACCTTTCCAGTTCGCGCATTGGCGGTTCTGAAACCTACTCCAACGCTGTCGACGCTGGACTGGACCGCTCCTGTGCCGAATTGGAAGCGTTCGGCAAACAGATAGAAACGCCACAGGATTGATTTCATCGACATGTAGCTCGAATAGCGGCCCGTGCAGAGAGCAAAGCTTCCACATTTTGGCTGACGCGCCGAGCTATCGCTCAGCTTCTGCCAATGCCCATGCGTGACGAATATCGGCTAATCCCAATCGGAGCGTCCAAACCGCCAATCCTGTTCTTAAGAAAGACTTAAGGCTACTGCTAGAGGAAACGGCAGCTTTGTGCCCACGCTTCAGTTCGGCGGATACTAGCGCCTGCGCACGCTCTTCCGCCCGCGCGGCAAGGCGCGGTACTTCGAGAAGCAGCTCGGAACGGATGTGAAGTGAAGGGCACACGGGCAGAAGGTCGCAAACCCTTCGCCAGCACGAGGTGGCCGAGCGCGCCCGAAGGCTTGATTTGCCCGTGTGCAAGAGGAAGTATACAGGAATCTACGAGGCTGCAAAATCCGAACGCAGATCAACGACTGTTCGGCGGCCTCCAAATTTGACTCTGCTTATTGCCCTCCTTACAGCCACCCCCTACTTCCGATTGTGGTTATTAAAGCAGGAATTCATTCTTGAGGCAGATATAGATGAAATTTCGATGACCGAATTAAGAAGTTCCAATAAGTGCGATGTTAGATATCGTGCGGTCGTCGTGGGAGGGGCGATATGCAAATAACGCGTTTAAAGATTGCGAATTTTCGTTCTATTCAAAAGCTCGATATAGATCTCGGCGCTGTCACCGTTCTGATTGGCACCAACAACGCCGGCAAGTCGGCGATCCTAGAGGCGATCCGTATCGCGCTAACTCGAAGATGGGGGCAGCGGGGCACCGGATTTACTGAGTACGACGTCCATTTGTGTGACAGCAGGCCCGATCCCAAAGTCGGCGATCCGGTTATCATTGAGGTCGAGCTTCAGGAAGAAGTTGCCAACGAATGGCCTGAGGATCTCCAGGGCGAGTTGGAGGATATTATACAGCTCGACCCGGTCTCCGGTTGCGCCTCCATAATCATGCGCGTTAGCTGCTCCTGGGACGCGGCAGAAGAGAGTTTCGTTCCGCGATGGGAGTTCCTGAACGTCGATAGGAGCCCGCTGGCCGGCCGTGGTGCACGCGCCGTGAACCTCCAGGAATTTTTCCAGTTTCTGCCCGTCTTCTATCTTGAGGCGCTTCGGGATGCGGCGGATGAGTTTTCGTCGCGAAGCCAGTTTTGGGGCAAACTGCTACGGACTGTACAGATACCCGAGAATCTAGAGCAGAAATCGAAGCGCATCTTCGATCTCTTAAACCGTCGCCTCCTCGACGCCGATCCGCTGCTCGCCAACCTCGCAACCGGCCTGTCGCATATCAGCCGCGTCGCCGCGACCGATGCCCCCGGTCAAGCCGACTTGCGCCTCCTGCCGCTCAACACATGGGATATCCTATCGAAGGCAGAGGTGATCTATCAGACGGAGGGAGGTAAGCCTTGGCTACCGTTGGCGCGGCATGGACAAGGCGTTCAAAGCCTTTCCGTGATGTTCCTGTTTAAGGCCTTCGTCGAGTTGATACTCAAGGATCTGTACCGGCCCGAAAGTTCCGCCGTTCTCGCTCTGGAGGAGCCTGAGACGCACCTCCATCCCCAGGCAGCGCGCAGCCTCTGGCGTCATATCAGTGAGCTTCCTGGCCAGAAAATTGTTACGACGCATTCGCCGTACTTCCTTCAGCACGTTCCTTTCCGGGATATCCGCGTCGTGCGGGTTGAGGCCAACGGAACAACGGTCGGTTCGCTGCCCCGTCAGTTTCGTGCCTCGGTGCCCCATATCGCTGCCCTTGATCCGATCATTGCAGCGTCCGGCGGCCTGATCACTTATGATCGAGGTCTCAATCAATTGGTGCTTTCAGGCACCTTGCAGCAGAACCAATACCAGCAGCTCATCGTCGCCTACAACGGGCGGCCCGACACCACCGTCCTACATACGGCGCTGCGCCAATTGTCCGACGCATCCAAGGAGTTTATCTCTGACGTCGAACTCGATCAGCTTGAGACCTTCGCGCGCCGGATTCGCGGTGAGATCTTCTTTGCTCGCAGGTGGCTACTCGTCGAAGGGCAGTCAGACTACCATCTGGCGCACGGCATAGCCAAAGGCCTAGGCTATGACCTTGACGAGCATGGCGTTGCCGTCATCGATTTCCAGAATTGCGGCAATCCCGAAATCTTCGCCGTCCTTGCGAGAGCCTTGCATTATCCTTGGCTCATTGTGGTGGACGGAGATCCCGCAGGTCAGAGATACCTCACCAAGATTGCTGGCCGCAGCTTTTCGCCGCAGGAAATGGACAGACGTGCCTTTTCCCTCCCCGCAGGCTATCTTGAGCAGCAACTCGTTGCGGACGGACTGCAAGCCGAACTAAAGGCGATTCTAGTTTCGCTCGGCAACGTCGGCGCGGCAAATCTCAATGACGCAGATCTGATTACTGCGCTTAAGAAGGACAAGAGCGGCTATGCTGCCGTGCTTGCAAAACAGTGCGCCGACGACCCTGTGCTGGCTCAGCGCATGCCAGAACCATTTCGCAACGCAATCCTGTCTCTGAGAGGCCTGACATGACCGATTCTGCCCTCAGCGTCGCACTGTCTGAACTGACCGAAGCGCAAAGCGTCGCTGTCGCTTGGCGCGATGGGCCAATGCTCGTTCTCGCAGGTCCCGGCTCCGGCAAGACCCGTGTGCTGACGACGCGCGTAGCCAAGCTGCTTGCCGATACCCCTGACCGCTCATTCCGGGTCCTCGCCCTGACATTCACCAACAAGGCTGCCGATGAGATGTCGAGCAGAGTCACGGCGCTCGTGCCCGAACAAGAGCGCCGCGCGCTAATTGGAACCTTTCACTCCTTCTGCATGCAGATGCTGCAACAGCACGGTTCGCACATCGGGATTAACCCGGATTTCGCCATCTATTCACTCGACGTTGACCGTCAGGAAATCTTGCGAGATGCAATCAAACATGCGTGCTTGGAGCAGGATGATGTCCGACTGCTGTCAACCATCGACAAGCTGAAGTCGCAGCTCGTCCAGCCAGTAGGCTCAGCCCGGTATTTCCGCGATCCGTCTGATGGCGCGCGGGTGGAGCAGGTCTACTCCGCCTACGAGGCGGCGCTCACGCATGCCAACGCTCTGGATTTCGGTTCGCTCATCGCCCAGGCTCACCGGCTAGTCACGAGTTTTCCGGGGATCGCCGCACGATATCGCAAGACTTATGCCTATTGGATGTTCGACGAGTTTCAGGACACCACTGACGGACAGTATCGGCTGATCCGTGCGCTCGCTGGCGACGATTTCAGAAATGTCTTCGCTGTCGCCGATGATGACCAGATCATCTATCAGTGGAACGGCGCGAGCTATCAGCAGATCCAACGGTTCCGATCCGATTTTTCGCCGCAGGAATTGCAGCTCCCTACCAATTACCGCTGCCCGCCGGCAATCGTCGCGGCCGCGAACCACCTTGTGGTGCATAACCTTCAGCGCACCACCGCGAAGCAGCCGCTGGAGGCGGGTAAGACCTCGCTACGATATCCCGCCGAGCAGCACATCCGAGTCCTACGTTATTCCACCGATGAAGTCGAAGCCGCATCGATAGCGGAGGGTATTTCCAAGATCGACCGTGCCCGATGGGGCGAAGTCGCGGTGCTAGCACGTACACGTTACATGCTCGAAAAGTTACAAGCTGCTCTGACTAAAATGCAGGTCAGCGCGGTGATTTCCCAACGCCGCGACGATTTCAGGTCGCCCCAGTTCTTGTGGCTTGCCGCCGTCCTGCGTCAAGCCCTTCGCCCTCTCGATCACCGCGCGCTCGAAATTCTGACGGGCGCTTTTAATCGTTGGTTTGGCACCGATACACGAGTTGACCTTATCAAAACGGCGGTAGAACTCACCGAACGATCGTTGCTCGATGAGTGGGCCGTCGCCGTGAAAATCGCACTGCGCGAGCAGCCAGACGCAATGACCCTCGTGGACCTTGCCGCAAAGTTCGGAAAGGAGCCCACACGATTCAGATCGTTTATCGAAGCGGTTGTTGCCAAAATCCCCGTACAGGATGACGAATCCAGCGATATCGCCGAAGATCGTGCGGCCTGGAGCGATCTAGTAAGAAGCATAGGCAAGACCATCGGCCGCGATGCCCCGTTGGAGCAATTTCTCCAGGAACTGGCAATTCGTTCTAAGGAAGCTCCCGTAGGGACCAATACGGTTACACTTATGACAATTCATGGCGCGAAGGGAAAGGAATTCGATCACGTCTATGTGGTCGGTCTAGCAGAGGACATTCTTCCGAGCTTCCAGAGTCTCAAAGCGGGAGAGAACAGCCCAGAGATGGAAGAGGAGCGGAGAAACTGCTTCGTGGCCATTACCCGTGCGAGAGAATGGCTCTGCCTGTCCTACGCGGACAGTTATCGTGGCTGGGGTAAACAGCCATCACGTTTCCTGCGGGAGATGGGTGTTGATTTGCCTGTCACGCCGACCGGATGAACTCCAAATTTTATCGAGAAGTTTGTAAATTTCGATAATCGTTGGTTTGCGGCACAACAACGCTGTTGCTTTGCAAGTGGATGGCATCTTCGTATACGCGCCGAAAATGAGGGGCCGCAAGCGCCTCCCGAAGGGTGCTTCGACTACGGGACGCGGAATATCCGTTTTCGTGTACCAGCCGCTCCGAAGCCGTCAGTCTGGCTAAGGCTCCGGTTATTCGCTCACCCCGCGGCGACTGAACGCTTGCTGCGTATCCGGTCGCCGTTTGGTCGACATTTTAGGTCCCTCCGCCAAATTTGGCTTACGGGACACTTCAGATCGTGCTTCGCCCTCCCTCATCCGCGCCCCAGCCCAAACGCGCGTCCTACCCCCTTTGAAACCCCTTTAACGGCGATCCTGAGAGCAATGCGCGGTCGCATGTTGCAGCTGGCGGCGATGTTGGCTTGGGGGAGTGTCTCCGCCTGACAGTGTCAGGGGCGCGCGTGGTGCGGTCGACACGCACTTTGTCGCCCATGACGACACAATCCGCAACCGCCCTTTTTGCGACAACCGCCATCGCCTCCAGCGAGGGGGCGGCCGCGCCCGAATGGGTGCAGCTCTTCCCGGCCGGGCCGCAACTGGTCGCCCGTGACGGGCGGAGCTGGCGCCTGTCCGATCCGCAGGCGGTGATTGCTGCTTTCGAGGCGAACGGCGCACCCATCCCCATCGACTACGAGCACGGCCAGGCGCACCGCGCGCCAAAAGGCGAGACCGCGCCGGCAGCCGGCTGGATCACCGCGATGGAAATCCGCGAGGGCGCCATCTGGGCGCGTGCCGAATGGACCGACAAGGCGGCTGCGATGATCGCGGCGCGGGAGTACCGGTTCCTGTCGCCGGAGTTCTACCACACGAAGGCCGGCGAGGTTTTCCTCGTCGTCGGCGCCGGCCTGGTCAACCGACCGGCTCTGCGCATGACCGCGCTCTCACGCGCCGACGATCCGACTGCCCCTCACACCACGGAGACTGACATGGACCTCACAGCCCTTTGCCGTGCGCTCGGCCTCGATGCCGGCGCCTCGGTCGAGAACATTCTTGCGGCCGTGGAGCGGCTTCAGGGTGAACACCGCACCGCGCTTGCCGCCGCCGAAGCCCCGGCCATGGAACGGTTTGTGCCGCGCGCCGACTACGACCAGGCGATCGCCCGCGCCGACACGGCCGAAACCGAGCTGGCCGCCGTGCAGACCGAGCGCCAGACAGGCGAGATCAGTGCAGCGATCGAGGACGCGGTGAAGGCGGGCAAGATCGCTCCGGCCTCCCGCGATCACTACCGGGCGCTCTGCGCCGTCGAAGGTGGTCTTGAGAACTTCAAGAAGCTGGTCGGAACGATGCCGGTGATCGGCACCCCGTCCGATCTTGACGAGCGCGATCCCGCGCGCCCCTCGGGTCTCAGCGAACAGCAGCGCTCAATCGCCTCGATGATGGGGCTTTCGGAAGAAGACTACGCCAAGTCGCTCTGATCCCCCGGCCTGACCATCTCGGAGACATCCCATGCCCCTTGCCAAAGAACGCCAGACCTCGATGCGGCTTCCCGACCGCGAAAGCCACCCGGTCGCGGGAGCAACGAAAATCCAGGCCGGTGCACTCGTCGTGCTCGACGCGGGGCTTGCCAAGCCCGGTCACACGGCCACCGGTCTTGTGTCCCTGGGCCGTGCGGAGCGCACCGTCGACAACACGGCCGGCGCGGCTGGCGAGAAGCGCGTCGAGATCCTGCGCAAGCGCACGTTCCTCTTTTCCAACCTGGAGGCCGATCCGGTCGCGCTCGCCGACGTCGGCAAGACCTGTTTCGTGGTCGATGACGAGACCGTCGCCAAGACCGACGGCACCGGCACGCGATCACCCGCCGGCCGGGTGGCGGATGTCGATCCGTCCGGCGTCTGGGTCGAATTCTAATCCGGCCGCGAGCGCCGCCGTCCAACAAGGATTTTTCCCATGATCATCAACCAGACATCGCTTGACGATCTGTTTCGCGGGTTCTCCCGTGCCTACCAGAACGGCTTTGCAGAGGTGAAGCCGCACTGGCAGCAGGTCGCGACCATGATCACGTCGTCGACCCGCGAGAACTCCTATGCCTGGCTCGGCAAGTTCCCGAAGCTTCGCGAATGGATCGGCTCGCGCGTCTACGAGACGATGAAGACGCACCGCTACACGGTCGTGAACCGCAAGTTCGAGAGCACGGTCGAGGTCGATGCCGACGATATCTCCGACGACCAGATCGGGATCTATTCCCCGCTCTTCACGGAAATGGGTCGTTCGGCTGCCGCACATCCCGACGAACTGGTGTTCGAGATGCTCGGCCAGGCTTTCGAAGCGGAATGCTACGACGGCCAGCCGTTCTTCGACACCGATCACCCGGTGATGAACCCGGAGACGCGCAAGGAAGTGTCCGTTTCCAACATGCAGGCCGGCGGTGGCGTTCCCTGGTACCTGATGGACACGACGCGGGCTCTCAAGCCGCTGATCTACCAGAAGCGCCGCGACTATCGCTTCGTGCGCAAGGACGATCCCCAGACCTCCGATCGCGTGTTCGACCAGGACAAGTTCACCTATGGCGTCGATGGACGCGGCGAGGCCGGCTTCGGTTTCTGGCAGATGGCGTTCGCCTCCAAGGCGGACTTGAGCAAGGACAATCTGCGCGCGGCACGCCGCGCCATGATGGACCTGAAGAACGAGGCGGGCCGGCCGCTCGGTGTCAAGCCGAACGTGCTTGTCGTCGGTAGCACCCACGGTGACACGGCCCGCGACCTGCTCCTGGCCGAGCGCCTGGCGAACGGCGAGACCAACACCGACCGCAATCTGCTGCAGATCATCGAGATCCCGTTCCTCGACTGATCCGGCAGACCGGCCCGCGCCATCCGCCCGGCGCGGGCCGCACCTCTTCTTCCAACATTTCGGAGAACCCGATGGCCGCCCGAAAGACCTCCCAGAAGCCGAGCTCGAACCCCGCATCCGGCGACAAGGCTACGGACGCCCCCGCCACCGATGCCGCAGCCAAGGACCCGGCACCGGCCGCCGCGCCGGAGGACAAGGCAGCGACGGAAGACGCGCAGGAAGCGACCTTGGACGCAGCTTCGGCGCTCATCCTAGTCATTACCGCGCCGCGCGCCCGCCGACGTGCCGGGATCGCCTTCGGTCCCGACCCGGTTCGCATTCCGGTCGATGACCTCACCGAGGACCAGGTCCTGGCGATCGACAGCGATCGCCTCCTGACCGTGCGTGCCGAGAAGCCCTAAGCGGCGCAACCACCACCTGCCGGGGAACCGCCGTGGCCTATGCCAGCAAAACCGATATCGAAACACTTTGGGGAGCGGACTTCCTGTCCGATCTCCTGCCGGAGGATGTCGATGTTGACGCGGCGATCGCGACCGCTCTGCGCTTCGCCTCGGCCGAGATCGATGCGCATCTGTCGGCCCGTTACGAGCTGCCGCTTGCCGACCTGCCCGAGATCCTGATCGCGCCTGCCGCCAACATCGCCGTCTATGTCGCGGCCAACCAGCACGCCTCGCTCACGACAACGATCGAGGAGCGCTACAAGCACGCGGTCGAGCTGCTGAAACGGATCGCCGAAGGCAAGGCCGGGCTGGGCAGCAGCGAGCCGGTGATTGCCATCGATGGCGCGGCGAGTGACAGCGGCGCGGCCTTCTTCGCCGAGCCGCGCGTCTGGGGCCGGAGGCAGCCATGACCGGCATCGCCATTCGCGTTGACGACACGGACCTCGCCGCGCGCCTTGTGAAGATCGAGGGGCTTGTCGATGCGCCCCAGGACGATCTGCGCGACGGGATCGGCCGGCTTGTCCAGGAGCAGACGCGCCGGCGCATCGAGAGCGAGAAGACCGCGCCCGACGGCACGCCCTGGAAGGCGAACCGGGCCGGCACGTCGACGCTCTACGCGGAAGGGCACTTGTCGCGCTCGGTCGACTATGTGACGTCCGGCTCCGGCGTGCTGGTCGGCTCGGGCCTCATCTACGCCCGTCCCCATCAAAAGGGCGCGACGATCAAGCCGAAGGACGCCAGGGCGCTGCGCTTCATGGTCGGCGATGCGGCGGTCTTCGCCCGCACGGTGACCTTGCCGCAACGCGAATGGCTGGGCCTGTCCGACGAGAACCGCCGCGACATCGAAGGTGCCGTCATCGACTGGCTCGGGAGCATCCTCCCATGAGCCGGATCAACGCCTTTCGAACGGCCCTTGAAACGACATTTGCGGCGGCGCTGCCGCAGCTTCGAAGCTGCGATGCGCAGTTCGGCCGGTTCGACCTGGATGAACTTCAGCGCAACACGATCAAGGCGCCGGCACTGCGCGTCGCGATCCTGCGCGCTCCGGTCATGATCAATGCAGGCGGTTCCTATGACGCGGCTTTGGAATGCGCTGCCTTCGCCGTGACCGACGGCAAGGGGGAAAGCCGGGACGCGGACGCCTGGAAGATCGCGGAAGCCGCGCTTGCCGTTCTGTCGCCGCGACAGCGCTTCGGTCTGCCATCCATCGGCGCGCCGGGCGATCTGCGGATTTCACCGCTTTTGACCGGTCATCTGGACCGTCGCGGCGTGTCCGTCGTCGCGCTCGAATGGAAGCAGACACTGCGCGAGGTGACGGTGGGCGTCTTCGAAGACGGCGGGCCGATCGAACTGGAGATCGAGGTCAACGGCGAACCGTTCGACGTGGAGCCGGCGCCATGATCCCGACCATCTCCCGCGAACTTCGCACGCTCTACAAGGAGGTCGACGGGCTACACCGGCGGCTTGCGGCCTCGCACATGTCGGGCAAGGTGGTCGAGATCAAGGGCGACAAGGTCCGCCTTGAACTGATGCCGCCCGACAGTCGCACCGGCAAGCCGTTCCTCTCGCCCTGGGTGCAGGTGCAGGAAAGCGCCGGCGACGGGGTCGGCGGTTATTCCACCCATGTTCCGGTTACCGTTGGCGAGACCATGCGCCTGCTGTCGCCCCATGGCGAGCTCGGCCCGCAATCGCTGGCCGTGCGCGACGGCTACACCAGCGACAATCCGAGGCCGACCAACGAGGATAAGCGCCTGGTCATCAAGCATGGCGAAACGCGCCTCGTGATGGACGGCGAAGCGATCGAACTCGGCGTCGGCACTGCTGCCGTGAAGATCTCGGCTGCCGAGATCCTGACCACGGTTCGCACCCGGCTCAACAACGGCACCCGCAAGGTTCACTACGTCGACGGCCTGGACGATGCGGGCGACCGCGCGCTCGACGGCGCCGATGACGTTCTTGTCTGAAGGAGAAACCCCATGCTGAAAGCCTACCGCGTTACCGAAAAGGCCGGCCCGTTCGTCGCCGGTGCCCGCAATCCCGGCCAGGGCGAGTCGCTGCGCCTGACCGAGGACCAGGCGCGCTATGCACTGATTTCCGGTGAGATCGAGCCCGCCACGAAGACGGACACCACAAAGGCCGAGCCGGCCAAGTCCACAGCGTCGAAGACCGCCAAGAACGACGGCAAGTAAGCCATGCGCACCGGCATCTCGGCGGCAACAGGCAAGGTGCTGACCGGCTGGGACCATTGCGTCCAGTCACTCGCCAAGATCCTGACGACGCGGTTCAACAGCCGCGTCATGCGCCGGGATTTCGGGTCGCGTGTTCCCGACCTTCAGGACGCCAACGCCAACGAGAGAACGTTGCTGGAACTGTATGTGGCGATCGCCGAAGCGGTCGAGGACCCGGTCAATGGAGAACCGGCCTTCCGGTTGCGGACGATCGACCTTGCCGCCGGCGGCCGCTCGGGTCGCTTCGTCTTCATCCTTGAGGGCGACTTCTACCCACGCGGTCACCTCGGCGACTACTCGCAGCGCCAGTCCCGTGTCGCGGATCTCGCGGTCGGCAGCGGCGACCGTCTCGTGCTGGAGACACCATCATGACCCGCCCCGATCTTCCGCCGCCCGCGATCCTTGAGGAGCTCGACTATGAGCGGCTGCTCGCCGCGATCGTCGCTGATGCGCAGGCGCGGCTTGCGGCGGTCGGCATCGCCTGGGACGTGGGCGCGCTGGAAACCGACCCGGTGAAGATCCTGTGCCAGGCCTTCGCCTATCGCGAGCTGTTGTTGCGGGCACGGGTCAACGATGCCGCCCGCGCCAATCTCCTGGCCTTCGCCGGCACGTCGGACCTTGATCATCTCGCAGCCTTCTATGACGTGACGCGGCTTCTTGATGAGCCCGACGCACGGCTGCGCGACCGGGTCTGGTTGACCATCCTTGGCCGCTCAGCCGCCGGGCCGATGGAGCGTTACAAGGCCGTCGCGATGGCGGCCTCAACGCAGGTGCGCGACGTGGCGATCTGGCGGGAGGGTCGCGACCCGACCGTGCGTGTCGCGGTGCTGACCGATGACCTGTCGCCCAAGCCCTGGGAACTGCTCGATGCTGTGCGTGCGGCGCTTGAAGCACCGGCGGTGCGCGTCGTCTCCGACCGCTTCGAAGTCGTCTCGGCAATCCGCACCGTCACGGACGTTGCCCTGACCGTGCGGCTTGCGCCCGATGCGCCGGCCTCCCGCCTGGGCGATATCGCGACGGCCGTCCGCGCCGCCTGGCAAGCGGAAAGCCTGCTCGGCCTTGACCTCACCACGTCCTGGCTGGTTGCCAAGGCGATGATCCCCGGCGTGACGCGCGTCAGCGTGACCTGGCCGAAAGATGATCTGATCGCGCAACCGCATGAGGCGATCGGCATTGGCGGGATCGAGATCATCGACGGAGGGCGCGGTCGATGACATCGCTCCTCCCCATCAATTCGACACCGCTCGAGCGCGCACTCGACCTGACCGGCGCCGACATCGCCGACCGGATCGCGCCTGGGGTCGATGCGATCCCCGGATGGAAGCTTGTCACCCCGCAGCCAAGCCTTGCGCCGTGGCTGGTCTATGAATACGGCCTCGGCGCGCTGTCGCCCTTCGTGCCGAATGTCTTCGAGTTGCTCGAAGACGGCATCGCCTGGGAGCGGTTGCGTGGCACTCACGCCGGCATGGCGATGGGTCTCGGCTTTGTCGGCTACTCGGCCGAGCTGGTCGACCCGCCCGCGCGCCGGCTCGCCTGGGCCGACTATCAGCTCATGTTCGACCGGGTGCGCGACGAGCGGGCCGACCTGCCGCGTCTTGCCGGCATTGCACAGCTCTCGCAGCCGGTGCGCTCACGCTTCCGACGCGGCGTGCACGGCTACGACGTGCCGGCGGCCGAATGCTCCTGGGCGCGGCTTTCCGGGTCCATCGTCGGCGACGACAGCGGCGTGCATGTCGAGGCAACCGGCGGTCTCTCCGGCCCGAAGTGGTCCTACGGCCGCACCCACGAGGCGGAGGTGACGCTCACCCAGGCCGAGCTTGAAGCCCTTGGCATCTGGATCGCCGACGACGGGTCCGGCTCCCTTGCCTGGGCGGATCTGCCGGTTGCCTGGTCGACTGTCAACGACACCTGGGCCGATCTCGGCTCGGCCGGCGCGCGGGTCCGCCAGATGGCGGCGGCGCTCGGCGGCATGGGCGCCTATCTCGGCTTCTACAGTTCGGGCGGCGCGCTGACCGGCGCCCGCCTCTGCCGTACCTTCGCGCAAGTGGACCCGACGGGCGCGGCCGGACTTTACACGCTGCTCGGTCAGGGCTGGACGCCCGGCGAGGACGGCGAGGCCCTGGCCGCGATCGCCCTGACGGACTTCGGCGACGGTGACGGCACGGGCATCACTGCGCGTGCCATCGAGGCCGGCCTGCTCGTCGGGGCAACCCCGATCGATCCCGGAACGCCCGGCAAGCTCTGGCTTGGCCCCGGCGAGATCCACACGCCCTTCGCGGCCGTCGGCCGCGCCCCTGTCGACATTCGTTTCGGGGAGACGCTGCGCGAGCGCGTCGGCCTTCTCGTTCGTTTCACATGAGGTTCTAATGGCCTTCGAACACAGTCTCGTTTCCGGCGCCTATGACCGTTCCGGCGCGAAACCCGCCATGACGGACGTGGTCTTCCGGGAGGGCAACTTCCTCCAGGGCGCGGAGCTGAACGAGGCGCAGTCGATCCTGCGCGGACGCATCGCCCGTGCCGGGGGGCTGTCCGCCCGCGACGGCGACCGCATCTCCGGCGCCGGCATCGTGGTCGACACGGATGCGGGCAGCGTGCTCCTCGAGGCCGGGCGGATCTATGCCGCCGGTGACGTGCGCCCGGTCAACGCCTGGACCCTTGAAAGTGTGCCGATGGTTGGCGAGGTCACGATCGGCGTGCGGCTTGTCCGCCGGGTTGTGACCCACGAGCAGGACCCGGACCTTCTCGGTCTTGCGCCGGGCACTGCGGCCGAGGGCGAGGCCGGCGCGGCGCGGATCGAGGAAACTCTTGTCTGGGGACGTGCCGGCGACGGCAAGCCTGGCGATCTCTATCCGGTCTACCTCATCAAGGATGGCGTGGCGCTCGACCAGACGGCGCCAGTCGAGCTGTCCATGACGCTCCAGGCGATCGCCGGCTATGACCGGGATGCCAACGGCAGCTACGTGGTCTCCGGCTGCCGCGTGGCGGCTCTTGGCCGCATTGCAGGCGACCAGGTCTTCGTCATCGAGCAGGGCGTTGCCAACATCAACGGCTTCAAGCGCACGCGCTCTGCAAGCTTGCGCCTGGCTGTGCCGGAGACCTTCGATGTCGGCCGGATCGATGCCGAGCAGCACAGCTTTGCCGATGGCGGTACGGGAACGGCTGTGCTCTCCCTGCGCTTCCCGCCGCTCGCAAACCTCATCACGGCTCTTGTCACCAAGGAGACGACCGAGGCGGTGACGCACGGGCCGAGCGTGGGTTCCATGGATCTCCTGTCGCAGGACAGCGTCACGGCGCTGGTCGAGGTGCGCCAGGGCGGGACGGTCTACACGGCCGGCACCGACTACATCCTCAACGCCGACCGGGTCGACTGGACACCGGGCGGCGCCGAGCCGGCGCCGGGCTCGAGCTATCAGGTGACCTATCGCTACCGCGACGCGGTCGCGCCCGTCTCGACCACCGACGGCACGGTGACGCTGGCCGGCGGCGTGACCGGTGGCGAGGTTCTGCTGACCTACGATTACAAGCTGCCGCGCACCGACCTGATCTGTCTCGACCAGGAAGGCCGCGCCGTCTACATCGAGGGCCTGTCGAGCCGCTCGCGTCCCGTGCCGCCGGCAGCGCCGGCCGCCCATCTGCCGCTGGCCGAGGTTCACAACGCCTGGGGTGGCGCTCCTGCGATCGTCAACAGCGGCGTGCGCGCCTATGGCATGGCGGATGTCGACCACATCTACAAGCGCATGGTCGACCTCTACGACCTGGTTGCGCTGGAGCGCCTGCGCCGCGACATCGACAGCCGCGAACCGGTCGCCAAGCGCGGTGTCTTCGTCGATCCGTTCACCTCCGATCGCTGGAGGGACGCCGGCATCGCCCAGGATGCTGCCCTGTTCGACGGCTCGTGCCAGTTGGCCATCGATCCGACGATCCACCGGCTCGGACCTGTCCGCCCGGTGCTGCTCGACTGGACCTCCGAACCGGTGATTTCGCAGGGGCTCGTCACCCATTGCCGGCTGGTCAATCCCTACGCCAACTTCCTGCCGATCCCGGCCGAGCTGACGCTTGACCCGGCGATTGACCAGTGGGTCGAGACGCGCACCGAATGGGCCTCCGCGCAGACGGCCCAATTTGGCGCCGGCAACCAGTCCCGCACCACCACGACGACGGATATCGTCGACGAGCGGCAGGAACTCGCCGAGTTCCTGCGCCCGGTTGATGTCGCCTACACGATCCGTGGCTTCGGGGCCGGCGAGGCGCTTGAAGAACTCACCTTCGACGGTGCCGACGTGACGCCGGCGGGCATCACTGCCGATGGCAATGGCGAAGTCTCCGGCACCATCGCCATCGCGGCCGAGACCTACCCGGCCGGCCGCAAGCTCGTGCGCGCCGTTGGCGCCTCGGGCACGGAAGCGTCGGCACTCTTCGTTGGCGAAGGCCGGATCGAGGTCACGGTCATGCGCCAGGTCACCACGGTCACGCGCTGGAGTGATCCCCCGGTTTCCGTTGGCGTCGGCGTGAACGAGCCGCCCGGCGGCGGCGGTGCCGATCCGTTGGCGCAGACCTTCGTCCTGCCGGCCAGCACGGCTGGCCGCCATCTGGCGAGCGTCACGCTGCGCGTCTGCGCGATCGGCGATCCCGGCAACCCGCTCTTGCTCGAAATCCGCACCTGTTCGCAGGGGCTCCCCACGGCCGAGATCCTCAGTCAGGCGTATATCGAGATGAGCGGCATCGTGATCGGTCAGCCGACCGTGATCGACTTGCCGGAGCCGCTCTGGCTGGCTGCGGGCCAGGAATATTGCTTCATCGTCAAGAGCGACGATGCCGGCCATTCGATCAGCTCGGCACAGGTCGGGGCTTTCGACGCGGTGGCGCAGTCCTGGGTGACCGCGCAGCCGTACCCCGTCGGCGTCATGCTCTCCTCGAGCAACGCGCGCACCTGGTCAGCGCATCAGGACGAGGACCTGACCTTCACGCTCAACGCCGCGCGGTTCGCGCCGACGACCAAGCGGATCTCGCTCGGCCAGGCCGACCTTGTCGATTGCACGGACATGATCGTCCGGGCCGTCGTCGATCTGCCGACGGCCGAGTGCTCGGTCGTCTTCGAGATCGAGCGGCCGGGCGGCGGCATCTGGCGCGTGGCACCTGGCCAGGTGCTCGAGCTGACCGAACGCGTCACGGAGACGGTCGTCGTCTTCGCCGTGCTCACCGGCACGGCAACGGCCTCGCCGACGCTGTTCCCGGGCGTCCAGCTCATCGCCGGGTCCTTGCGCGATACCGCCGCATACGTCTCGCGCGCCTTCACGGTCTCCGGGGCAGTCCGCGTGCCGGTTCGTTTCAAGTCGCTCCTGCCGTCCGGGTCCGGCCTGACAGTCGAACTCCAGAAAGGCGATGGCGGCTGGGAGGCGATCCCGCTCCGGTCGACGGAGATCCTTGAGGCCGGCGGGTGGGTCGACCGCACACACGAAATCGACCCGCTCGATCCGCAGCCGGCATGGGGTGCCGAGACCCGCGTCCGTCTGACGCTCACCGGCGGGCCGGCGGCGCGGCCGTCGCTGGCGGACCTTCGCGTCGCAACCATCTGAGGAACCGCACATGGTCGCCAACACGACCCCGAACCGGAACTATCCGCTGCCGGACGCTGCCAACAAGGTGAATGAGGACGTGCAGCGGTTGATCGATGCCTTCGCAGCGATCGACGGCGATGTCGCCGCGCTTCTGGCTGCCCTGGCGACCAAGGCGGCGACGACGCACGGCCACGCGATCGCCGATGTCACCGGCCTTGCCACCGCGCTCGATGGCAAGGCGGCGGTTGCTCACAACCACACGCTGGCCGGCCTGTCGGACGTGTCGATTGCCGGCGCTCCCGTCGGTCGGCCGTTGACGACGCAGGCGGGCGGCACGATCGGCATTGGCGGCGAGCCAGCGCCCAAGGCACACGGTCACCAGATCGGGGATGTCACCGGTCTCGCGGCGGCGCTTGCGGCGTTGCTCCCGCTGGCCGGCGGCGTCCTGACCGGATCGCTGGCCGTCAAGGACACACTGGACGTGCGCGGCGCCGATGGCGGGTTTCGGATCTACCGGATCTCCAACGAGGCGGGCATTCGTCGCTGGGAGTTCGGCACCGACACCGACGGCAACTTCTTCCTCCATCGCTTCGATGCTGCCGGCAACCCTCTGACGCGGGTGTTCAGGGGCAACTACGGAACCGGCTCCCTTGAGATCGGAACGATCGGCACCGAGATCGGCCAGGCGCATGTCATCATCGGCGATGGCGTCCTGGAAGCGCGCTGGCTGCTCAAGACCGGCGGCTACAACCTGACCTTTGCCAAGAACGATGGCACAGCTTTCGTCGACGCCTTCCGGATGGGCGCTGACGGCGAACTGTACAAGGGGGCCGGCACCCACAAGTACCTTCATGAGGGCAACGCGCCGCTGAGGAGGCCGACCTATACCTCTGGCCTCCATCCCATCACGGCAATCGGCAAGATCACGATGGCTCATGGCCTTGGCGAAGCCCCGAAGATCATCCAGACGATGTTGCAATGTGTGACGGCAGAGCACGGCTTCGCGGTCGGCGAAGTGATCTACCTGTCCGGGCCGACTGCCGACGGCGGGTCGGCCTATCAGGGGGCCTCGATCAGGGCAGACGCAACGAACATCCACGTCACCTTTCCCAACACGGCCAACGCCTACTTCGTGACGCGGTCGGACAACGGCAACCCGGTTGGCCTCACCAACGCGAACTGGAACTTCCGGCTGAGGGCCTTCGCATGATCACCAGGTATTTCGTCGACGCCGAGGGCATCTATCTCGGCTCGGTCACCTCCGCGCCGGCCTATCAGGTCCTTGTCCCGCAGCCGCCGGTCCCGGACCCGGAAACCGGCGAGCCCGTCGAGCAGCCCGATCTGGTCGAGACGGTCACTCCCGAACTCGTCCCACCCCCTGGCGGGATCGAAGTTCCGCACCCGCCCGCGGACGGCCGCGCGGTGTGGGATTTCAGCACCGAGGCATGGCAGGAGCCCGCGCCGGTCCTGCCGCCGATCACCGCCCGGCAGTGTCGTCTGATGCTGCTTCAAATCGGCATCACGCCGGCCATGGTCGAGGCCGAGATCGCGGCGATCGCCGACGAGACCGATCGGGCCTGCGCGCAGATCGAATGGGAATACGCCTCAACCTATGACCGCCACCATGCGCTCATCGACCAGATGGCGGCAGTCTTCGAGCTGCCGACGCTCCAGGTCGACACGCTCTGGCTCGCGGCGGCGGATCTTTAAGCTGCGCGTTGCCAAGGGGCGCGGTTTCATGGCAGCGTGAGACCTGTTTGAAACTGTTTTCCTCCTGCCGCCAGCTGACCCCGCGTTCCCCTGACAAGTGACCTGACACTGTCAGGGGCGCGGGCAAAGGCATCCCCCACATAGTGTTGCGCTGACCCTGCAAACGAGGATCAGCGCATGCCCGTCGCCCCCTTCAATCACGGCACCCGTGTCCTGCGGCTCGGCGACGAGCCGCGCCCGATTGCCGTCTCGGACGTTTCCACCCTCGGCGCGCTTGTTACCGCGCCGGACGCCGACAACACGGCCTTTCCGCTGGACGAACCCGTCCATATCTACACCCACGAGACCGAAAAGATCGCGCTGCTCGGGGCGACAGGCACCGCGCTTGACGTGATCAATGCCGTCAAGGCGCAAGGGATCGAAGCTTCCATTGTCATGGTGCGCGTTGCCGAAGGTGTCGACGCGGACGCCACCCGCACCAACATGGTCGGCTCGGCCGCCTCGCAGACCGGCGCGCATGCCTTCGCATATGCCCTCGGTCATGTCGGCGTTGAGCCCGATCTTCTGATCGCGCCGGGCTATGCGGCGACCCGCATCGCCGATGCCAAGAACCCGGTCGCGGATGCCGTCGAGCAGGTGGCGAAGAAGCTGCAGGCGATCGCCATTTTCGACACCGGCGGCCCGACGAAAGACGCGAGCCTTGCCTATCGGGCGGACTTCTCAGACCGCTTCGCCTATCTGGTCGATCCCATGGTCAAGGTCAGTGCCGAAGGCGGGCCGGTGGTCAAGCCGGCCGCGCCGTTTGCGGCGGGCCTCTTCATCAAGCGCGACAAGGAGAAGGGCGGCCCCTACTGGTCGCCGTCCAACCAGGACTGTGGCGGCATTCTCGGCATCGCCCGGCCGGTTTCCTACTATGACGGGGAGATCGACCACGAGGCGAACCTCCTGAACGAGGCCGGCATCGCGACCTTCATACCGGCCCGCCTCGTCCAGGGCGCAGGCGGCGCCTTCGCCGCCAATGGCCGCATCCTGTGGGGCAACCGCACCACGTCGACCGACCCGCTCTGGCAGTTCGTCAATGTCGTCCGTACCCGCGCCCTGATTGAGAAGACGATCTCGCGCTCGTTCCGCTGGGCCAACGACCAGAACCTGTCGCCGCAGCTCGTCATCGCGATCATGCGCTCGCTGCAGCAGTTCCTGGACGAGCTGAAGGCGGTCGGAGCGATCCTCGGCGGCGACGTCTATTGGGACCGGGACGTCAACACCAATGCGGCCTTGCGATCGGGCAAGCTGCGCATCGAATTCGATGCCGAGGAAGCCCCGCCGCTCGAAGACCTCACCTTCGGCTCGCGTCGCAACGAGGTCTATTTCGACCTGCTCGCCGACGAGATCAATCGCCGCATCTCGGTCAGCTTCGAGCGCGTCGGCGAGGCCGCGTAAGTCCGCCCCTTCGAAAGGAGCTTTCCATGTCCCTTCCCATCCTGCGCGGGTTCACGCTGATCGTGAACGACGACATGAACCTTGCTATCCAGATCGAGAGCATGCAGCTGCCCGGCCTCGAGGAGATCACCGAGGATTTCCAGCCGGGCGGCAGCGATCTTCAGATCCAGGTTGCCGGCCTCGGCGTGAAGGCGCTGGAAGCCCCGTTCAAGCTCAAGTCGCATACGCCGGCCGTTGCCGGCCTGTTCGGCGGCGCGCCAGGCATCCGCCGAACCTTCACCGGCAAGAAGTTCATCGTCGACGAACTCGACGGCACGGAGCACGAGCATGCCATCGACATCGCCGGCCGGCTGGTTTCCGTAGCTGAGGAGGAAATGAGCGGCGGCAAGGCGTCCGGCTACGACCACAAGATCGGGTCGATCCTGAACTATTCCTACATGGCCGACGGCAAGGTGCTGCACCGGTTCAACTTCACCCAGGGTGGTTGGGCGGTGCGCAATGGCGTCGCCGTCAACGAAGGCCGGCGCCGCGCCCTGTTCGGCTGATCCACGCCTCCCGTTCTCGTAATCGGACCTGTCCCATGACCACGCCCAAGCTCACCGAGACCATCACCCTGACCGTGCCGGCCGAAGAAGGCGGGGACACCGACCGAAAGTCCCATTCCTCGCTGACGATGCGCCGGCCGCGCGCCCGCCACGTCAAGCGCGTGGTGGCGCTTCTCGGCCCGGACTTCGTCCGCAACCTGATGGCCACTGCCGAAGGTGAGGCGATGGCCCGCGCGGTGGCGGACAAGGACACGATCGCCGAGGCGCTGGCGCTGCTGACCGACCCGCAACGCCTCGACGGGCTGACCGAGATCCTCGCCGACCTGTGCGGCGTGTCACCGGCGGTGATCGACGATCTCGACCCGGTCGACCTGTTCAAGGCGGGCCAGGCGATGTTCGGTTTTTTTCCGGACCTTGGCACCGCGTTTTCGAGCTGATGAGCGATTTGGCGGCTGCCTACCACTGGCAGCCATCGGAACTTGAGGCCCTCGACTGGCAGGAGTTCCTGGCATTCCGCCGTGACCTGCCGCGCGTCCTCAAGGCGCTTGGCCAACTCCCGTAAGCGAGGGCGATCATGGCCGACATGAATGTCTCGCTCCTGATCTCCTTCCTGACAAAGGGCGCGGAGAAGGTTCGCAAGGATGTCGCCGGCATCCGGCAGGGCGCGAAGGATCTGCGCGAGGGGTTTTCCGGCGCGATCCGCCAGGGTTTTTCAACCACCAACATCGACACCGCCCTTGCCAATGCGGAGCAGCGGCTTTCCCGCGCGCGCGGCCGGCTGACCGATGCTCTCGGCATGGCGGTGGCGCTCGCCGCGCCGATCCGCGCGGCCGCGCAGTTCGAGGACGCCTTCGCCGACCTTGAGAAGGTCCTGGACGTCCCGGTGCGCAAGCTTGGCGAGATCCGCAAGGGCCTGCTCGGCATGAGCCGAAACATCGCCATGTCGGCCACGGGTCTGACCACGATCATGGCCGCCGCAGCGCAGGGCGGCATTCCGACCGAACAGCTGGAGCGCTTCACCGCCTTCACCGCGCGTGCCGCCGTCGCCTTCGACATGGCGGCCGAGGAAATCGGCACGCGCTTTGCCAAGCTGCGCAACGTCTATCGGCTGGGTCAGGAAGGGCTTGAGCTGTTTGCCGACGCGGCCAACCACCTGTCCAACAACATGGCTGCGACGGCGGCCGAGATCACGGACTTTGCCAACCGGGCGGCCGGTGCACAGCGAACCCTGAAGCTGACGGCCGTCCAGATGAATGCGGTCGGCGCTGCCATGGTGGCGGCCGGGATCGCGCCGGAGACCGCCGCGCGCGGCGTGTCGGCGCTGGCCAACCGCCTGGCGCAGGGTGGCAACAAGGTAAAAGGCGCGCTGAAGACGGCCGGGCTCACGTACAAGGGCTTCATGGCATCGCTCGATGCGGATGCGCCCGCCGCGCTTCAGGACCTCTTCGAACGTCTTTCGAAGTCACCCGATGGCATGAAGGCGCTGATCGACCTGGTCGGCCAGGACTTTTCCGACGACTTCTCCAAGCTCCTCAACAACCCGGACCTCCTGGCACAGGCCTTCCGGCTCGTGGCGGAGGAAGCCGACTACGCCGGATCGGCGACCGAGGAATACAACAAGCGGGCGCAGACTACGCTCAACCGGTTCGCGCTCTTCATGAACCAGATCGCCAGCCTCGCCATCATGCTCGGTGATGTCCTGTTGCCCACCATCAATGAACTGATGGAGACAACAAGCGGCCTCGTCGCCCAGTTTGCAGCCTTCGCCGAGGCCAATCCGGAACTCACTGCGCAACTGGTGGAAGGCGCCGCCGCGCTCCTTGCCTTCGGCGTGGCAAGCCGCGTGGTTTCCTACGCCTACGCCTTGATGGCCGGCCCCTTGATCCGGCTGACCTCGCTGTTCTGGCGCTTCAGTGCCAGCGGCCGGAACATCTCGCTTGTCGCACGCGCCTTGCGCGGACTGCGGGCAGCGAGCGGCGGCCTTGGCCGTGCCGCCGCGTCCGTCGGGTTGTTCCTTGCGTCCTTCGGTCCGAAGCGGTTGAAGTCTGCGATCGCCGGTCTGTCGATGCTCTCCACTGTGCTGCGCGGGAGCATGCTGACCGGAGCGTTCGCCGGACTGAAGACGGCCGCCACCGCCGCCCTTTCGGCAATCGCGGCGGCCGGCTGGCCGGTGACCGTGGTGCTTGCGGCGATCGCCGCCGCAGCCTTCGCTGTCTGGAAATACTGGGATCGGCTGAAAGCGGCGGTAGGCGGCTTCTTCGAAGGGCTGGCCTCGGCCTTCGCGCCGGAGATCGAGGCGGTCAAACAGGCATGGTCCGGCTTTGTTGACAGCGTTGCGGCACGGGCCGGCGAGATCGCCGCTTCTCTCGGCATCAACGTCGATGCGGTGCGAGACGCCCTTGCCCGCATGTTCGACGTCTCCGGTATCCTCGCCGGCCTCAACCAAGCCAAGGACGCCGTCGCCGACTTCTTCGCCAGCTTCTTCACGGCCGAGCAGCTGAGCGGTGCCGAGGCGGGCGAGATCTCGGTCGCCGGCCGCCGCATCGGCGAGCGTATCGGCAATGCCATTCGCGACACGCTGCGCGCCTTCACGGGTTTCGGCGCCGCGATCGTCGAGGCGATTATTTCAGGTCTCGAAGGCGCGTGGGGAACCCTGACCGCGTGGTTCGAGGCCAAGGTGGCGGCCCTCAAGGGGCTGCTGGATTTCGATTTCCTGACGTTCGGAGGGGGTGACGAGCGCCAGTCCAACTACAACGACTTGCGCAATGAATTGGGGATGAACGCCGCGACGGCTAACGCGGGCTCGCCCTTCCCATCCTCAGGCAACGACAATTCCATCCTGCCGCTGGAGAGCTATGCGCGGGAACGCGGTCTCGTTGACGCGCCCAAGGTTGAACAGAAGATCAAGGCGGAGGTCATCGACAAGCGTCCGCCGCAGGTCACCGTCAACGTCTCGCAGTCCATCACCGGCGTGACCGATCCGGTCGCCGCCGCCAATGCCGCCAATCGCGGCATCACCGATGCGGTGCGCCGCGCCAAGACCGGCGCCATGCACGGGGGAACCGAGTAGTGGCCGTTCCGCTGCTGGCGCTGGGGCCGCATGTCTTCGAGATCGCCCCGCTCAACTTCCAGGCGCTCGACCGCCAGACCGAGGCGATGTGGCCGGCCGTGCCGCGCTTCGGCAATGCACCCGGCCGCCAGTTCACCGGCTATGGCGAGAACCCGGTGACGATCTCCGGCCTCCTTTATCCCGAGGAGTTCGGCGGCCGAAACGAGTTCGAGGCAATCCGCGCCACGCAGGCCGCCGCGCTGCCGGTGATGATGGTCGGCTGGGCGGCCGCCGGCACCGCCGGCCGCGTCTTCGGCAAGGTGGTCATCCTGTCGGTCTCCGATACGCAGTCGATCATCTCGGCAAGCGGCCAGGGTCGACGTCTCGAGTACACGGTCGACGTCGCCCCGCACGGCGACAGCGCCGGCGGCAACCTGGGGATCTTCCGATGACCGAGACGACCCTGCCAGCCGCAAAGATCCGCGTGACACGCGAGGATGCGAGCCTTGAACAGCTTTGCTTCGAATATGCGCTGGAGATCCTCGGCAATGCCGGCAAGGCCGCTCGCCTTGCCGGTTATGTCGAAGCGGCCATCGAGGCCAACCGGGGCATAGCTGCAGAGGGTCTTGTCCTGCCACTCGGCACCGAAGTGAACCTGCCCGAGTGGCGTGTTTCGAACCAGGTGGAGCAGACGAGGCTTTGGGACTGATGCGCGATCGCCCGTTTATAGAGGTCATGGTCGACGGCCAGCCGGTTGCGGGCGTCTTCTACTCGCGTCTTGTCTCCGCCACCTTGAGCGATGCGACGGGCCAGGACGCGGACACATGCGAGCTGACGCTTGACGATGCCGGCAACACATTGGCGGCGCCACGCGAGGGCGCGAAGCTGCTCGTGCGGTTCGGCTATCGCGACGTCGGTGCCTGGGTCATGGGCCTCTACACAGTTGAACGCATCGCCTTCGAAGGCGGGCCGCAAGGTGAGACCATGACCGTCTCCGGCCGATCGGCCGACATGCGCTCCGACCTGAAGGAACCACTGTCCGAGCACTTCGACGACGAGACGGTCGGCGGCGTGATCCAGCAGCTTGCCGCCCGTCACGGGCTTCAGGCACAGGTGAGCCCGGAGCTTGCCAGTGAGCCGCTGCCCTATATCGCGCGCATCGATCAGTCGGCGCTCGACTTCGGGACACGGATCGCCGACCGCTTCGGCGGGCTCTTCTCGGTCAAGGGCGGCAAGATGGTGCTGGTCAAGCGCGGCTCCGGCTCGGCCTCCGGCAAGGCACTGCCGGCGCTCACCATCGATCGTTCGCAGGTGAGCGAGTGGCAGATCGAGGGCGACCCGCGTCCGCGCTACGGTGCGACCTCTGCCAAATGGTACGACCGCAAGACGGGCAAGGTCGAGATCGAGAAGGCAGAGACCGGCCAGAAGGGACCGGATCGCCGGCTGCGCCATGTTCTGTCATCGCAGGACGAAGCGAAGACGGCAGCCTCGGCCGAGGGCGAGCGGCTGTCCAGGGCGACCGGGTCGGGTTCCCTCACGCTTGCCGGCCTGCCGGAAGCGCAGGCCGAGGCGGACGTCGTGCTGACCGGCTTCCGCGCCGAGATCAACGGCCGTTGGCGCGCCGCCAGTGTCGAGCACCGCTTCGACAGCACCTACACCACCACCATTGAACTGGAGGCACCCGAAGGAGGGAAGAAGGACTAGGACTGCCCCGCACTCGTGCAATCGCTGGCGAGGAGCGGGGAGCCCGGAATGCGACTTCCGGACCGTGGGGACCCAACGCCAATCGAACCCCCACACGCTGCAAGCAACCTCAACAGCGACCCCGCCGCTTCTGCTGACCGGATCACGATCGGCAGCGGGGTTGATCTATCTGAGGTAGAGAGTGGAGTCCATCCGATGCGCGAGCTGCCGCCGTCTCTTGATGAAGGCCGCCCGAAACGCGATATCCGACGTGATTGAAATCAAGTGCCCGCGATGCGGGACGATCAATGCCTTGAGGCCTGCCGAGCCCACACCCGAGCGCCAGCCGAGCGACCCCGTCACGACTGTTTGAATGGTCTTCAAAGGCCGAACCAGTGAGCGCCACCCGAGCGTCCCCTCAATTCAGGAGATGCCCGGTGTGGCTATTCATCCCAATGACCGTTGCCGGCAGGACCGGCTCGGTGGCAACCTGCAGGGACTTGCACTCTGCGCAGGAGTTGGCGGACTGGAGCTCGGCCTCCATGTCGCAGAACCCGGATATCGAACTGTGTGTTACGTCGAGCGGGAAGCTTTTGCGGCGGCCTGCCTCGTGGCGCGGATGGCGGACGCGGCCCTGGATCAGGCTCCTGTCTGGGACGACGTGGCGACCTTCGACGGCAGGCCATGGCGTGGCAAGGTTCATCTCGTCTCTGGCGGATATCCATGCCAGCCATTCAGTTGTGCGGGCCAACGCAGAGGAAAAGACGACCCGAGGCACCTTTGGCCGCACATCCGCCGGATCGTCGCGGAAGTTGACCCGGAGTGGTGCTTCTTCGAGAACGTCGAAGGGCATCTCGATCTGGGAGCCGCCGACGTCTTCCAGGACCTTCAAGGCATGGGCTACGCAGTTAAAGCGGGACTGTTTTCAGCGCTTGAAGTCGGTGCATCCCACCTACGGCGCCGGCTCTTCATTCTGGCCCACGCCGACAAAGTCCCTCTACTGCAACCGGACGGAGATCGAGCTGTCGGATGCCGGCATGCGCCTTCGGAACGATCCATCGCAGACGGGTTCCCAAATCGCTCTGGGGAACGCCACTCGGCAATGGACGCAGACCTGGCTGCTCATTCGTGCCTGGAACGCCCGGCCGAAGGGGCGACCGAGCTTCCGCTCTTCGCGCCCGCTCCATTTGAGCTTGATGTTTGGACACAGGTCCTCGACAGGAGACCTGACCTTCAACCCGAGCTTTTCGGATTGGATCATGGGGTGGCCGATCGGTTGGACAGAACCGATGCGGCCGGCAACGGAGTGGTCAGCCTGGCTGCTGCGTATGCGTGGAGAACTCTCAAAACTGCCCACCTCAATTCGTGGCGGTGACCAAGTCGCTTGACGAAAGGTTCGAAGGCACTGTGAAGCGCCTTCGATCCTCCTGCAGGGTTGATGGCTCGCACCGCTGCGTGCACTGTGACGCCATTGCAAGCGACGTGCGGCTCAGCTGAGGATTGCAGACAATGAATTGCCGAACCTGGACCACATCCGTTCTGGCCAGCCTCCTGATCACATGGCCCGCATCGGCGATGCCCGATGCCTCGACGATGAAGCGACTGGAGACGGTGGCCTTCTATCTGGGGGCGGCAGACCATTGTCGGATCAAGATCGAGACACCGCGTCTGGAGGCCTACCTCAACCAGAGCAACGCGCTCGATGCAGTCACATGGGGAGCCATCACTCGCGAGGCACGGAAAGGGGCAATCATCCAACACCAGCCAGGCAGCGATCACTGCACCCAAACCGAGCGCCTACTGCGTGCAGAGGGTATCATCGACTAGGCGTGCCCGGCGACGCCTGAGCACCCGTTTGCGCGGCGATTTCTGTTGCCATTTGATCTTGCGCGCCGTGCCATTTGATTTTGCGCGCTACAGATGAGCATCCCAGCTGAATTGCGCGACGCGCTCGGCAAGCGTGAGCTTTTGAAAGCCTTGGGGGGTGATCGCCAGGTCGCACTTCGCGCGTTGCTGCGCTGGAGCTATCACGTGAGCGTCCCGCCCGTCGGTTGCTCATGATGCTGAGGAAGGCGAATAGCCCTGAATCTTGTGGACGCCCTCGGGTTGCATTTCCTGCTGCCGTTCGAACTCGACGGGTGACAGCATCCCGTTCCTGACGTGCTTGCGCTTCGGGTTGTAGGAAATTTCGATGTAGTCGAACACGTACTGCCTTGCTTCCTCGCGTGTTCGGTAGGTCCTGATCCGTATCCGCTCGCGCTTGAGAGGATTGAATAAGCTTTCCGCCAGTGCGTTTTGCAAGTTTTCGGGTTTCCTCCGAAATATATATCAAAGAGATCTTGTATCGTTGCAACCGGAGAGCGGAAATACATGCTGGTGCCAGCGGTTGCTTCTGAGTGCGGGAGGGGAGGCTCCCATCGGCGCGTGTGGCATTACGCCGGTCGAAGTGGATCGCCTAAAAGCGGAATGCCCTCAGAAATTGCTCCCCGCGACCAATCGTACTATGGTTCGCGCTCTGCGTGCTACCTTGCGCTCGAACACCTTGAATGATGAAAGTTTGGCTATCTGCCTGAAGAATAGTGATCTGGTGTGACGACATCGCCTTTCCTTTCCAGTTTGGCCCCCTCGATCCCGCTCTTCGGCAGCTATTTTCCGGCGTGGCTGGTGTGCCTGTTCGCTGCCATTGTTCTGACACTCATGACGCGGGCTCTGCTCGTTGTGACGGGAATTGATGATATTTTGCGCTGGCGGGTGCCCGTCTACATGAGCATGAGCCTCGCTTTCACCTATCTGTCTCTGATGGTATTCTTTGGCCGCTGAACCATGCCTCTACCAATAAGTTCAGGACGTCTCACCGCTCTTGGGGGTGTGGCAATCAGTTTCCTGGTCATCGCGACAGCGGTAGTTTTAGCCTATCGCAGTCATTTGGTTTCCCAAGCGAATCCTCTGTCGGACGATGCCTCCGTGTTTGCCAGCGTTACAAGGATGGCAACCGGTGCCGGTGGTCGGGTGAAGAGTGTTTCCGTCCGGGAAAACGCCTTTGTCCGGAAGGGAGCTCTCCTTCTCGAACTCGATGATACCGCCTACCGGCTGGCGGTCGAGCAGGCTCGCGCCGACCTTGAATTGGCCGAAGCCGCAGCCAGCGACAAGTCTCGTAATATCCAGGCAGAACTCGCCAACGCGGATATTGCGGCCGAACAGGTCGAACGGGCCCGATCGAACTTGGATTTGGCCTCGCAGTCGCTCGAACGGCTACGGCCCATGGCCGAGAAGGGCTATGTTTCCGCGCAGCAACTGGATGATGCTCGTACTCTGAAGCGCGATGCGGAGGTAAGTCTCAGAGAAGCCCTTCGTCAACAGGATGCGGCACAGGCGCTGGTCGGAGATGAGTTGGGAGCGGGGGCCCTTGTGCGAGCGCGCCGCGCGGCGCTGGCAATTGCGGAACACGAGTTGGCCGGAACGCGGCTGTTTGCACCGAACGATGGCCATGTCGTTGGATTGACGACTTCAACGGGCGACTACGTGCTGCCGGCGCAGCCTCTCTTTACCCTCATTCAGAGCGATGTTTGGTACGTCAATGCGAACTACACCGAGACTGTTATCCCAGGTATTTCAGTAGGCGACTGCGCTAGCGTCCATGTTCTGGCGAACCGCAAGGTCGCGATCAAGGGTGTGGTCGAGAGTGTTGGCTGGGGCATCAGGTCAAAGGACCTGATCAATGTTCCGGTCTCTCTGCCAATCGTGCCGAAATCGCTCGAATGGGTTCGGGTTCAGCAACGTTTCCCGGTCCGGATTCGCCTTGATGATCCACCTGCAGAACTGATGCGCGTGGGCGCCTCGGCCGTCGCGACCATTCATCTCGACGATGCCTGCTAGCGGGCCGCTCTCCAGCCTTGTCGTGCAGGCTTGGCACGACCTGCAGCCATTCGATGGGCGGTTTGCGCAGACCTGGCGCGTTGCGTTGCTGTGCGCGCTGGTAACAGGGGTCGCGATGACCTACCGGATTCCCGAGCCGGCGATCAGCTGCTATCTGATCATTTTCCTCATGAAGCGCGACGCAGTGATGAACTGTCTGCTCGGCATCGGTCTGATCGCTCTCGCCTCGATGGTGGTGTTGGTGATGATCCCGATCATCAACCTGAGTATTGACAGCGCCGCCACCCGACTGGCGATCATGTTCTTCACCTCATACGTCTTTCTGTTTCTCAGTTCGACCACCCCACTGGGCGAGCAAGCGGCAATCGTGGGATTGATTGTCGCTTTCATCATGACGCTCGTTACCGACGTTCCGATTGGGCAGATTGGAGATCAGGGTCTCCTCGCGGCATGGAAGATGGCCTGCATGCCGATGGCGCTCATGATCCTGTTCAATCTTTGTGTGGGAACGCCGTCGCAGGTTCTTGTGCGCAACCGGATCGTCGAGCGCCTGCGGGCGTCGGCGGAGGCGGTGGAACACGGCGGGGAAAGCGCAAGACTCATCGAGCTTTTGGCCGAGGGCAACGACGAGTCGCTGAAGCAGATGCTGCTTGTGCGGCTTCTCCACCTTGTCCCGCGCGCCGAGTCCCTCTGGCTGAGCGGCGCCGTCGAGACCAGCTATCGGATCGCGCTGGCGGCTCAGGCCCCTGACGATACCATCCTTCCGGACCGGCGGGCGATGCTCGCCGTCCAGTTGCGGGAGGTCGCAGATCTGGTCTCGGCGAGGGAAGTTCCGGTTTTCGCCTTCCCGCAGGAAACGGAACCGCAGTCATCAACACCTGCTGATGATGCGCTGCGCGCGGCGCTGAAAAACCTTGCCCGTCCCGATGCCGGCGCCAGTCCCAAGCCGGAGCCCGTGCCGCTGCTTGCTGCGGATGCCTTTTCAGCGCCGAGGCATCAGCTCTACGCGCTCAAGACCTCGATCGCTGCTGTCATATGCTACCTGATCTATACCGGCATCGACTGGAACGGCATCCATACGGCCATGATTACCTGCTACGTCGCCGCGCTTGGCACGATCGGGGAAACCGTCCGCAAGCTGACGCTTCGGATTGCGGGGTGCCTCGTGGGTGCGGTCATGGGAGTAGCGGCTTTGCTGCTTGTGATGCCACATCTCACAGATGTGGGCGGGCTGATGATCCTCGTCTTCATCGCTGTTCTCATTGCAGGGTGGGTCTCATCCGGCAACGAGCGCATTTCCTATGCCGGAGTTCAGATCGCATTGGCTTTCCTGCTGACAACGCTGAACGGGTTCGGTCCCAGTTTCGAGTTCTCCCAAGCCAGCGACCGCATCCTTGGCATTCTTCTGGGGATCTTCGTGATCTTCGTCATTTTCACCCAGTTCTGGCCCGTGAGCGTCGTGAACGGCTTGCGCTTGCGGCTCCTGGTGAGCGCGAACGCCCTTGCGGACCTCACCAGGCAGACCCCGGATGCCCGTATGGTCGACGTTGCAGCCTCATCAAAGATCCTCTCGAGCCTTGAGGAGACCGGCAACCTTCTGAGCATGGCATATTTCGAGCCACGCCGGCAGCGGGCCAGCGACGGGCAACTCCTCCAGCTCGCGTCGATCCGCGGAAGACTTGAAGGGCTTCATCGTCATATACGCTTCCAGAAGCAAATTCATGAAAACGTTACCGAAAGACTGGATGAGATTCGTCGCGAACTCGAAGCACAGTTCGTGAGTACGCCTGGACCTGCTCTGGTCACCCGGCGAACGTAGTCTAGAAGAGGAACTCCGAGCATGTGCACGTCACTCGTCTACCGCGATGCCGCCGGCAAGGCATACTTCGGGAGGACCCTGGAGTTGACCTCCGACTTGCCCTATCAGCTCGCCTACTGCCCGGCCGGACAGTTCTTCTCCTCACATCTGGAGGGCCACGCGCCGCTGGATTATGAGAGCCGGCATGCGTTTCTGGCTGTGACGATGCCGGGGCGGATGCCAACGCGCGAGGCGCCGCTCGGGCTGTCCGACTTCAAGGTCCTGGAGGGACTGAACGACCAGGGCCTGACCTTCAGTCTGCTGTCCTATCCGGCCGCTGGTGGACCGCAGCAAGCGGTCGCCGCGACACAGGCCGTGCTCTCTGCCTCCGATCTCGGCTCATGGGCACTTGGCCGCTTCGCAAGCGTGGGGGAGGTGAAAGCCGCGCTTCAGGCGCAACCCGTTCTGCTTGAGGCGCTCACTCTGCTTGGCGGGGTAGAGTCCCCTTTTCACTACGTAGTTCATGATGTCGGGGGCGCATCGCTTGTAATCGAATTCAACAAAGGTGAAATGTCGCTTTACGACAACCCGGTCGGAGTGATGACGAACGGGCCGGAGTTTCCCTGGCACCTCACCAACCTCGACAATTACACGTTCCTGACCAATGTGGATGCCTCCAGCGCCACCTTCGGCAGCTACAGGGCGGTTCAGCCGGATTCGGGGATCGCGACGGTCGGTCTGCCTTCTTCCAGCACTTCGGTCGGCCGCTTCGTGCGCGCGGCTTACTATGCACAGTTCACGGAAAAGGCTGCGACGCCCGACATGGCGGTGCTGACGCTCGCGCATGTGATGAACGCCTTCGATAGGCCGCGAGGGGTGTCCGTCGCCCGTGCAGACGCTGATGGCGGTCATCTGGAAGTCGCCGGTCTGCCTGGGCCGGAAAGCAAGGGGCCTGCCACCGAATACACCTGCTGGACCAACCTGTCGGACCTCGAGCGCAGGCGCTTCCATCTTCGCACCTACCGGAGTCTGAATTACGCAAGCTTCGATCTCGACGGCCTTTCGAGTGTCGGCGCACCGCTGATCCTGCCCCTCGATCGGCTTGACAGCCTTTCGGGCGATGCAACCGACCTCCTGAAACAGGCAAAACGCACCTGACCTCCGCTCACCCTACTTGACCTCTACGCACGCGAAACGGGAGAAACCGATGAGCCGCAAGGCCAACAATCCAAACGACGCGATCTACGGCGCCACGGAGCTGTCGTCCTCGCTGCCGAAGTCGAAATTCCCGAACCACGAGGAAAACCCGCGTCGGATCTATATGGCGGTACGCGACGAACTTATGCTCGACGGCAATTCCCGCCAGAACCTGGCCACCTTCTGTCAGACCTGGGAAGAGCCGGAAATCCACGACCTGATGGATGCGTGCATCGACAAGAACATGATCGACAAGGACGAGTATCCGCAGACAGCCGAGATTGAGGCGCGCTGCGTAAGGATGCTCGCCGACCTCTGGAACGCGCCGAAAGGCCCTGCGACGGGCTGCTCAACCACCGGTTCGAGCGAAGCGGCCATGCTGGGCGGACTGGCCATGAAACGCCGTTGGGAGGCGCGTCGCAAGGCGGAAGGGAAGGCAATCGACCGCCCCAACCTTGTCACCGGTCCCGTTCAGGTGTGCTGGCACAAATTCACCCGCTACTGGGACGTGGAGCACCGCGAGATTCCCATGGAGGACGGGCGCCTGCTCATGACGCCGGAAGAGGTGCTGAAACTGTGCGACGAAAACACCATCGGTGTCGTACCAACGCTCGGCGTCACTTTCACCGGCGAATTCGAGCCGGTGAAGGCGGTCAGCGACGCGCTGGACCGGCTGCAGCAAGAGGCCGGGCTCGACATTCCCATCCACGTGGACGGTGCCAGCGGCGGATTTCTTGCACCTTTCTGTGCGCCGGATCTGGAATGGGACTTCCGCCTGCCGCGCGTGCGATCCATCAACGCGTCGGGCCATAAGTTCGGCCTCGCCCCGCTCGGTGTGGGCTGGGTCATGTGGCGCGAGGAGGCCGACCTGCCGGAGGAAATGGTCTTCTGGGTCAATTATCTGGGGGGAGATATGAAGGATATCGCCCTCAACTTCTCCCGTCCGGGCGGGCAGATCGTCTGCCAATATTACAACTTTCTGCGTCTCGGACGAGAGGGCTACGCCAAGGTTCATGGAGCTTGCTACGACAGCGCTGCCTATCTTGCGCGGGAGCTCGCGGACATGGGGCCGTTCGAAATCGTCTTTGACGGGAACCGCGACAAGGGTATTCCGGCCGTATCGTGGAAGCTGAAAGAAGGACTGGAGGCGGAGTTCACACTGTTCGATCTTGCCGACCGGCTACGCGTGCGTGGATGGCAGGTTCCCGCCTATACCCTTCCTGCGCATTGCGAGGACAAGTCGATCCAGCGCGTTCTCGTGCGCAACGGTGTCAGTCGTGATCTTTGCACGTTGCTGATCGATGACATTCGCGCGGCACTAGCGCATCTCGATGCCCATCCGCGCAAGACCCCGCTCGGCGAAGACGAAGCCTCCGGCTTCCATCACTGACGGCCTGCCGCCCGGTAAAAAGAGATCCTGGAGGCAGCCGCCTGCTGCCTCCAGAAAGAACATGGATGCGAGAATGGACGCCAGAGGACCCTGGCCTTTCATTACCATGCGCCGCGTCCTGCGCGACGGGCGCGAGGTTGTTTTGCGTGCACGCCAGCACCGCAAAGGACTGCAGCGACACGCAAGCCGAGACGAAATCCCCTTCTGGCACCGTCCGGCATATAATTGGTGGAATGGGGTGTTGTTCGCCGTGGGGTCGCTGCATTTCATCTTCGCAAGCCTCTTGTCGATCACACCCGGACCGATCACGACACTGGAACTCGCTCTCGTCTTCTTCGCAGGGTCGATTTTCTTTACGATCGCCGGCTTCATGCAGAACCTGCAGGCTGCCAATGCCGGCCAGATGGGAGGCGAACTACCTGATACGTCGGTGCGTCCTCGCCTAATCGGCTGGAAGCCCTCGGATATCGGTTGGCTTAGTACCATCACGCAGTTCGTCGGGACGGTGATGTTCAACTTCAATACGCTGGATGCGATCGATCCGCCGTCAAAATGGTATCTCGCCGAACTGACGATCTGGCTGCCGGGCCTGATTGGCTCCGTGCTGTTCCTGATCTCGGGCTATCTCGCGTTCATGGAAACCAGTCACGGCTACTGGTCGTGGAAACCAGCCGATCTCGATTGGCAGATCGTCACCTCGAATCTGCTCGGCTGTATTCTCTTCATGGGTGCCAGCATATTCGCCTACGTGCCACGCGGACCAGAGCCCGGCTGGATTGTCGTCTCGGCAAACCTGCTTTTGTGCCTGGGAGCATCGGGCTTTCTTCTTGGTGCGCTTTTGATGATGAAGGAAAGCAGGCAGACGAGCACGGTCCCGTCCTGTCCTCTCGGACCTTCCTAGCGCAGCGCGTCCTCCGGGGCTGAACTGGATGTCATGTTGCCCAACATGAAAGCCAGAGATGAGGCGGCAAGAAGGGATGCTGCGTGCGCATCTGCCTGTGCCTCCCGGGCATCAAGAAGGGAACTGTCGGCGGCGGTGACATCCGTGAGCGTTCCAAGACCGTTCTGATACGCTTCGAACGCCGCATTGTAGGTGACGACCGAAGCCCTTCGGAGTTCCGATGCCGCCTCATAGGAGGCAAGCGCGGACCTGACTGAATTGGACGCAAGAAGGATCTCCCGTACGGCGGCATCCTTGGTCTGTCGATGAACCGCGGCGGCGGCCCTAGTGGCAGACGCAGCCTGACGCTGGCGGTTCTTGCGGATCTGACCGTCGAAGATGGGAACGGTGACGCCGAGCATCACGCCGCTCGTCGTACTTTGCAGGCCGGCGCCCGGCAAGTTGCCTGCCTGCACGCGCCCTCGATTGGCGGCGGCAACAGCACCGAGATAGACCTTTGGCAGAAATGCCGCTGCGGCAGCGCGTTCATTCGCTTCGCTCGCCTTCAGAGCAGCGTAGCTCGCCAAAACGTCAGGACGTCGCGACAAGGCCTGTTGGACAACTTTGTCCGTGGGTTCCCCTCGCGTGCCTGGCAATCGACGGCCTGTGGACGAGGCCACCTTGATTTGCACATTTGGTGCCAAGCCAACGGCGCCGGTCAGGCCTTGATACGCATCGTCGAGACCGTCGCGCGCCTGTACCAACCTGAAGCGAGATTGTGCAACCAGTTGTTTCGCCTGGGCAACTTCGATGCTGGTGCCTATGCCGCTGGAATACCGTCCCTGTGCAGCAGCCAGTATCTTGTGGCTGTTGCCAAGCGAGTGTTCGGCGATCTCACTTTTTTGTCTGGCAACGCCATACAGATAGTAGGCTCTCGTGATGTTGTGAATGAGAGCCTGATGGGTTCCGTTGAAAGAAATATTCGCTGCGACGGCAGTTTGTTGAGCAGCGTTCAACAGCGCTTGCCGCTCGCCGAAATCGAAGAGCAGCCATTGCAATGCAATATTCGGCGTCACGCCACTTGCTTTGGTCGACACGTAGTCAGTACCCCCCAGGAGGGTTGGCAGCGGCGTAACGACGTCCTGGTATCCTGCGATCACGTTGGCCGAGATCATCGGAAGAAATGTTCCTTCCGCAATGCCAACCGCAGCGGCAGCTTGTCGGGCTTGCTCCCAAGCAACCCGCGTCGAGGGGTGAGACCGCTGACCGAGATCGATCAACTCGGAAAGAGTGTAGACCTTGCCGCTTTTGACTTGGATCTCGGGACCGGTCGATGTTGTCGCGAGTGTGTCATTGATGGAACCGTGAACAGCGAAGCTTCCATTGCCGCCGCCTGGTCCCCACGGCTTGTCGGGCGCGGACGAGGTGAGCTTGGACGGGTCGCTCAGACACCCGCTTAACAACACGCAGCCGAACAGAAGCGTCGCACGCCTTGCATGTGTCGATTTCATGAGACTCACGCCAAATTCGTTCTTCTGTCGGTCCGCCTGCAATGAACCACAGGATCAATCTGTTGCACAACCCATTGAAATTTTTCAGTTGCCCTAGACGATAAAGGGCTCGACGTCCAGTATCTCGGTCATCGGCTGACCTGCGGGAACAAGTCGCATGTTTCGAGGATCAACACCGTATAGCGCTGGTGACCTGGCCGAACGGCAAACACTCAAACACTGTTCGAGTGTTTACACCACATCCTCGCCTCGATAACCGAACCGCAGATCAACCGCCGGCTAGAAACGCGAGAAGGTGTCGGCGGCGGGCGGGGATCAGTAGTCGGCGCGTCCGCCGGACATGTCAAAGGTGGCGCCGGTGGAGAAAGAGGCTTTGCGCGAGGCGACGAAGGCGACGAGTTCGGCAAGCTCCTCCGGTGTCCCGAAGCGGTTCATTGGGATCTTGGCGAGCAGGTCCTGCACGAAACTGTCCGACCAGTCATCGAAGATGCGTGTCCGGATGGCGCCGGGAGCGACGCAGTTCACCGTGACGCCAGTGGTTGCCAGTTCGCGGCCCAGTGTCTTGGTGAGGGAGATGACGGCGGCCTTGCTTGCGGCATAGGCTGCGATTAGCGGTCCGGCTTCCTTTCCGGCAACGGAGCCCAGTGTGACGATCCGCCCGTAGTTGCGGGAGACCATGTCGGGGATGACGGCCTGACAGCAGAGCAGGGTGCCGGTCACATTCACGTCCATGACCTGCTTCCAGTCCTTGACGGACAGGTCGTGCGAGGGGACTTGCGGCCCGGCTATCGCTGCGTTGCACACCAGTATGGAAACATCGCCCAGCGTCTTGCGGGTCGACGCCATGGCCTCGGCGACCTCCTCTGGGGAGGTGATGTCTACTGTGCAGGAGTGGGTCGGTCCGATGTCCGAAAGGGCTTCGGCACACTCCCGGGCGGCATCTTCATCCCGATCCCAGATCGAGACGCGGGCGCCCTGTTCGAGGAATTTGCGGACAATCGCCCGGCCCAAGCCGCGCGCGCCGCCGGTGACAATCGCTGAACGTCCCTTCATTGTGCGCCCTCCCGGTCGAGTTTCGCGGATCGTTCGCGGCCAAGGCGTTCGGCCAGTTCGCCCACGAAGCCCTTACGGAAGGCAAGGATGCATGTGAGGAAGACGACACCGATGATGACGGCGAGCCATTCGCCCACCTTGTCGGCCAGGAAATTCTGCAACAGGATCACGAAGAAGGCGCCTGCCACAGGGCCACCCAGCGTGCCGAGCCCGCCGAGAAGACACATCATCACGACTTCGCCGCTCAGGGCCCAGTGCAGATCGTTGAGCGATTCATAGGAAAGGGCCAGAGCCTTCAGGGCGCCGGCAAGGCCCGACAGGCCGGCCGACAGCGTCAAGGCGAGCACCTTGTACCGCTCGACGTCATAGCCCAGCGAGATCGCGCGCGTTTCGTTTTCACGGATCGCTGTCAGAACCTGTCCGAAGGGAGAGGTGACGATCCGCTGAATGGCCAGAAGGGCAAGGATGAAGCAGACTGCGACAAGTCCATAAAGCGCCAGATCGTTTTTCAGATCGAGGATACCCAGAAAGCTGCCCCGGGGGATGCCGTGAAAGCCGTCGTCGCGCCCGGTCCATTCCATTTGCATGGCAAGAAAGTAGATCAGCTGCGAGATGGCCAGGGTGATCATAGCGAAATAGATGCCTTGCCGCCGGACTGCGATGGAGCCGACCAGAAAGCCGATGAAGGCGGCCACGCCGACGCCGGCGAGAAGGCCAAGCTCCGGCGGCCAGTTCAGGTGCTTCATGGTCACGCCCAGAGCATAGCCGGCGGTCCCGAAGAACATCGCGTGGCCGAAGGAGAGAAGGCCGGTGTAACCAAGCATCAGGTTGAAGGCCGAGGCGAAGATCGCGAAACACAGCAGTTTGACGAGCAGCATCGGGTAGACGAAAGCCGGAGCAATGGCGAGCGCCACGACACCTAGGACGATCAGAAGAAGTCGGGTATTCATGTGTATCGCCTCACTGTTTTCCGAACAGGCCGTGCGGGCGAACCAGCAGGACCAGGATCATCAGGACGAAGATCACTGTCGACGAGGCCTCGGGGTAATAGACCTTTGCCAGTCCCTCGATGAGGCCGAGGCTGAGGCCGGTGAGGATCGATCCGAGGATCGAGCCCATGCCACCAATCACGACGACTCCAAAGACGGTGATGATGATGGAGTGCCCGATTTGGGGCGTAAGCTGCATCAGGGGAGCGGCGAGCACGCCGGCGAAAGCCGCAAGGGCAATGCCCCAGCCGAAGACCAGCGTGATGAGAAGCGGCACGTTGATGCCGAAGGCCTGCACGAGTTGCGGGTTCTCTGTTCCTGCGCGCAGCGTGGCACCGAGCCGGGTACGCTCGATCACGAACCAGGTTAGCAGGCAAACGCCGAGCGCTGCGACGATGATCCAGGCGCGATAGAGCGGAAGTCGCATGAAGCCCAGATCGAGCAGGCCGGACAGCGATGCGGGGACAGGGTAGCGAAGACCTGACACCCCGAAGTGAACCCGCACGAGGCCCTCGATGATCATTGCCAGTCCGAAGGTGACGAGAAGGCCGTAGATGTGATCGAGCTTGTAGATCCGTTGCAGGATCGCACGCTCGACGCCAATGCCGATGCCTGCGGCGACCAGGGGCACCAGGACGATCGCCCACCAGTAGCCGAGTCCGATCTGGCCCAGCAGGAGGAATGCCAGGAAGGCTCCCAGCATGTACATGGCGCCGTGAGCGAAATTGACGATGTTCAGAAGTCCGAAGATAAGCGACAGTCCCAGGGACAGCAGGGCGTAGAAACTGCCGTTGACCAGCCCGAGGAGGAGTTGGCCATAGAGGACAGGGGCGGGCACGCCGAAGATCTCGCTCATGGTCATACTCCCAGATACGTGCGGATGTCATCCATCCGGGCCGAGAGGTCGGCCTGGGGGATTTCCTCGACCACACGGCCGTGTTCGATGACGAAGAAACGGTCGGCCAGAGGGGCTGCGAAGCGGAAATTCTGTTCGACCATGACGATGGTGAAGCCGCGCGACTTCAGTTCCTGAATGACCCGACCGAGGGTCTGCACGATGACGGGAGCGAGCCCTTCCGAAATTTCGTCGAGAAGCAGGATGTCCGCGCCGGTCCGCAGGATGCGTGCGATGGCGAGCATCTGCTGTTCGCCTCCCGAGAGGCGGGTTCCGGGACTGTGCGCACGTTCCTTCAGGTTGGGGAACATCGCGTAGATCTCGTTCAACGGCACGGCCATGCCATTTCTCGTGTCGAGGACCGGCGGCAACAGAAGATTTTCCTCGCAGGTCAGGGTGGAGAAAATGCCGCGTTCTTCCGGGCAATATCCCAGCCCCGCAGTCGCCATGCGGTGGGCGGGCGTGTGGCTCATGTCACGCCCCTTGATCTGGAGGTCTCCCTCGCGGCGGTCCAGAAGGCCCATGATGGCGCGCAGGATCGTTGTGCGACCGGCACCGTTTCGTCCGATCAGACTGACGACTTCGCCGCGCCGGATCTCCAGATCAACCCCGTGCAGAACGTGAGATTCCCCGTACCAGCCGTGGACACTGGCAAGGGAGAGGATGGTTTCGGCCATCAGTGCGTCCCCTCCAGTTCGGTCTCGCTTCCCATGTAGGCTTCGAGCACGCGGGCGTCCGACGAGACTTCGGTGTAAGAGCCCTCGGCGAGAATGGAGCCGCGTTGAAGCACGGAGATGCGGTCGCAGATATTGGCAACGACCTTCATGTTGTGTTCGACCATCAAGACGGTGCGCCCTGTCGAGACACGCTTGATCAACTGGGTCACGCGGTCCACGTCCTCATGCCCCATGCCTTGCGTCGGCTCGTCCAGGAGCATGATCCTGGGTTCCATCGCCAGGGTTGCGGCGATTTCGATCGAGCGTTTGCGGCCATAGGGAAGGTCGCCAGCCTTCTTGTGCGCGAAGTCCTGAAGGTCAACCTGTTCCAGCAGTTCGAGCGCCCGCTCGTCCAGCACCTGGAGCCTGCTTCCCGGCAGCCAGAAGGCGAATGTGGGGGCGAGCCTCCGCTGCAGGGCGACGCGGACATTTTCCAGAACGGACAGATGAGGGAAGGTGGCGGAGATCTGAAAGCTTCTGACGAGTCCCTGCCGCGCGAGCGCGGCAGGTTTTTCTCTGGTGATGTCCCGCTCGTCGAGCAGGATCCGGCCCGACGTAGGAGAAAGGAATTTCGTAAGCAGATTGAAGACGGTGGTCTTGCCGGCGCCGTTGGGACCGATCAGGGCGTGGATATCGCCCTCCCGGACATTTAGCGACACATTATCGACCGCTTGAAATCCGCTGAACTCCTTGCTGAGTCCAATCGTCCTGAGAATGTGGGGCATGGAGGGATTCTCAGCCCTTGCCGACCAGCGGGCACTTGCTCTGTTCAAGCGGGATGAACGCCTCGTCCGCCGGGATCGTCTCAAGAATTTTCAGGTAATCCCAGTCATACTTGGATTCTTCCGGCGTTTTGACCTGCACCAGGAACATGTCGTGCACCATCATGCCGTCTTCCCGGATGCGGCCGCCTTCCGCGAAGGCGTCGTTGATCGGCATTTCGCGCATTTTGGCCAGAACTGTTTCGGCATCGGTGCTGCCGGCGGCCTCCACTGCGCGCAGATAGTGCAAGGTCCCGGAGTAGTCGCCCGCGTTCACCATGTTCGGCATCTTGCCGACCCGCTCGTAGAAGCGCTTTGACCACTTGCGGCTTTCATCGGTGCGATCCCAGTAGAAGCCGTCGGCGAACAGGAGGCCTGACGCCTGGTCGAGGCCAAGACCGTCGATTTCGTTGATCAAAAGGGTGAAGGCCACCATTTTCTGTTCGTCGGAAAGGCCGAATTCCTTCAGCGCGCGGATCGTGTTGGTCGTGTCGGACGAGGAATTCGACAGGCCAATGACCTCGGCCCCGGATGAGAGGGCCTGCAAGGCGTAGGACGAGAAGTCGCTGGCCATGAAGGCCGGGTGCTTGACGGTGCCGTTGAGCGTTCCGCCAACCTGGCCGATTGCATCCGTCACTGCGGCTTCCACGGACAGACCGTAGGCGAAATCGGAAACGACAAGAAACCAGTCATCGTTGCCGCTGGCAGCCAGCGCCTGCACAGGGGAGTTGGCCAGAGAATACGAGTTGAATGCGAAATGCAGGGAATTGGCCGAACAGCTTTCGCCGGTGATCCGGTCAGACCCCGCGCCGGTGACGATCACGACCTTGTCCTTGGCCTTGGCAATCTCGATCACGCCCAGAGCCGCAGCCGAGTTCGACAGGTTGATGATCATGTCCGTGCCGGTGTCATAGGCTTCACGTGCCTTGGTCACGGCAATGTCAGGCTTGTTCTGATGGTCGATGAAGTCGACATGGATGGACTGGCCGTTCAGGCTGCCGCCGAAGTCCTCGATCGCCATCTTCACCGCCTCAATGGCGCCTTGGCCGCCATAGTCGGCGGTTGCACCGGCAAGGTCGGTCATCAGCGCGATGCGGACCTGCTTTTCCTGTGCGGCGGCGGGTGAGGCGAAGATCGTGCTTGCCATTAGTGCAAGCGCATAGTTACGGATTTTGTTCACTTTTACTCCTCCCGGTTGTGTTTTTTTCTGGAACACGCAATAGCGATCCGGCCCTCGGAGAGAGTTGTCTCGGCTCCTCCAAATAAGGGAATCGGTTCTTGCTGTTTAGGAAAGTGCGCAGATGCTCCCGAATACTGCGACTTGGCTGGGGACGTCCGGCAAATGCCTTGACGTCTCCTGACAAACGCTAGGCATCTGCCAGACATATGTAAAATAGATAATTGACATGTGATCCATAATAGGAAGACATTTCGGCGTGGCGGGAGGACGGGGGGGACATGAAATTTCGGCAACTTGAATATTTCATGCACGTGGGGAGCACGCTCAACATCACCCACGCGGCGGAGCGGGCGAATATCTCGCAGCCGGCATTGAGCCGGCAAATCCAGCTTCTGGAAGACGAACTGGGCACGCAGCTCGTGGAGCGCCGCCCGCGTGGCGTGGCGTTGACACCGTCCGGACAGAGGCTGCTCGATCATGTGCGCGGCCTCATGCAGAATCTGGAGTTGATCAAGGACGACATTCTGGCGGCCGAAGCCCTGCCGACCGGGACCTTGCGCATCTCGTCCGCCTACTCCTTGCGGGGGCTCCTGGTAGCGGAGATCGCGGCGGAGTTCCATCGCCTTCATCCCCAGGTCAGTCTGGAGATACAGGAGGGGACCTCGGCCAATGTGCGGGAGGCGCTCGTGACGCGGCAGGTGGACCTCGCTCTTTACTCGGACCATGGCGCTTCGCGCGGACTGGACAGGAAATCCTTGTGTTCGGAAGCGCTTGTTCTCCTCTCTTCGGTCTCTGGAGGGTTGGAGATGGATCGTCCGGTGTCGGTGGCCGCTCTTGGCGAACTGGATATGGTTCTGACGCCGAGCCAGAACGGATTGCGCCGGGTCGTGGACGAGATGCTCACACCCTCTGACACGGGGCGGGTTCCGCCCATTACAGTCGAGACGAACTCGATCATCATCGATCTCGTCACGCGGGGGGGAGTCTATAGCGTCCTGCCCTACAGCGCCTGTCATCAAGCGTATCGCCGGGGCGAAATTTCGATTGCACCGATTGCCGGAATCCGCTGGCCCTGGGTGGTCGCGACATCGCGCGATCGGCCACGCACCGCCGCGATGCAGGTCTTCACGAACCTGCTTTTTACGCGGATGCGCGGTCTCGTCGAAGAGGGGGTGTGGGTGACGGCGGAGTTTCCGCCGGACAATTGACGTTGCGGCTTGTGCCCTTCGCGCCCGGTTTGGCATAGACAAATTCGATGACGAAAAATCAGGAATAACAAAAAGCTATTTCAGGTATATCCGCATTGATTTTGTTCTCCTGGGGCGAACATGCTTGCTTGCCCGGAAACGACCCGACCCGAAGGAGGGGCGGTTCTGTCATCCGGGAGGAAGAAAACGTGGCGACCAATGCCTTTCCCGCCGTTTCCGGCGATCTGACCCTGCGTGCCGGTGTCGAGGCTGCCGACCCAAGGCGTCTGAACCGAAACGTGCCCGAGCCGGGTCGCGATGACATGCTTGCCATGGCGCGGACGATGCTGCTGATCCGTCGTTTCGAAACCCGGACGGAAGAGCTGTTCAAGTCAGGAGTGATTAAGGGAACTGCGCATTCCTCGGCCGGGCAGGAGGCAATCGCAGCCGGGGCATGTTTTGCCTTGCGTCGCAGCGACTTCATCACGACGCACCACCGGGGACACGGCCATTGCATCGCCAAGGGCGCAGACATCAACGGCATGATGGCCGAGTTGTGCGGCAAGGTCGGAGGGATTTGCGGAGGCATCGGCGGGTCGATGCATGTCGCGGATGTGGACCTCAACATTCTGGGTGCGAACGGTATCGTCGGTGCCAGCATGGGGCTTGGGGTTGGCGCCGCGCTGGCTGCCAAGCAGCGCGGTTCGGATGATGCCGGCATTGCCTTCTTTGGCGACGGCGGCTCGAACGAAGGCATTTTCCACGAATCGCTCAATCTCGCGGCGCTGTGGAAGTTGCCGATCGTTTTCTTCTGCGAAAACAACCTTTACGGCATGTCGACGCCGTTCGACGAGGCGACAGCGGGCGGGTCCGTTGCAGGCCGTGCGGCCAGCTACGGCATCCCGGGGGAGCGGATCGACGGCAACGATCCGGTCGCCGTCTATGCCGCCGTGGAGGAGGCTCTCGCAAGGGCCCGTGCCGGAGAAGGTCCGACGCTGATCGAGGGCTTGACCTATCGCCACGGCGATCACTCCGTCCGGGGCAACCTGCTCGGCTATCGCACGGACGATGAGGTGCGGGAATGGCTCGATGCGGATCCGCTGGATCGCATCAAGGCGCGCCTTTCCGAAGACTGGGACGTTGACGGTGCCGCCTTCGAGGATCTGGAAACAGAAGCTGCCGAGGTCGTGGAAGAGGCGATCCGCAGGGCAGAGGCGGACTCCGAACCGGAAATCGAGGCGGTCTTCGACAAGGTTCTGGCCCCGCGCCGCACGCCCGTCTCGCCTCCGGCTCCCGGTAATCGGGAACTGACCTATGTGGAGGCCATCAACGAAGCCATTTCCCAGTCGATCGAGAGCGACGACAGCGTTTTTCTGATGGGGGAGGACATCGGTCCGGTAGGTGGCACCTTTGGCGTGACACGTGGTCTTTTCGACCGTTTCGGCCCGGACCGCGTCATGAATACGCCGATCTCGGAAGGCGTGATTTCAGGAGCTGCGGTGGGGGCGGCGCTGTCCGGGCGCAGGCCCATCGCCGAAATCCAGATCTTCGACTTCGTCACCTTCATGATGGACCCCATCGTCAATCAGGCGGCCAAGTTGCGTTTCATGCTCGGCGGCAAGGCCAGGGTGCCGGTCGTGTTCCGTGGGCCGCAGGGCGGGGGAATCCGGTTGGCGGCCCAGCATTCCCAGTCTCTGGAAGCTTGGTTCGCGCATATCCCCGGGCTGACGGTGCTGGCGCCCTCGACGCCCTACGATGCGAAGGGACTGCTGATTGCCGCGATCCGCGACGACAATCCGGTCATGTTTCTGGAGCACAAGCTTCTGTATCTGGGGGGCGCTTCGCCGGTCCCCGAGGCGCCTTACGAAATCGAGATCGGCAAGGCCGACATCAAGCGCGAAGGAACGGACATCACGATCATCGCGACACTTGCCATGGTCGAGCGGGCGTTGTCGGCCGCGCAGAGCCTGGCGCGTGAAGGTATCAGCGCCGAGGTGATCGATCCCCGCAGCCTGCGCCCGCTAGACATGGACGCGTTCGTGCGGTCGGTGAAGAAGACAAGCCGATGTCTGATTGTCCATGAGGCCTGGCGCACGGGCGGTCTGGGCGGCGAAATCGCGGCGCAGATCACCGAGGACGCCTTTGACTGGCTCGATGCTCCGATCGAAAGGCTCGGCGCGCTTGAAATGCCGATGCCCTACAACGACAAGCTGGAACGGGCGGTGATGCCGACGGCGGCAGCGATCGTCGATGCCGCCCGCCGTATCTGCAATCGCCCCGCTCCCGGACAAGGGGAGGGCTGAGCGATGGCTGTCGAAATCCTGATGCCGGCGATTTCTCCGTCCATGGCTTCGGGGAAACTCGTGCGTTGGCATGTCGAGCAGGGGGCAGTCGTTCGCAAGGGCGATATTCTGGCGGAGCTTGAGACCGACAAGGCGGCGCTGGACATCGAAGCCCCCCAAGACGGCGTCCTGGAGCGAATTTTGGTCGAAGGCGGAACGCCGGACGTTCCTGTCGAAACCCCGATCGGTCTTCTCGGCGATGGAAAGAGCGCAGCTCCGGCGGAAACCTCTCCTGAGGCGGAACCGGAACAGACGGCTGTTTCCAATGCTTGCGAGGCGGAGGAACTGGAGCCGGTCCGCCGGATCTCGCCTCTGGCGGCCAGACTGGCGCGCGAATACGCCGTATCGCTCGAAGGACTGCGGGGCAGCGGCCCGAAGGGCCGTATCGTGGCTGCGGACATTCACAGGGCGGTCGCGGACGCAGCGGAGATGCCGGCGCCGGTAGCGGAACAGCAATCCGTGCAAGTGGCCGCGCCCGACCGGACATCGGCGCAACCTTCCGTGGCTTCGCCGGTAGCTTTCACCTCTGCGGATCCCGGAGCGGCGGTCGAGCCGCATAGCGTCATGCGTCGGACAATTGCGCAACGGCTCGTTGCGTCCAAGCAAAGTGTTCCGCACTTCTATCTCGAGACGAGCTGCGATGCCGGCGCGATGCTGGCTTTGCGTAAGAATCTGAACGATACGCTTGCGGCCTCCGGAGCAACAACCGGTATCACCGTGAACGATATGGTCATGAAGGCCTATGCGCTAGCGCTTGCCCGCACGCCCGAGGCAATGGTGACCTGGACGGACGAGGGGCTTTTGCGCCATAAGACCGTGGATCTCGGTCTTGCGGTTGCGCTCGATGAAGGGCTGATCACACCGATCCTGCCGGATGTGGCCAGGCTGTCTCTCGGGGCTCTGTCGGCTGTTGCGCGCGAGGCCATTGGCAAGGCGCGTGAGGGACGACTGGCGCCGCATGAGTATGCCGGAGGCCTTGCGGGGATTTCCAATCTCGGGATGTATGGCGTCTCTGCCTTCTCGGCGATCATCAACCCGCCGCAGAGCATGAACCTTGCCGTTGGTGCGATTGAAACCGCTCTGGCCCTGAAGGACGGGGCTCCGGTCGAAACACGGCGACTGCGGCTGACGCTGTCGGTCGATCATCGGGCGATCGACGGGGCCTTGGGCGCGCGCGTGCTGCAGGCTCTCAGGGAGCAGATCGAGGCGCCGCTGCTGCTGGCAGTATGATCGGGGCGGCGAGCACGTCGCGGATCTGGCTGGCAGCTCGTTCCCCGGGAGCGAGGCGCTTGCCTGCGAAGCACAGGTGTGACGGTGTCCGGGGAGCCGGTCGCTCTTTCGCACACATTGGAGCATCTCCGGTGGAAGCCACCGGCTTCCAATCCTCTATCACTTTGACTTGCGCAATTCCGGACGAGAAACCGGTTTCCGGTTTCCCGGAATTGCTCCAGGGGAGCGTTTGAAATGAGTGTTACTCTCAATCATACCGGCATAACGGTGGCTGACCTCGATCACTCCGAAGCGATGTTTCGGGAGGTTTTCGGGTTCGAGACGATTTCTCGCGAGCCGCGCGATCCGGACGTGATTTCGCGGGTGATCGGCGTGGCAGGGGCCAAAGTCGAAACCGCCTATATGCGCAATGGAACCGCGACGGTGGAGCTCCTGTGCTACTCCGGGCCGGAGCAGCGGGGGGACTATCGTCCTCGCGCGTGCGATCTGGGGTCGTTGCATCTTGGTTTCAACGTCGACGACATCGAAGCGGCCATGGAGCGGGCGGCGCGCTGGTCGCTTGAGCCAGTGGGCGAGATCGCGGTGATCAATGCAGGCCCGAACAAGGGTGCGCGCATCGTTTACCTGCGTTGTGCGCTCGACGGCCTTATCCTGGAACTTATCCAGCAGCCGTCGGCGCAGTAAGGCGGCCTCTGTACGAAGCCAATTCGGAACAGCATTGCTTGTGAGGGCGGGGCGCTCCCGCTCTCGCGATCCTGTCGTGCGCCCGTATCGGACATGGTTGCGCATCTCGCAGATCTTGATAGTGATTAATTGTTAAAAATATATTCTGGGTCTTGATGTGGAAAAATGTCTGGCGAAGGAAGTAAATAATCAAATCTCCAAAATATAAATCGTTCTGATGGCATCGTCATCTAATAATAATCCGCTGGTCATGATTTGGTGTGACTTATGTTAAATGATTTATCTTTAGATCCTCTTCGTCGAGCATGCCGAGACGCTCAAGAGGCTTGGCGAGTAGCATGTCTGAGCCTCTTTGGCTCAAGATCAATGGCAGTCGTGAGCGGGAGGTGGACGTCTCGGCGTGAAGTTGCGCCATCATCACCGTCTTGTTGAAACCGGTCTTGAAGAAACTCTCGACGACGGCGTTGTCGTAACGGTTTCCGCATCGGCTCATGGAGTGCTTCAAGTTGTGAGCCGCGAGGAATGACACCCAGTCCATGTTGGTGAACTGGGCCCTGTGCTACGCTTCGAACACCATCTCGCCGATTGCTTTCACGCGGACCCGAAGTGCGTTTCCAGGAAGATAGGCAAGCGGGACTTCGTCTATTTCCGCAATGGATACGCTGGAGGCCTTCGCGCCTGCTGCCGCGGCTCTTTCCCTTGCAATTTCCTTGGCCGTACCAATCGCCTGGGCTCTGGGTACATTGTGAAAAATCTGGTCGACCTCTCCAGACACCTGAGACATCGCCGCGCCGATGGCGTTGGCGCATTCGCCGTGTTTCGGTCGCATCACATGCGAGGCGCCTTCTATGTCATCGGGAACAAGAAATGCACCGCCTCCCACAGCAACCAAAGGGAGTGCGCCAGCCCTGATTTTAACCTTGTCGATCGTGTCAGCAATCAGAGATCTGCAGTGTTCGGTGAAGTCCGCAACCAATTGTCGGGAAACATTTGATACCAGCTCACGGTTTCCCAGGCTGGTTAGTCCCTGGAGGGCGGCCAAGTCGGTGGCGGTCAGAACATCGCCACCGAATACTCTTGCCCTGGTCGTGAGTGAATAGCCGGCAGATTCCGGGCCATACCGCCGATCGTTTTCGTGAATGATGGTTCCGCCGCCGAGGCCCACCGACAGGACGTCGGGTACACGGAACATGGTCGGAACGCCTCCGATTCTGAATACCGTGTTGGTTTCATTCGGAAGTCCATTTTGTACAAGTCCGACATCCGTCGTGGTGCCGCCAACATCGGCAACGATGGCGTCCTTGACGTCGGCAAGAAGTGCAGCGCCACGAATGGAGTTGGTAGCGCCGGAAGCAAAGCAATATATCGGTTGCCGGACCACCGACTCAAGACTGGCGATGGTACCGTCATTTTGGCTGAAATAAACGGGGGTCTCTATTCCATTGGCCCTTGTCGCCAATACGACGGCCTGGCAGACCCTGCGAGCAAGCGGTATGAGGGTCGCGTTCAGGAGGGCCACGTTCTCACGTTGCAGAAGACCAATACGGCCGAGGTCGGACGAGAGCGTGATATCGGCATGAGGAACGGTGTTTGCGAGAATGTCACGAGCAATCATCTCGTGTTCAGGGTTGACGGGCGAAAAGACGGAGCTGACAACGATTGTACCTAGCCCAAGGTCGGCGATTTCTTCGGCGGCACTTTGAATTGCCCGTTCATCAAGTTTCGCAAAGATACTACCGTCGAATTCATGCCCGCCTTCAATATTCCAGATCCTGCCTCTTACCTTTTCAACAAGGTCGGCCGGCCAGCCGGAAAATGGAGCAATGGACCTGGAGGCGGGGTGCCCAATGCGCAAGATGCCGACTGGCGCAAGGTCACGCCGCTGGACTATTGCGTTGATGAAATGGGTTGTTCCGACAATGACCGTCGATACGGACTCATTCTTCGTGATGCCATTAGAAATGGTTTCTTGCCGAAGGGCGTCCAGTGTTGAGGAAATGCCCTCGGTGACGTCCTCTGTTGTCGCCGTTTTGGCCGTGGCAAGAACCTGGTTCGCCGATGATAGAACTACACCATCCGTGTTTGTTCCGCCGACGTCGATGCCGATCCTGATCATGTCGAGAACGCCGATGAATAATCCAAGGGAAACCCGAAGGCTCTGGGTCCCACCAGGGCAAGACCTGCGGTGGTGCAGAAGATGTCAGGTGGAGGCATGACGACTACGCAAACGCGTTGCCCGTACCGCGCGGCTTCGGTGCCGATCGCCTCCCCGGTAACCTCATCGAGAAGACAAATAAGGTCCGGAGACATTGCAACGGGTGCTTCATCCGACCGTGCGAGTAACCATTCGTTCTGAAATTCGATTTGAAGATTTTGGTGGGTGAAATCCGAAGAACCGGTGATCGTCAAACTGCCTCGAAGAAACCCCTCGGACGGCCGTCGCTCGACATCTGTTACCTTGCCCTGAAACAGAAGGGTTCCGCCGGTCAGTGCAAGAAGCGCTTCGATCGGACTTTCCTTGCGACTGTTCGCCAATTTGACAGTGGCGCCAATCTCGATGGCGAACGAAAGCGTTCTTGGGACGGCGTTGTTCTTCATTTGTTTGCCGGTGGCCGGTGGAAGGCAGATGGATGCGGTTGATCCATATGCACTACAAATCTTGCGGCTTATGTCTTCCAGCCGCTTCCAGTCTGTCGCGTTGGTAATCACTGTCTCGAACCCGCGCGGATCCACACTGACCAGCGGAAAGGGCGGGATGTCACTGAGGCACATGCCGGCCATCTGGAGTTCCGGATAGGCCCGACCCATCCAGTCGGCATCAACGACCGGAAGACCAAGCTCGGCAGCTGCCATAAGCGGATAAAAGGCGTTGCTGCCCCCCACTTCCAGAGCCATCAAACAGGAAAATTGTATTTCAAGATGTCTGGCGAGCAGTTCGACCGATCGGGCAATTACTTTTGGATCCTTGAACCTTTCCTGACTTACAAGCGGCGCGCCCTGGCTCGCGACGGTTGCTATACTGGCGTCGTCGCGAATGGTGTCAGGATCTATCAGTTGAACACGCGTGCCCTCCTTGTAGAGATTTTGCATGATGAGGCGTCCCGGCTCAGGGTTGCCACCGCCTCCTGTGCCAAGGATCCACGCTCCCAGCGCTAGACAGTCGATTTCTTCGGAAGTGATCGTTTTCAACATGATGCCCTTAAAACAAGCGAGAAAATCTACATGGAGTCGAGGACTGTTCTCGAAATGGAAGGCGGCGAAATTCGCGGGTCTGACTCAAGCTTGATTGGGTTTGGAAAATGAAGCCTGGTTTTTCTGCCGGAGAATATTGTTTCGTTGTATTCGATGGGCACTCCATCGACGTCCACGTCCACTTTTTGAGAAACAATTACCGGGTCACAGAGATCTATTTGAAGTAAATACGCCTCATGCTCCGTTGGAATACGTGTTGAGATCCAGGTTGACTGACGAAAATACGTCTCAACCCCGTACTCCATGTAGACTAATTTCATATCCGCCGTTTCTTTTCGCCGGTCCAGAATGTCCGGGAAACGTTCTGCAGGATGGAAAATGCGTCCGAGAGAAAGCGGTTCATCGTTGGCAAATGAAAGGGCGGTTATTCTCCACGTCTCCGCCCCGGGACCTAGCCTCAAAATGTTGGCGACGTCCTCGCTCGGAAGGATCTTGCTTGAGGCGAGGAATTCGTTGCGCAGGTTGAAACCCTGACATTTCAGGTTTTCCGCAAAGCGTGCGCGCTCTGAAATTGTGTATTGAACCACCGGCCCGCGCACAAATGCGCCTCGTCCCTGTTCTGTTTCCACAAGTCCCTGTTCTTTCAGCCTCGAAACGGCCTGCCGAACAGTAAACCGGCTGACTTCAAAGCGGGCCATGAGTTCGGTTTCGGAGGGAATTGCGCTTCCCGGAGGCAGAGACCCCTCTTCGATCTCCGCCGACAGTGCGTCTGTTATCTGTCGCCAAAGAGACAGACCTGGCCGTCGAGCTGAAACGATAGAATGACCCATATAATCCGACCTTGAATGGAACGACGTTTTTGCCCGCCTCACCGTCACAACGGCGTCACACAGGTTTGTTTATTGAATATACGGTTGTCCGGACAGGTGAGCAAGAAGCTGTTGAAAAAAATGCCGGAAAAGACGAAAAAAAATGTTTTGCTGATTGTTGCAGATCAGTGGCGTGGAGATCACCTGCCGTCAGGTTGGGGGGGCGATATGGAGTTGCCCAACCTCTCCAGGCTCGCAAGTGAGGGAACGCTGCTCGCAAGGCACTATTGCAATGCCTCTCCTTGTGGGCCTGCGCGTATGTCTATGCTTACCGGGCAGTATCCGATGAACCATCGGGTGGTGCAAAACGGAGTTCCGTTGAGGGACGGCAAGACAAACCTCGCACTGGAATTTCGAAAACACGGAATGTTGACCGGTCTTGTTGGCTATACGTCCTGGATTCCGGATCCTCATTCACATTCGCCAAAGGATCCCAGGTTTTCGATGTACGGCGCAAACATGCCGGGCTTCGTTCCGGTGCGTTCCTTCGAAGAACCGGAGTTCGAGGCGTATTTCGGTTATCTTCGCACGCTCGGATATGTACTTCCGGACAATCCTTTCGACATCTGGAGCGAAACGGTCACGGAGCGCGGGATCAAGCCGTCGCCGATTTGTGCCGACCATTCGGACACGGCATGGATGACGGACGCTGCGGTTGATTTTATCCGGGGTAGACAAGATCAGCCTTGGTCGCTGTTCGTCGGTTACTGGAAGCCGCATCCGCCATTGTCCGCCGCACCACCTTATTGCAGCTTCGCGGACCCTGCGGCAATGGCGGACCCTGTCCGGGCAGGCAGCAAGACCCATGAGGCTGCAAGCCATCCAGTCCTCGCGCATCTGTTGTCGCGAACGGAAGCCAGTGAAACGTTGCAGGGGCTCAAGGGTCTTGCCGCAGATCTTCCATTGGAAGCCATTCGAAATGCACGTGCCGTCTACCGTGGTTTGATGAAGGAGATCGATGACAATATCGGTCGCTTGATGTCCTGTCTGGAAGACTGCGACTTGTTGGAGGATACGCTGGTCGTATTCACTTCCGACCACGGAGAGATGCTTGGGGATCACTATCAGTTTGGCAAGGAAAGCTATTTCGAAGGCGCGTTCCATGTTCCCTTTATCATTCGGGATCCTCGGCCTTCGGCCGATGCTTTGCGTGGTCAGGTGCTCAATTGCTTCACCGAACACGTTGATATCATGCCGACGGCGCTGGATTTCATCGGAGCGCCGGTTCCGCGTCAATGTGACGGACGGTCGCTAAATGGGCTGTTGTCAGGGGCGGTACCCAAAATAAGAGACCATGCCTTCATGGAAGTGGATTTCCGGGATCTCAGATCCGGATGGCATGAGTCTCTTGGCATTGACGCTGACTATTGCGGCGCCTCGGTTCTTCGTGGTGAGCGCTTCAAGTATGTGCACTTTGCCGCTTTCGAGCCAATTCTTTTCGACTTGGAAATAGATCCGGATGAGACACGTAACTGTGCCCGCGATCCTGACAGACGCGAAGATGTCATCGCTTCAATGTCTGCAATGCTGAATTGGAAGATTTCGAGTGCCGACCGAACACTGACCACGGTCTGTACGTCGAAGGGTGGGCTCGTGGGTTGGCCAAATGAACGAGACCCTTCCCGAGAGCACCATGCCTCCACCTCGGAAAGTTCTTTTTGAAGTTCAGTTTCGGAAAGGAAATCGAATTATGTACATTTCCAAGGTACTGGGTGCCGTAGCTATTGTCGTGGCCCTGGTGGCAAGTCCTGTTTCCGCCAGCGACAGGCCTGACATTGTAATCGCTGTGCAGGACAATCCGCCGCAGTTGGATCCTGTCTTGTTCAGCCGGAACGTGTCTTTGAGAACGCTCTATAACGTCTTCGATTCTCCCATGAGGATCGACTTCAAGAATGGGTGGGCGCCTGAACCCGGACTGGCTGAATCATGGAAACGTCTCGACGACAGAACGCTTGAAATCAAGTTGCGCAAAGGTGTGAAATTCCACGACGGTTCGGAAATGACGTCGCAGGACGTGGTTTTTTCCTACGGGCCTGTTCATATGTCCGAGGAAGGTTCGCCTGGTTATGCGCTTACCCGGCCCTATCTTGGCACGATTTCGAATGTTGAGGCTTTGGACAAATATACGGTGCGCATTGAAACGAAAGCACCGGATCCACTTCTTGAGCAGCGGCTGGCGGGGTGGTCTTCCCAGATTGTCTCCAGGGCGGCCTTCGAAAAGGCCGGAAGCTGGGAAGCCTGGGCGCTCGCGCCGGTGGGAACCGGACCATACAAGGTGGCTGCCTACGTCGCTGGCGACCATCTCACGCTTGCTGCTCACGATGACTATTGGGGCGGAAAACCGCCCTTTGCCAGCCTCCGGTTTCAAATCGTCCCGGAGACCGCCGCGCGAATTGCGGGATTGATTGCCGGGGACTTCGACATCATCACAGAGGTGGAGCCGGACCAGTTCGATACAATCGAAGCCGCCGACGGCGTTTCGGTCGTTGGCGATGCGATCGTCAATCACAGGGTAATCAATCTCGGAACGCATTCCGGCTGGCTGGCGGATCCCAAAGTTCGCCGGGCACTGGGCCTTGCGATTGACCGGCAATTGATCGCCGACACGATCTTTTCCGGAAAGGTGCCGGTGCCGAACGGGTTTCAATGGAAAGCGTATGGAGATCTGTACGCGGCGGACTATCCGGGAGCTCGCTATGATCCGGAAATGGCAAAGGCGCTCTTGAGGGAGGCCGGATATGACGGTTCCCCGATCGTCTATCGTACTCAAGCGGGCTACTACACGAGCGAACTTCTGACCTCTCAAGCGGTTGCCGATATGTGGCGCGCCGTGGGAGTGAATGTCGACTTGCGGGTTGTCGATGGTTGGGGGCAGGTTCTCGATCAACCGATCAATGCGGCGTTCAATGGTTCGATCAACATGAACTACCCGGACATGCTTGGTTCTCTGTGGCCGCTTTATGGTCCCACCGGGTTTATCCAATCATCTGCGAAAACGTGGTCGAACGCTCGGTTTGCGGAAATCGGCAAAATTCTCGAAACCGAACTTGATCGCGAGATCCGCGCCGAGTTGCACCGCGAAGCTCTGGATATATTCCACGAGGTCGATCCGCCGGCGCTGGTCGTCCATGCAATGGGCATGTTCTACGGGATCCGTGATGATCTGTACTGGGAGCCTTATCCCTTGCCGTACATGGACTTCCGCCGGGAAAATGCCGGAACAAGAAAATAATCAATACATCAACGCGATCTCCGTGTGGCGGAACGCTGCGCGGAGATTGAACATATGTTGGTATGTCCATGAATACTATTTTGGATGTCAAGAATCTGTCGATTTTTACTGATGCCCAACCCGGCGGCTCAGAGCCAAACATTCTGGTAAACAGTGTCGATTTTCACGTAAACCCCGGCGAGGTGCTCGGGGTGGTGGGAGAATCTGGTTCGGGAAAGTCATTGAGTTGCCTGGCGCTGCTGGGGTTGATCGACGGTTCATTGAAAACGCGTGGAACCTTGCGGTTCTCCGGCCGTACTTTTTTCCTTGATGATCCGGGGTCACTGCGTGACCTGCGCGGGAAAAAAATAGGCGCCGTGTTTCAGAACCCCCGGGACTGCCTGAACCCGGTAAGGACGATCGGAGCCCATTTCTATGAAGTTCTGCGCAAGCACGGGGTGAAGCGGGCCGAAGACCCTCGGCGGCAGGTTGCGAAAATGCTTGAAGCGGTCGGAGTTGGGGATCCCGCGGGCCGTCTGGCGCAATACCCCCATCAACTTTCCGGTGGGCTGTGTCAGCGAGTAATGATCGCTCTTGCCTTGGTGGCCCGCCCGGAACTCCTCATCGCTGACGAGCCTACAACCGCGCTTGATACAACGGTCCAGGCTCAGGTTCTCGATCTTATAGATGAAATTCGGACACGGGAAGGAATGGGCGTAATTTTCGTCAGTCACGATCTTGGTGTCATCGCGGATATTGCGGATCGGGTTGCCGTCATGAGACGCGGAACAATTGTAGAAACGTCCGAATGTGCCGACCTGTTCCATAGACCGTCGACACCTTACGCGCGCTCCCTGGTAAAATCCTTGCCGCACCCCAATCGACATATTTCACAGGGGAGCGGCGCACATGGGTGAGCAGTCACGAGAGATCGGCCCGCTCCTTGAGGTCAATGAGGCCGGCTTCGACTACATGGTGCGTCCGGGCCTGTTTCAGGCAAGGCAACGCCTGCGAGCTGTTGATGCAGTATCGCTATCCCTGAACTCGTCTGAGACCCTGACTGTGATTGGAGAAAGCGGCAGCGGAAAAACAAGTCTTGGCCAGCTGATGATTGGAGAGCGGTCGCCAAGTGCCGGGGCGGTTACACTTGATGGCGCGCATGTTTCCAGGATTTCATCAAAAAAAAGGGCCCGTCTCGTTCAGCCGGTTGTTCAGAACCCGGGATCGGTTTTTGATCCGCGCTGGTCGATCGGGCGCTCATTGGCAGAGCCGCTGAGGATACATTTCGGGTCCAACTGCGATATCGACGGGAGCGTGCGGGCTATTGTTGAAGAAACGTGTCTCTCTCTTTCCGTCCTGACCCGGTTTCCTCATCAGCTCTCGGGCGGCCAGCTTCAACGGGCTGCAATAGCCCGGGCGCTGCTGTTGCAGCCAAAACTGCTGGTCTGTGACGAAGCCGTCACGGCGTTGGATGCTACCGTTCAGTCGAAGATTATTAATCTCCTGAACGAAGTACAGCGCAATTCCGGTGTATCAATCGTCTTTATCACACATGACATCAATCTTGCGGCGCGTATGGGACACCGCATTGCCGTCATGTATCTTGGAAAGATCGTCGAGCTGGGGCCTGCAGATCAGGTTGGCGGCAGGCGCTCTCACCCCTATACGAGAGCGCTTTTTCGTGCCGCTCCGCGACGTGAAGGACCTCGCCGAAAGCGTGCGACGTTGCAGGGCGAGTTGCCGAACCCGCTTCAACGGCCAAGCGGCTGCGCATTTCATCCAAGATGTCCCTCAGCCGGTCCACTTTGCAGGGAGCACGCCCCGCCCGTTCTTGCGATCGGCGCAGGACACGCCATCAGTTGCCACTATGACTTCTCGGCTTCGGAGCAACCGCAAATGCAGGAGCTGACCGGATGATCACGCTCATTGCCGGTAAACTCCTGCGCACGTTTGTCGCCTTGTTCATAGTTGTCACGCTGACTTTCTGCATTCTGCGCAGCTCGGGCGATCCTGCACTGACTTTCCTGCCGCCGGACGCGACGCCGCAAATGGTCGACGAGTTTCGATCCAAATGGGGGCTGAACAGGTCCCTGGGGCGACAGTATTTGACTTATGTCGGGACAGTGGCGCAGGGCCACTTTGGATACTCGTTCGTTGACGGCCGGCCAGCTATGGAGGTGGTGGCGGAGCGTATTCCCAAGACCATGATTCTACTGGGTTCTTCATTCATCTTTATGATAATTTTAGGTGTTTGGCTCGGGATTCTGAGCTCGCTCAATCATAATACCTGGATAGATCGCGCAATCATGGCGATCTCTGTCATTGGATACAGCATTCCAAATTTTTTTCTAGGTATTATTCTTATCTTGTTTCTGTCCATGCAATTCAAGTTATTGCCAAGTACGGGAAGCCATAGTTGGTGGCATCTGATCATGCCTGTCCTGACCATCGGAACGTCCGGAGCTGCCGTCATCACCCGTTTCGTCCGGGTGGCAATGCTTGATGTTTTGAAGCAGCCCTATATCCGCACGTCCAGGGCCAGAGGGCTGAGCGAGGCTACCGTGATTTTGCGGCACGCTCTTCCGAACGCCGCCATACCGACAGTCACGGTGGTCGGTTTTCTGTTGGGCAGCCTGGTTGCAGGTGCAGTCGTGACCGAAGCCGTTTTTGCGTGGCCGGGAATTGGAAGGCTTACTGTAACGGCGGTATCGACACGTGATCTGGCCGTTGTTCAGACGATCGTTCTCCTGATCGCGTCCACGATGATTTGCGCAAACCTTCTGGTCGATTTTCTCTATGGATGGCTGGATCCAAGGATCCGCGGAACCTCCGGTAGCAGGAGCAAACAGTGACAGCGTGGGGCCTTGGTCGTCTGGACGCAACGGACCGCCGGTCTTCGGGCCGATCCGTCCCCGTTTCGGTGTGGATCGCGGCAGGATGGCTTCTACTACTATTCCTTCTGGGATTGCTTGCGGCAGTTATCACGCCAGAGAATGCCCTGACGAGCGATCTGAGAGCCAGGCTGTTGCCGCCAGTTCTTTTTGGCGGAAACTTTGAGCACGTTCTCGGGACGGATCAACTCGGTCGAGATATGCTTGCGCGAATTCTTCTTTCAATAAAGACAAGTATGCTTGTTGCATTTCTCGGAACCATAATTGGTGCGATAATCGGGACGTCTCTTGGAATGATAGCTGCGGCCTGCCGTGGCATCGTGGATGATTTCATCATGATGCTGGTCGACGTTCAGGCCGCTTTGCCATTCATCATAGTTGCCATGGCTGTCGTGGCATTCTTTGGAGGGAACTTTTGGCTGTTCGTGGCCGTCGTCGGGCTGTTCGGTTGGGAGCGATACGCGAGGATCGCCCGGGGTGTAACTCTCGCGGCTCGGGAAGAGCCGTATGTTGCGGCGGTCAGGCACATTGGGGGCGGTACGTTCCGCATCTATGCCTTGCATATTCTACCGAATGTCAGCAGCGCCCTCATTGTCGCATTTACGTTGAACTTTCCCGAAACCCTCTTGCTCGAGACAACATTGAGCTTTCTGGGGCTCGGTGTTCGGCCTCCCAACACGAGCCTTGGGACCATGCTGGGAGAGGGAAGGGATTATCTGGTGAACGCCTGGTGGATTGCGGTGGTCCCGGGCCTTGTCATCGCGTTTGCAAGCCTGGCGGCTACCGTGATCGGTGACTGGCTGCGTGATGCACTCGATTCAAGATCTTGATTTATGATATGCGCGGGTCTTCACCCGCCGCTCTGATTTCTTCCGGAGAAAACATTTTAACTCGTGAAATACAGACAGATCGCTCGCGGCTACTGCGATTGATGTGAGAAATATGATCGCTATTCCACATAATGCCGGAATTGTGGGCACTGCTCCGAAGATGATGGCGCCCAAAAGAACTGCGCATACGACTTTGAGGAGTTCGTATGGTGCATTGGATGAAATAGTCGATTTCTCATAAGCATAGGCTCCCATGAGAATTGCCAGGAAGTTCGTCGTCGAAACTGCGGCCAATATCGGCCATGTTGAAAACTCCAGCTCTGGAGTTTGAAAAAGCGCGAATGGAAGTATCAGCCAACCGGCGATAGATAGAGATATAATAGTGTTTCGCAAAACGTTGGAAGAACGCCCAACGTAACGAGACGACAACGTCAGTGTGGTCGATGTTGCAACTACGAGTAACATGATGGATATTTCGAATATGGAGTATTCGAATTGAGGGGAGAGTGCCAGAAAAGCGCCTATTATTGTAAATATGCAGGCTATCAGTTGATTTTTCTGAGCCATTTCCGAAAAAACGAATGATCCAGCCAATGATGCAATTAGCGGCCCCAGCATAACCAGGAAGTAAACCGTCGTATAATCTATTCTTCGAACGCCTAGGAAGGTTGCGGCGATTGACGCCAAACATGCGCTGCCACGAATGCAGATTGCACGCTTTTCTCTCAAGGTAATTTTGTCGAAGCTTGATATCGCCAGCATAAGTCCGGGAACCAAGAAAATTGAGAGAGAAATCTCGATAATAAAAATGCTGGAAAAGTTTCCTGGAACAAGCTTTACAAACATTCCATTGAGAGGACTCAATATCGACCATATGCACATCGCCGATATCGCCTTCATCTTGTTCGAGAATACAATCGGTTCCGGGTTCATCGCCTTATACCTTGGTGATCAGGGGTGGTGGTCAGACAGATAACCAACGGCTGAAATGTATCCCGAGGCAGCGCGGGCCATTAGGCCAACTATATTTGAGTGATAGGGGTATTCGATCGTATCATTTCCAGTTGATGCATCGGCCAATCCACTGAATGGATCAATGGCGCCATTTTGAAGCGCCGCTTCGGTGCTTTTTACATCAAGATTTTCTGTGAATGCTCCGTGTGGACACACGGCGAGGGCTGAGATTGCGGCGGCCAGCGCGCTGGCAGCCCAGTTCGCACTGGTTCCAGGTAGAAGGAACTCGAAATCGGTCGATATCGGAGGGTGCTTTGTCGTTTCCGAATGCAGGCTGGCCGTGCCGACCTCATTGGGGTTGTCGAAACATGTTACGCAGGGAATGCCTTCGTCTTTTGCTGCCTTGAAGAGAGCTGTGGTCTGCAAGGCGCCGTGTTCGAAAGGCCTTCCCGATGAAAAATACCCGCGACCGTCCGTCGCAAGCCCCAAGTGCTCGACGGCGATGACTGCGCCCGGATGAACGTTGTTGAGCGCGTCAAGAAGTTCTCTCTCAATATTTCTATCGAAATCAAGCCCAATTATCTTGACAAGAAAAACATCGGTTTGCTTTGTCTGGGGTGGAAACGGGGCATCGTTTTCCAGAACTACGGCGCCTGCCGCTTTGAATGTAGCCGCTACCTGTCGAACCAGTGGATTGGCGGTAACAACAACGCTCAACGTGCCTGAGGACAAATAGGCTGACCGCGCGATCGCGGCTGCACCAACGGGTCCGTCCGGTTCGCCGATGCTGAGATCGATTTCGGGACGAACTGCACAGCCTGTGACGAACAGGAGCGAGTTGTTTTGTTCCAGGCCGGAAATGACCTTTGAGGCAATTGAAGTCGACAGCGGCGCGTTGGAATTCTTGCGACATTCTTTGTAGAATATTGTCGCTCTCCCGGTCATGTTGAGATCAGTTGTCATCAGATTGTCGAGGGTCGTTCCTAGACTGTTTATCAGATCTGCCTTCGATGGGGATAAATTCAAATAATTGAAGTATGACATGGCAAAGTATACCTTTATTGTGGTGTTTTAATTGCTTTAGTTCTGTTTTTAATCTCAGGTGACCGTTAAATCATGGTGTGCCGACTGAACAAATTCCCTGATCCAGAAGTCCACGGCGACCACGTTCCACGCCGCGTGCACGGTCTGCGTGGTGATATGCGAACGGAGTTCATCGCGAACAGCGTTGATCTGCGAATGGGTGAAAGGCAGTTCCGTCTTGACAAGATTGTTTGTCGCCAGGGACAAACGATACAGAAGCCAGTCGCGTAATACTTCATCATAGCGCAGCTGCTGTATGCCTTTTGGGCGATTGGCGATCGAGAGAGGAAGGGTGCGCGCAGCCACGTCTCTCAGTACGATCTTGTTGCGTTGGGCGGATACCTTGCAGCTGTCGGGAAGGCCGAGTGCAAGCGATATCAGGTCAGGGTCTGCATAGGGCATTCTCGCTGACAGCCCGAAGCGGGCCGCGAACATCTCCTGCGCGCTCAAGCGCTCGTCCCTGACCATCAGCGACTTGTGCAGGGCAGCCGAAAGAAGCATTCCGTCTTTGCTGCCGCCGCGGGAGCCCGCATCTCCCCGCTCCCATATCTGCCGGTGTTCGTTCATGCCCGCGAAAAGGGTGTCGGACAGATTGCCGGAAAACATGACGTCTATCTTGCCGAAGGCCGCTTCATGCGCGGCGAGGAGGCAAGGGTATTCATCGTGGCCACCAAGGTTTTCCATCGCTGCAACGGCCTTTGGCATCAGTCTGTCGAAATCGGCTGGTTTCAGGAAGATTTCGGTGTGCTGAAACCCCAGGGTGTCCGCTGTATCGCGGGCACCTTGAATCTCGGGATCATCGTCGCCGTAGCCCACCGTGTAGGACCGTAGCGTCTTGCCGGGAAGTGTCTGCTTGAGCAGACCGCCAATCAGGGCGGAGTCGACCCCGCCGCTCAGCATCAGGCCGGCTTCGGTGGCGTCGCACTCCGTGGACATCCTGTCCACGGAGTTCCGCAGCAGGCCCGCAACGGCCTGAACTGGATCAGCCGGTTTCTCTGTTTTTTCAACTCGTCTGGAGCTGCGGTGATTGCAGATCGCTTGGTCCTGTCGAAAATGACAGACGTGGCCGGCCGGAACCGGGCGGATGGTTTCAAGAAAGGTCCGGCCCGGGGGGGTCCAACCGGTTTTCAGGAACCCGCTCACGGCTTGTGTATCGATTTCCGGCTTGCGAGTTATCGCAAGGATCGCTTTGTACTCGCTTGCGAAAATGATCCGCCCATCGCCTCGGCCGACATGAAGGGGGGCGATGCCCACGGCGTCCCGGTAGAGAATGAGCCTGTCGTGTGCGCCGTCCGCGATCGCAAGCGCAAAATGTCCACTGTGATTGGAGAAATCGAGAGCTCCGGCCTTCTGATAGTGCCGCGCGAAGGCCTCGGCGGTCATTCTCCCGTCGTCACCGAAACAGGTTCCTGCAAGTGCGGCCACCAATGTCGAACCCGAAAAGAAGTCTCCTGGATCGTCGCTTATGCTGGCCACCACGAAAGGCCCTGCCGAGCCACTTTTGATAAGTGCTCCACGATGGCGCATCGTGCGTAGGGCGTCCTCGACTTCTCTCGGGTTGCTCCCGGCCGCACCGAAAATGCCGCTCATGGTCCTTGTCCTTTGTTGGTGCTCAGTTGCGTGGCAGGGTCGCGTGCCGCTCAACCTTCGAACGGGTGCGGTGTCCGATGGAATTCGGGAAAGAGACCAAGTGCCAGGAGGTCCGCCTGAATTGTTCGGACACACTTGTGCGTGTAGTGTGCGTCCGGCGGCAGCATGATGCCGATCATTCTGCCGCTATGGGCCACTTGAACCCCGGCAGCCTTGGCATTTCGGGCGATCATCAGAATGTCCTCGAAATGCGGTTGCGGCAGGTACCGCTGATTGATGATGGCGCTGCGGGTCGATATCTCGCCGAGCAGGCGCAGATCGCGTTTTCCCAGTGCCGTTCTCAAACGGCCCCTCAGGGCATCGAACTCCGCGATTTCATCGCGGCGGTAGCGCGCCGGAGGATATTTCAAGGTGTCCACCGGGTTGTCGGGATCTGCGTTGACACTGATAAGAGAGAAGGGCGGGAGGCTGTTCTTGAAACGCTCGAGAACCTCTCCCTCGCGCTGGCAGACCATCCGCGGCCGCTTCAGGAACATGGTTCCGTCACTTGCCTGTTCGGCCCGTACAGCGATCTTGAACAAGTCGCGCTTCTTCAGGGGAAATTTCAAAAGTCGAGCTGTTGCGTTCAGGCCGGCGATAATGTCCGCCGTGGACGATCCGAGTCCGAAGCCGTAGGGGATATTCGACCTGAGGACAATCTGCAGCCCGGACCCGGTGTAGCCCCGGTCTTTCAGGAGAAGCCGGACGGCGCCAAGCGCCTTGGTCTTGCTGGGTGGCTGAACAGAAATGCTCCCGCAATTTTCCGTAAGCTGCGCAAAAGCCGTTGTGTGCTTGGGCGTGAAGGGCAATGTCACCAGACCGCGATGGAGCCGGCCCGCGGCGTCATGAAAGGTGCCTTGTATGATTTCCCCGTGGTGTGCGATTGCGGTAGCGCTTGCGAACATGTTTCTTCCTCCAGGATCCAGATCAGAGAACTTGTGCGGCAGCCCAGCGTTCTGCGGATTGAAGATCTGACGGCCTGTCGACTTCGAAGGCGGACAGGTCCGCCTCTTCGATAGCGATATTGCTGATGGAAAAATGGTCCGTGAGGAGATCGGCCAGGACGTCTTCGTAGTAACGTTCTGTGAACCCGGCCGCGACTGCCTCGGCCACGCCCTTGAAGAACAGGTTCAGGAGGCTGGCGGAAAAAAGCAGGTAGAGGCTGATGGTTTTTCGGTCGCCGGAGCGGATCTCGGTGACGTCTCGCAGCACCAGCATGCGCCAGCCGCCTTTCTCCGGGCGAAGAACGGTACCGGCCTCGCCCGCTGCCAAAGGCCGTGTCGGTACGAGAATGTCGATGCCCGCGGTGCACATCCAGCTTGGCGGCAATTCGGACAGAAAGACGTCGCAGTCGGAAATGACGACAGGGCGTGTCTGTGCAGGAACTCTTGCGATGGAGGCAATATTGTTCGTTGTCTCGTAGTCCGGGGTTTCCACGTAGCGGACCGTCATTGCTCCCAATTCGGTCCCGATGGCCTGGCGTATCTGTTCGCCTCGGTAGCCGAGCACGACGGTCAACTCCCTGACGCCCGCATTCTCGAGCTGGTTTGCGAGCCGAACAAGCAACGGAGAACCGGCAACGGCTACCAAGGCTTTCGGCTGGTTCCTCGTAAGGATACCAAGGCGCGATCCGAGCCCTGCCGCGGTCACGATGGCGGACCGGACCGGCCCTTGATCGCCCGCCGACCGATGAGCGTGGTCCGGTTCGGACCGCAGCTTGACTCGGGATTTGCAAGGGACGTGGTCGATCATCGGGAAACTCCTTGCGTCAACCGGACTTCGCCTGTCAGCGGCCAAAACCGGCAAGAATCGGGGACAACGCGATTGCAAGGACAACGCTTGCGAGAATTGCGGTGTTGTTCATTTTAGGAAATGGAATGGGAAGAACATGCAGTGCTGCGGTCAAAATGGCGGAAATTCCGAGTAAAATGGGCCGAAAATCTTCCGGGGCGGCCAGGGAAAACCAATAGACACTGCACAGAACCAATGCGTTATGGGGAAGCGGCAGGCCGACAAAAGCCCCGCTGCTGAGACCGTGCACGTCGAAGTAGCTCAAGCGGAGAACACCTGCGGCACACAACAGGAAACCGCCCAACACCGCGACCGGTTCGCCGTTTCCGGCTGTTATCAGGAATACGAGCGGAAATGCGCCGCCCGACAGCAGGTCGGCGTGGGAATCAAGATGTTTGCCGAGTTGCTTTACAGATGCCGTTCGTCCGGGGCGTCTGCGTGCAGCCAATCCATCAAGAGAATCAGCAACATGTGCCCAAAGAGCCAAGACCAGGGCTGCGTTGAACTCCCGTTGGAGCGCGCAGTAGCAAGCGGCCATTGCCGCGAGTGCACCGGCGAATGTGATCAGATTCGGTATATCCTCCAACGCGCCGAGGATAGGGAGGGAACTGCGGAGCCGCATCTCGTTTCGCCTTCGGTCCGGGTGTAAATTGTCATCGAAACGTCATCAATCTGTCATGGAGACTGGGTGGCGGGATGGGGTTTAGTCAACCTGAAATTGAGTTCATAGAGAAATTGAATGCCTAATAACTAATTGGAATACATGCTTATTTTATCTCCTATCGGAGCTATTCACCGGATTGGTGTTTCCATTCATTAAACCAATGATTGCATAATGATCACCTGTGTAAGTTGCCGTCGATATGAAAGCCGGGACAACCTTGCCGCGCCCTACTGGAGATATCGATCCTTGCGGCTCATCTGAGCGAAGGCCTCAGAAAGGCAAAAAAAGCCACATATCGTCACATCGCTGAATCATTCCGTCTTTATGGATTGCCCTATCGATATGACTGGGCCGGGTGGAATGTTGAGACTTACCGCAGCCAGCAGGCAGCAAATGCTTGCAGAACTGATTGACGCCGGAAACGGAATAACAATCAGCACGATCGCCGAAAGCTACGGTGTGTCGACGGAAACGATCCGTCGTGACCTTCATCACCTGGAAAAGTCAGGCCGTATCCATCGGGTGCACGGGGGGGCATTGCCCGCTGGTCGCAGGGCACCTGTTGCCGCGAGAATGCAGGCGTATGGCGACCAAAAACGCCAGATCGCGAAACTGGTGGTCTCCCTGCTCGAGCCGGATCAGTGGATTTTCATGACGAGCGGCAGCACGACGCTGGAGGTCGCGCGCGAGTTGAGCCGCGGGCCGACCCTTTCCGTTCTTACCAACATGCCGATGATCGCTGAAGCCCTTCATGGCCCGGCGAAGCAGAAGGTTGCCCTGACCGGGGGAGATTACTCCTACGAAAACGGTGCGCTGGAGGGGCAGCAGGTCTTGGATGCAATTCAGGAATGCGTTTTCGACACATCGGTAATCGGTGTTTTCGGCCTCGATGTGAATCACGGGATGCTGGAGGCTGAAAAATACTATCAGCGACTCAAGCAGAAAATCGCCGAGCGATCACGAAGAGTTATTTGTGTTGCGGATCAGAGTAAATTCGGCGCCGCAGGCAATTATTGCAGTATACCTTTTGAAAAAATCGGAACTCTCGTCACTGACAAGTCGCCTCCTGATCCGATCGCGAAGAAGCTGGCCGATGCCGGAGTGTTTGTTGTTTTTCCCGGGCACGAACGGGAGGTCGACGAGGCGGGCGCCGAACACCCGGCATTGGAAGAGAGACCCTGTGGCTGAGCGGCACCGCGTTATCGTCGTCGGCATCGACGGGTTGCGTCCGGACATGGTGAATGCAGGCACCATGCCGAACCTCGCGGAGCTCCGGGGCAGGGGTGCATGGTGTGCAAACCACCGGACCGTGTTTCCGAGTGAAACCCGGGGCGCATTGACGGCGCTTTCAACCGGCGCTCCGCCAGCTGCCAACGGGGTTCTGGGAAACCAGTTCTTTGCGCGCGGGAAATCCGCAGAGCCGACGCAGACGCATCTGATGGGGCATTGGCAATCCGCGGAAAGGCAGCTTCATCATGGCATGGTGACGGTGCTTGGCCTTCCGCAAATACTTTCGAACGCGGGCAAGAGGCTGGCGGTGATTACCTCAAGCGGCCAGGGGTCGCTGGCTGCGCTCAACTGGAAGGGGGGCGATTTTGGGCATGTGGGCGCCAATGTGCGGCACCCGCAAATCTCCTTCCCTCGAAAGTTGGCCGCCTCGTTGTCCGCGACACACGGCGTGCCGCTTGATGGATGCCGCGAGTTGTCTATTCAAACGGCGCTGGACGTTTTTACCAGAACCATCTGGCGCGAGTACGATCCTGACGTTGCCATCATCTGGCTGACGGAAGCAGACAGTGCCGCACACCGGTACGGTTTGGGCGACGAGGGGCACTTGGTCGCGATGCGTCAATGCGACAGCGCGCTTGGCCGCCTGATGGAATGGCGCATGGCTCAGCCGGACGCTGGCAACATATCTCTTCTTGTCACCTCCGATCATGGCCATGTGACCATCTCGGGAACCGTATCGGTACGTGACGAACTGAACGATGCGGGGTTCAAGGCCGGTCATCGCTTTGGTGACGGGGTGGACATTCTCGTTTGTCCGGGCAGGGCGGCGGGGCTGTGGTTTGCAAACGACGATCCCGGGCACATGCAGGAAGTGTTCGACTTTGTTTCCGAAAAACCATGGTTTGGCGGAGCCTTCAGTCGGTGTGGGTCTCCGGGAGCCGAACTCGGCACTGTGGAGGGAACGATCTCACTCCGGATGTTGGGTGTCGATCATCCGCGCTCACCGGACCTCTATATCAATCTGGGTGCGGACGGGACCTGCAATACCAACGGTATTGCAGGTTCTGCCTGGTGCGATGTGAGCAATTACGAGATTGCCGTCGGTTGCGGGACGCACGGTGGTTTGCACAGGGACGAACTGTCATGCCTGCTGCTGGCGGAGGGCGAAAGGTTCAAAACCAACGCAACCAACGAGCAATCCACGGGTATTTGCGATGTCGCGCCGACCATTCTTGAACTGTTGGGTGTCGCGGTCCCAACCAGCATGAGCGGACGCGTCATCAACGAGATCATGGCCGACGAAGCCGTTGCCGGACAGCCGGAGCAGGTTCGTGTCAGTGCGACCCGGAACGGCAGGTCTACTTGCCTGGAAGTCTCAAGGTTCGGGTATGCATCCTATTTCACCGAAGGGTGGGCGGAGGCTGCGGCGGTGGATGGCCAAAGGGGTGTCGTGGCTGCCTGAGAGCGAAGATTTCGCGTAGCCGGCTGCGGATGGTGCGGACGGCATGTGTTTGCGAGCAAGTTTTTTGAAGACCTCGCGGGAGGGTGTCGTGAAGTTCAGAAAAGTAATCAATTCCAGCGTGCCGTCGGTCTTGGGCGGCGGTCGGGTGATCGCCATTGCGATGATCTTGGTCACCCAGATGTCAATGCAGGCTCGGGCTGCGGATGACCGGCCACGACTGACGGTCGCTGTCCAGGAGCTTCCGGACAGTCTCGAACCGGTGATGAAGACGCGGACATCCTCCTTCCAGATCGTGCCGAGCATTGCCGACTTCCTGATCCGAACGGACTACCAGGACAATTTCCTGAAAGAGCCGGGCTTGGCGATGCAATGGCGCCGTGTTGACGAGCGCACGCTTGAGGTCGATCTGCGGCCCGGTGTGGTCATGCATGACGGGCGCATTATGACCGCAGAAGATGTCGCCTTCTCTTTCGGACCCAAGCGTGTCAGCTCTGCAGATGCCCCCGCTTATGGTCCAAGCCGCGCCTATTTGAAGACGATAGAGCGCGTCGACGTTGTCGATGAGGACACAGTCCGGTTCATCACCGGCAAGCCGGACCCGGTTCTTGTCTCGCGCCTATCCGCATGGATGTCGCAGATCATCAGCAAGGAAGCCTTTCAGGCTGCAGAAAGCTTTTCGGACTGGGAACGGGCAGTCGTTTCGACGGGACCCTACAAGGTCGAAGCCTTCAAGCCGAAAGAAGAACTGCTGTTGGCAGCTCATGATGCCTATTGGGGCGGTCGGCCGCCCTACAGCGCCATCCGTTATGTCGAAGTCCCGGAGCAATCCGCTCGCATAGCAGGATTGGTGGCCGGAGATTACGACATCATCACGGATATCGATCCGGACCAGATAGCGCTGGTTGAAGGCTATGGCGACCTTGAAGTCGTCGGCGGCAATTCGATCATGACCCGCTCGATCCGCTTCGGAACCAATCATCCGGTTCTCGCCGATCCGCGCATTCGCCAAGCGCTTTCTCTGGCGATCGACCGCAAGGCCATCGTCGACAGCCTGTGGGGCGGCAGGGTTGATCTGACGAACGGATTCCAGTTCCCCTACTACGGCGATCTCTATATCGGGGAGCACAACGGCCCTGCCTACGATCCCGAAAAGGCGAGGAAACTGATCGCCCAGGCCGGATATGGCGGTGAATCCATCCCTTACCTGGTGCTGGAGCACTGGTATCCGGTCGAACTTCCGACCTCCGAAGTGATTGCTGCCATGTGGGAAGCGGTTGGCTTCAACATCGACATGCAGGTTCAGGCGGGTTGGGACACGATCCTGATCGCTGACCCGGCGTTCATTCACAACGGTGCGACACTGATGAACATCCCGGACCCGGTTGGTGGTGTATGGCGGGTGTACGGCAAAGGCAGCAGCGTCGATCTTCGCAATCAGTGGCGGAATGAAGAATTCAACCAGCTTGGAGAACAACTGGAATCCAGCCTCGACCCCGAAGTTCGCAGGGACGTTTTCAAACGCATGCTGGAAATCGTCGATTGGGAAGATATCCCGGCAACCGAACTGCATGTACGCGGTGCCTTCTATGGCAAACGTGCCGGTCTCGCCTGGACTCCGACGCCAGCACCGTTCCTTGACTTTGGGCCGGTCAGATAGAGGCAGCTAGCCGTGCTGGCGAAACGACTTTCGGATGTGCAGTCCGGGAACCAAGCAAGCTTCCGTCGGGATGTGGGCCCGGCGGAAGTCGTCAAGACGCAGCCGTTGCTTCGCCTTTCAGGTTTCGGGGTTGCCTTTCCAACGGCTGACGGCGGCCAAGTTCACGCCGTTGAAGGCGTGTCAATAACAGTCGGCAAAGGCCAGAGCTACGCGTTTGTCGGTGAAAGCGGCAGTGGAAAGACGGCCACATGTCTCGGGTTTGCGAGGTTGCTTGCAAGGGGAAGACACAGACTTTCCGGACAAGCCGTTTTTGACGGCATTGATCTGATCGCTGCCAATAACGGTGCGCTATCCAAAATCCATGGCCGCCGGATTGGAGTGGTTTTTCAAGATGCTGTCGGCAGACTGGACCCATTGAAAACGGTCAGGAGCCATTTCCTGACAACGTTCCGCCACCTCGTCGGCCTTCGGGGCAGAAAAGCTGTCGAGAAAGCTCATGCAAGTCTTGCTGAAGCCGGACTTGGCGATCCGGCTTCGGTTCTGGAGAAGTATCCTCACGAGTTGTCCGGCGGCATGGCACAAAGGGTCATGATTGCTCTTGCTCTCGCCGGCGATCCGGAGTTGATCATCGCTGACGAGCCGACAACCGCGCTCGATCTCGAAAACCGCCTCCGTATTCTCGCGCTTCTGAAGAATTTGACGAAAACGCGCGATGCAGCGCTCATTCTCGTCACGCATGACCTGCAGGCGGCGGCTTATTGCGATCGGATAGCCGTGTTCTATGCCGGCCAGCTTGTCGAAACGGCGGATATTTCCGCGGGTCTCGGCGAGTTGCGTCATCCCTACAGTACCGCGCTCCTGCGCAGTGTTCCGCGCTTGCGCCAGTCAGAACCTCCCAAGCCTATCGGAGGCGTCATGCCGGCGCATGGAGAGCGCGGCGACCTGTGCCGTTTTGCCGCCCGCTGCCAGCACCGGCGGTCCGATTGCATGCTGGAGCCCGTCGTCTTGAGAACCCATGGTGAGGGTAGCCTCAGATGCCACGTTCCGGCCGAAACCTTGCCAGCACTCGCAACCGAATTGCGCTTTTCCCATGCAAGCAAAGTGAAAATCGTGAAAAAGTCCGTCCCGGCCGTCATCGAGCTTCGCGAAATTTGCAAGGCGTATCAGACGAAGCCTTTTCTGGGGCTGATCAAAAGGGGGCCGGCAAGACAGATACTGAGGAACGTCTCTTTCAGTATCGGGGAAGGCGAATGTCTTGCGCTGATCGGGGAAAGCGGTAGCGGAAAATCAACGGTTTGCAACATCGTCCTTGGTCTTTCTGCGCCCACATCAGGATACGTCGAATTCGATTTCGACGGCAGCAACGGGCCGGACCCCATAAAGCGGCGTTTGCCCCGGGCCCAGATGGTATTTCAGGAAGTACATTCTGCATTCGATCCGCGCCTGACGATCGGTCGTCAAATAGCGGAACCGCTGCGCGTAAACGGCATTGGAACAGCAGCGGACAGGCGCGACGCTGCACTCAAGATGCTGCGCAAGGTCCGACTTGAAGACGATCTCATGAATGCGAGGTCCGGTCAGCTGAGCGGCGGCCAACTGCAACGCGCGGCGATTGCCCGCGCGCTCATGCTGAGCCCCAGGCTCCTTGTCTGTGATGAGCCGACTTCTGCTCTCGATGTGTCCGTGCAGGCAGAAATTATTGAATTGTTCAAGGAACTTAAGCAAACGCTCGGGGTTGCGATACTCTTCGTTACTCATGACCTTGCCACAGTCTGGCCGCTTGCGGACCGGGTTGCGGTCATGCTGGCTGGAGAAGTGGTTGAAACCGGACCTCCTGACCATGTTTCCGAGAAGCCGAGGCATCCCTACACACGCCGCCTGATCGAATTGTGCACCGCTTTTGAAAGCGGCCTTCCGGGAGCATGTGATTCAACTGCCGGGACCAACCCGGGCGATCACGGTCAGATGGAGAAGGTGGTATGATGTTCCTTCTTGGGAAAGTCTCCCGCACGGCATTTACCGTTCTCCTGGCTCTGACATTCACCTTCGTCCTGCTTCGCCTTTCCGGCGACCCGGCACTCGCATTGCTGGGTGTAGACGCCACCCCCGAGGCCCTGGAACATTTCCGGACCCGCTACGCCCTTGATCAAGGGATCGTCACCCAGTTCCTGTCCTATCTTTCAAACCTTGCGGCCGGTGACTTCGGGACTTCGCTGCGGGACGGGCGGCCCGTCGAGGAAGTGGTTTTCGAAACAGTTCCCAGGACCATGCAATTGATGGGTGCCGGTTTTTTGCTTGCGCTGGCGGTCGGTGTCCCGGCCGGAATGTACGCTGCCACGCGGCAGGGCACGGTGATGGACCGGCTGATCATCTCGTTCTCGGTAACGGGGTTCTGCATGCCGAATTTCTTTCTGGGGCTGTTGCTGATCCTTGTTTTCACCTTGTGGCTGCGTCTGCTTCCGGCGGGCGGTGCATCCGGACCTGCCCATTTCGTGATGCCTGTCATTACTTTGACGACAGCCTATATGGGGATCGTTGCGCGATACGCGCGCGCATCCATGATAACTGTTCTCGATCGGCCGTTTCTGTTGGCAGCGCGTGCTCGGGGGGCTTCTCCTGCGGCCATCTTGTGGCGACACGCCCTGCCGAATGCGGCCATACCCATCCTTACAGTGTCGGGATTGATCTTCGGTTCTCTTCTGGGTGGCGCTGCCGTCGTCGAAACGGTGTTTTCCTGGCCAGGCATGGGGCGCCTGCTTGTCAATTCGGTCCTATCCAAGGACCTGCCGGTTGTTCAGTGCATCGTCATCCTGCTGGCGCTCGTAATGGTTTTCACCAATCTTTGCATCGACATTGCCTACCGGTTTCTGGATCCGAGAATTGCATCGTCCGAGGCACGCCAGCAGCAGGTGAATGCATGAACTCGCGAGCCATCCGCTCTCGTGGAAAACGCCGGTTCTCCCGCATGCTTGGGAGTGTTCATCTTGCACTTTTCTGGATCACGGCACTGGTTGTTGCCGGAATTTTTGTTCCGATCCTTTTTCCTGACGGCCAAACCGAAATCGATCTGCTTGCAAGGCTGAAACCTCCACTCGGCTTTGGTGGAACAGCGGAACATGTGCTTGGAACCGACCAGCTTGGCAGGGATATTCTTGTGCGGCTGTGTTCCGCTATTCGGGTGAGCCTGCTGTTGGCGCTTTTCGGTACGCTGGCGGGAGCTTGCATCGGCATTTCAGCAGGTTTTGCTGCCGCTCACTTCGGCGGGATCATCGACGACGTCGTGACGACACTCATAGATCTGCAGGCGGCACTGCCTTTTGTTGTCCTGGCGGTCGCAAGCATTGCCTTTCTCGGGGCCAACATGTTGGTCCTGTTGTTGCTGGTCAGCCTGTATGGTTGGGAACGTTATGCCCGGCTTGCCCGGGGGCTTGCGCTTTCGCATATGAACAACCGATATATCAGCGCAGCACGTGCCTATGGCGCGAGCTGGCCGGCAATCTACTGGCGCCATATCTTGCCGAATATCTCTGGCGTCCTCGTGGTGAACGCGACGCTGAACTTTCCCGAGTCGATGCTCCTGGAAACGACGCTCAGTTTCCTGGGTCTGGGTGTCCAGCCGCCGAATGCCAGTCTGGGGTCGATCATGAATGCCGGTCGCGATCACCTGTTCTCCGCATGGTGGATCACGGTCATACCTGGCGTTCTGATCTTTCTCACCACGTTCTCCCTCAGCATCCTCGGAGATGCCTTGAACGGCACGGAGCAGAGCCAGCGCGCGGCGTGAGTATCAATCCGGCAATGTCTGGCCGGGCTGCCGAAGGCCTGCCAAATGGTCCAGGAACTCGTTCACGAGAACCGGGCGTGCAGTGTGTTTGGGCAATACCGCATGCGTGACAAAGGGAATTCTTGGCCGAAAGGGCCGGATGACGATATCCAGTGACTGATGCCTGTCGGCCGCGGTGACCGGATCGATAATCGCTACTCCCACTCGATCCTTCACAAACGAACAGGCTGTCGCCGACGAGCCCGTCTCGACGACAACACGGCGGGCAACTTCCGCTTCCTCGAAAACCCGGTCGATATGATGGCGGAATGCGGTTTCGCGGCCCAGCGAGATAAACCGTTCTCCGGCCAGGTCCCTGGGTTCAATCGCTGACTTGTCTGCAAGAGGGTGGCCTAGCGGTAGAATGCAAACACCTGCAAGCGATTGAAACGGTTGCAGCTCGACATTGGCGTTGACCGCAATATCCGAGGCGAAACCAAGGTCCGCCTGGTGACCGGCAATCCATTCAACGACCCTGCTGCCCGCGCGGGCGTTCAACTCGATGGTGACGTCTGGCCGCTTTGCCAGGAAAGAGGCTACGGCCTGGGGCAAGAAGTCGAGAGCGAGGGCCGGTATCGCAACGATGTGCAGGTGACCGGACTGACCTCTGGCCAGCTGGCGCGCGTGGCGCTCCACGTCGTCCATGGCGGTGAACACGCGGTCAATCTGGCGCAGCAACTGATGGGCCTCCGGTCGTGGAAGCAGCCGCCCGTGGGATCGATCGAACAGCTTCAGGCCCGCATGATACTCCAGATCGGAAATGAGTTTGCTTACTGTCGGCTGTGTTAGCCTGAGCAGTTCGCCCGCGCCCGTGACTGTGCCTGCAAGCATGACTGCCCGAAAGGCCTGAAGCTGCCGCATGTTCATGTTTCACGCCTGTCGGTATTCATATTGTGAATATTCTCGATATTTTTTTGAATTGGAATCTATATGGCGTGTTGATTAAGTTTGTCAAATCCATGACAGAACTGCCGGGGGGATCGATGAAGAGCAGTGCAAACACCATTCCGGCCATAATGCTGATGGTTTCAGCAGGACTGGCTGTCGCCGAGGACGCGCAAGCGGAACAAGTTCTCTATCTTGCTGCTTATGGTGGCTCGACGGAATCTGTTCTTCGGGACATGATCCTTCCGCCGTTCGAGGAGGAACACGGTGTCCGGATCGAATATGTCGCCGGAACATCGACGAATAATCTGGCACGCTTGCAAGCGCAGCGGGACAATCCGGAAATCGATATTGCGATACTTGACGATGGGCCGATGCAACAGGCCGTAGACCTTGGCCTTTGCTCACCCGTGGCCAAGGCTCCGGTGCTGGATGACATTTATGAGCTTGCCAAAAGAAATGGCGGAGGCAACTCGATTGGAGTTGGCATCGTCGCTACTGGAATTGCCTACAACACGGCAGCATTCGAAAAAGAGGGTTGGGAGCCGCCTGCTTCCTGGCTCGATCTCGGCGACAGCAAGTTCCATGGCCGTCTGACCGTACCCGCAATTACCAATACATACGGTCTGCACACGCTCATTTCCATCAATGCAATTCAAGGCGGCGATCTCGAGAACAGCGACCCTGGTTTTGAATTCATTGCCGAAAAAGTGGCGCCGAATGTGCGGTCCTTCGAGACCTCTTCAAGCAAGATCTCCGAACTCTTTCAGACCGGGGAGGTCGAAATCGGGGTTTGGGGTAGCGGCCGGGTCGCATCCCTGGCTGCCACCGGGTTTCCGATCGAGATGGTCTGGCCCAGGGAAGGCGCAATGGCGTTGCTGACGACGATTTGCCCGGTTGCCGGAAGTGATCAGCCGGAGCTGCAGCAACTGCTTCTGCAGCACATCCTGTCTTCCAAATCACAGGAAATTCTCGCCGAATACAAGGGCTGGGGACCAACCAACGGAAAAGTCGAGCTGCGTGAAGCCGTGGCTGCGTCTGTCGCCTACGGACCTGAAGAGGTCGCCCGGCTTGTCACCGTCGACTGGTCGGTTGTCAACCGGCTGCGCTCGGGCTGGACCAAGCGCTGGACGCGTGAGGTTGAGCAGTGAACGGTGCCTGGCATGCCCCTGGCGGACAGCGTGGAGATTTTTGAATGGCCTTTCTGGAGCTACATGGTCTGACCAAGGATTTCGCTGGTGTACCGGCAGTGTCCGAGCTGACCATCATGGTTGAAAAAGGTGAGTTTGTTTCACTCCTGGGGCCGTCCGGTTGTGGCAAGACGACAACTTTGAACATGATCGCCGGGTTCCTTGACCCGTCTGCCGGAAACATCCGTCTGAACAACACATCCTTGAAAGCCGTCAGGCCACGGGAGCGCCGCCTCGGCGTCGTCTTCCAGACCTACGCGCTTTTTCCTCACATGACCGTGGCGGAGAACATCGCCTTCGGGCTTGAGATGCTCAAGGTTCCGCAACCGGACGCACGGCGCCGCGTTGCGGATGTCATCGATCTGGTGCGCCTTGCGGGCATGGCGCACCGCTTCCCCGCGCAATTGTCCGGCGGGCAGCAGCAACGCGTCGCTCTTGCCCGCGCCCTTGTGATCGAGCCGCCGCTGCTGTTGCTCGATGAACCGCTATCCAACCTCGATGCCAAGCTCCGGGACGACATGCAGGGTGAATTGCGCCGCATTCAACGCACGGTCGGCACGACAACGATCATGGTCACGCATGACCAGGCCGAGGCAATGGCGCTGAGCGACCGGATTGCGGTTATGAACCAGGGCAAACTCGAGCAGGCGGGAAGTCCGCAGGAAGTATATGACAAACCGGCATCCGCCTTCGTCTCCGGGTTTCTCGGCAAGACGAACCTTTTGTCAGGAAGGCTCCAGGCAGGAGGCGGCGGGTCTGGGGTGCTTGAAATCGCCGGTCACCACTTCAGGGCTCCGGATGACCAGGCGCTGGTTCAAGGGCCGGTGAAAGTGTCGCTGAGGCCTGAGCACATTCGCATTGGATCCGGCGAAGAGGGGTTTCAGGACAAGGTCGAGGGGCAGGTTCACTCGAGGGTTTTTCTGGGCGACCGATGGATCTACGACGTCAATTGTGCCCTGGGTACCGTTCTGGTTTACAGCCCGAACGGGACTGCGCCCTTCGAAGAGGGCCAGCATGTGACGCTGAGCTGGGATGCCTTGAAAATGCGGGTCGTGGAGGCCTGTCATGCATAAGGCATCACGACCCTACTGGCTAAGTTCGCCCGCGCTCGCATTCTACATCCTGTTCGTGGCAGCGCCGCTCGCAGCGACATTCCTTCTGAGTCTGAACGGGTATCAGGACGGTGTTGGCATCCTGCCGGCCTACGGCCTCGGCAACTACCTCGAAATCCTCTCCGATCCGTATTTTCACACGATATTCGCCCGCACACTTTTCCTGGCTTTGACGGTCACACTCGCGTGCATCCTGATCGGGGTGCCGGAAGCATATATCCTTTACAGGATGCAGCCGCCGTGGCGGGGCCTGTTCCTGATGGTTATCCTGGGTCCGTTGCTGATTGCAGTTGTGGTCAGGACACTTGGCTGGGCGCTGATTTTTGGAGGCAGCGGTCTTCTCAGTCAGGGCTTTCAGGCCCTGGGTTTGACCGACCGGCCCGTTTCCCTGATGTACACAATGACGGGCATGGTGATTGCCCTGGTGCACGTTCTCGTCCCCTTCGTCGTAATCGCCGTGTGGGCTGCACTGCAACGGCTCGACCGCAATATCGAGCTCGCCGGCGAGTCTCTGGGGGCAGGTCCGTTCACGGTTCTCCGGCGTCTGGTATTGCCGCAGGTCATCCCGGGGATCGTCTCTGGTTCGATTATCGTGTTTTCCCTGGCGGCAACTGCCTTTGCAACGCCCGCCATCATAGGCGGACGGCGGCTGAAGGTTGTCGCGACGCTCGTCTATGACGAATTTCTGAACACCTTGAACTGGCCGCTGGGCGCTGCCGTTGCCGTGCTCATGCTGGTGGCAAATGTCGGCCTTGTCGTGACCTACAGCCGGATGATGGAGCGGCGGCGGGACCAGAAACAGAAGGCAATATCACTCGCGTTCAAGGAGAGAGCGGCATGAGGAGAAACGGACCGATCGCCTTGGCGTTTCACACGCTGTTCGTGATGTTCATTGCCGCTCCGCTGGTTGCGGTGGCACTGGTCTCGTTTACCGACAAGGCATACCTGTCGATGCCTTTCGACGGCGCGTCTTTGCGCTGGTATGTGGCGCTGTTGAATGAGCCTGCATTCCTGAGCGCTCTGCAAACCAGTATCGTGCTGGGTGCCATCTCCGCGACGATCGCGATCGTCTTGGCGGTTCCCGCTGCCCTTGCCCTGACGAGAGCGCAGTTCGCGGGAAAAGAGGCAATAAATGCGGCGTTGTTGTCGCCCTTGCTTATTCCGCATGTTGTCCTGGGGGTCGCGTTTCTGCGCTTTTTCTCCGGTCTCGGGCTTTATGGCAACTTCGGTGCACTGGTCGCGGCGCATGTCGTTATCGTTCTGCCCTACGCATTGCGTTTGACGGTCGCCACGTCGTCGGGAATGGATGTGAAGCTGGAGCAAGCGGCAGCGTCTCTTGGTGCGCGTCCCTGGGTGATTTTCCGGCGCGTGACCTTGCCCGTCATCCTGCCCGGTGTCGTCAGCGGCTGGATCCTCGCGTTCCTGCAGAGCTTCGACGAACTGACCATGACCGCTTTTCTATCGTCGCCATCGACGGTGACGTTGCCGGTGCGCCTCTATCTGCACATTGAGGAAACGATTGATCCGCTGGTGGCCTCGGTTTCCACCGTCCTGATCGTCGGTGCTTTGGCTCTGATGGCGGTGCTTGACCGCATCTATGGCCTTGACAACATCTTCATTGGGAAACGTTGAGATGGAGACGGTTTGGCAGGTCGCCTCTCCAGAGCCCGGCGAGGTCGGCGACACGGTTGTTGTCGAGATCGACGGAAAGCCGGTGGAGACACGCCGCGGAACGCGGATTGCAGCGGTTCTCCTGGCGCAGGGAGCAACGGCATTCCGCCACTCTCCCGTCAGCGGCAAGCCACGGTCCGCATTCTGCATGATGGGTGTGTGTTTCGAATGTCTCGTGGAAATCGATGGCTGTCCGAACCGACAGGCCTGCCTGGAGTATGCAGAAGACAGCATGCAGATCCGACGACAGTTATGCCTGCCTGGAGGATCGTATGAAGCCTAGGATATACGACATCACCATCGTGGGCGCCGGACCTGCAGGTATGTCTGCCGCTGCCGAAGCCGCGGCGTTGGGTCTTTCCGTAGTCATCCTTGATGAGCAGTCCGGTCCCGGAGGGCAGGTCTACAACTCCCTGGAGAACAGCCCGTTGCAACCGGGTGCCAAAAATGGCGCTCATTTCGAAAAGGGGGTCTTGCTTGCAGACGCACTTGGGAAAAGCGGGGTCGAATATGTGAGGGGTGCGGCTGTCTGGTTGATCGAGCAGGCCGGCGACGTGTGGCAAGTTGCGTACTCTTGCGGAAAAACGTCGGCGAGGGTGGAGTCGTCTTCACTTGTTCTGGCAACCGGCTCGTATGAGCGGCCCTTCCCAATCCCCGGCTGGGATCTGCCCAATGTCATGACGGCCGGTGCGGCCCAGTTGCTTCTCAAGTCATCGGGCATCGCAAAATCAGGAGCCATCTTCGCAGGAAGCGGTCCGCTCCTTTACCTGTCGGCGCTGCAATACATGCGCCTTGGGGTCCCGGTACGGGCGTTGCTCGATACAGCCGGTTTTGACGATTATCGGCGATCGCTCCGATATCTGGCCGGTGCGCTGCCGAAATTGCGAACATTGCTGGATGGCGCGCGCATGCTGTGGGAAATCCGGAACAGTGCCTGCAGCTACATCCCGGGTGTCAGCGGTTTGCGGGCCGAGGGTGCGGACAAACTGGAAGCGGTCGTTTTTGAAGCGGGAGGCAAATCCTTCCGGATGGAGGGCGCGGAGGCCTTGTTCCTTCATCATGGTGTCATTCCGAATGTCCAGCTGGCTCTGTCTGCCGGATGTGCGCACTATTGGGATGAGGACACGCTTGCCTGGTGTATTGCCTGCGACCAATACGGGCGAACGTCGCAGAAGGGCCTTCTTGTTGCCGGCGATGCTGCCGGAATTCTTGGCGCCGAGGCGGCACCGTTGCGTGCCAAACTCAGCGTAAGGGCAATTGCCGAGGATTTGGGAAAACTCGGCAAGAACCATCTGGTGCCGGGAAACCGGACCCTGGCCAGGGCACTATGCAAAGAACACGGTGTTCGGCGGTTTCTCGACAAGCTTTACCGTCCGCCTTCCTGGGTTCGAAGTCCCGACGATGGAACTCTTGTTTGCCGCTGCGAAGAGGTTACCGCCGGTGCGATCAGAACCTGCGCCCGGTCGGATCATGGAGATCCCAATCAACTGAAAAGCCTGTTGCGTTGCGGGATGGGACCCTGCCAGGGCCGAATGTGCGCGACCGTGATTTCCGAGATTGTGGCGGCCGCAAAGTCGGCAAGCCCTGCGGCCGTCGGGCGGTTCAGACCGAGGCCGCCGATAAAACCGGTCAGTCTTGAGGACCTTGCAACGCTGAGATCCGAAGACGAGGCGATAGTGGACGCATGAATATCAAGAGTGACGTGGTCGTTGTTGGCGGGGGGGTGCATGGGTGTTCGGTTGCACTCCATCTGCAACGCCGGGGTTTCAAGACCTGCGTGATTGAAAAGGATTATGCTGGCAGGCATGCGTCCGGTGTCAATGCGGGAGGGGTACGCACGCTGGGCAGGCACGTCGCGGAACTGCCACTGGCGATCAAGGCCAAGGAACTTTGGCGGGACATGGAGAATTTCATCGGGGACGACTGCGGTTTCCGGCCTGTTGGCCAGGTCCGGATCGCGGAAACCGATGCAGAGCTCGACTTGCTGCGCAAGCGCAGCAGCCAGGTCGCGGCACTTGGGTTGCCGCATGCCGAGACTGTCATAGGTGCCGAAGAAGTCAGGGACCTTCTGCCGGAGGTGAGCCCCGCCTGTATCGGGGGGCTTTTTGTTTCAGGGGACGGGTATGCGAACCCGTTCCGTACGACGAATGCCATGAAGCACAGGGCGGCAGAACTCGGGGCAAACTTCACCGAAGGTGTCGAGATCGTCTCTGTGGAACGGAGCAACTCGGTCTGGGTTCTTGAAGCCAGAGACGGAACGTCCTTTGAGGCCCCGGTCCTCGTCAACTGCGCAGGCGCCTGGGGCGACCGGGTAGCTGCTATCGCCGGTGATCAGGTGCCGCTCTCGGCCAATGGGTCGATGATGATGATCACGAGCCGTATCCCTGCTCTTATCGGACCGGTCGTTGGCGCGGCAGGCAGGGCCTTGTCACTGAAACAATTCGAAAACGGGACAGTGCTCATAGGCGGCGGACATCGTGCCCCCGTCAACAGGGACAAGAACGAGACGACTCTGGATGTAAGCAAACTTGCGGAAGCGGCCAGCACCGTTGTTGAATTGTTTCCTGTCTTTCGCCAGGTTCAAGTTGTCCGTTTCTGGTCGGGTATAGAAGGATTTACGCCTGACAAATTGCCCGTCATCGGTGCCAGCTGCAATGCACCGGACTGTTTTCACGCTTTTGGCTTTTCGGCGCATGGGTTCCAACTTGGTCCGATCGTCGGACAGGTTGTTGCCGATCTCATAGAAAACGGCAGGACAGACTTGCCGATCGAGGCCTTCAGCCCCTACCGCTTTCAACACCGGGTGGCGGCTTGACCACTGGTGTTTGCGGACCCTGGTTCGAGTGTCGGCATTCTAGTCCGTCTTGTTGTCCGGCAACCTCCCGGACAACCGCATCAGAACGCTGCAAGCGAGCATCAGCCCCGCCGCACTGAAAGCAACGCCCAGGGAAAAATGCTCTGTGAGGCTCCCCCAGATCAGGCTGCCGACCATCAGACCTCCAAAGGCACAGGTCATGTAGGCCGAGAGCGCCCTCCCACGATATTCCCTGTCCGAACAAAACTGCACGGCCGTATTGAAGGTTGTGAACACGATGACCCATGAAAATCCGCCAACGAGCAACGACAGAAGGGTTACCGGTATGGACGTGCTTGTTGCCAGACACAGGAACGAGCCCGCCAGCAGGAGCGATGCTCCCGAAAGCAATGCTTCTGGCGTGTACCTTTTGCGCCAGTGTACGAGTACGAACGTACTTGCAACTGCACCCACGCCAAAGAAACAGAGAAACAACCCATAAATCTCGGCTTTTCCGGCAAAGCGCTGACTTACCAGGATGGGAAGCAGTGCCAGAATAGCGCTGGCCGGAATGCCGGCGGCGGCGGCGCGAGGCAGGATGAGGCGCATCTGGCGATTGGTGATGACATACTCAACGCCGGTTCGCAAAGCACTCCGGATGTTGTTTTTCCTATCCGGGGACAGTGTCGGTGTTTCATAGGAAATCCTCCAAAGCGCGAGCAGGAAAACCATCGAGACAACAACATTGAATGCGAATGCTCCGGTTGGATCTGCCAAGGCGACGATCAGGCCACCAATTGCCGGCCCGACGATACGGGCAAAATTGAACCCGATGCTGCTGAGTGTGACTGCGGCGGCGACGTCCCGATCAGGCACGATATCCCTTATGGATGCCTGCCAGGCGGGTGCGCGGAGTGCCGCGCCTGTACCGGCGACAAAGGTAAGCAAGAGAACGAAGGGTGGTGTTGCCGCACCGGCCAGGCACAGTGCTGCCAGGCATGCCGCTCCTGCAATCACCCAGAACTGGGCCCTTATCTGCATCAGGCGACGCTCATAGAGGTCGGCCAGCGTTCCTGCCAGAAAGGAAAGAAGCAGAACCGGAGCGCTTGCCGCCGCCTGGACGAACGCTACCAGGTCTGTTCGTTCCGTAAGTTCAAGCATGAGCCAGGCTGCGCCGACAGCCTGGGCCCAGGATCCCATCGCGGCCAGGATCGCGGCCAGCCACAAGACCCGGAAAACCGGATAGCGCAATGGGGCGAATGCCGCAGCCAGCGCGGATTCGTTATGCCTGGTCGGTACAAAAACCATGCGGTACTTCTCCGTTGGACAAGCCGTGCGTTTACTTGCCGACGGATCACCAGGCGCTGCGGGCCTCGTGGGAAACCGGGACGAGACTTTCGAAAACGCGTTGCGCTACGTACAGGTCCAGTACCGGCAGACCGACGCAGGTTATCAGCGCGGGCCTGCGATAGGTGACCTGAGGGGTGCGGGACAGTGACCAGAGATTGCCGATCTGGTATTTCGGGGCTTCTTGGGAAAGCAACTGTCCACGCGACTTGAAATAATGGGCAATACTTTGCGACCCGCGGTGGCAGACGGCATCCGTGTCGTCGCAGAACACGGTGCCAACTTCCAATGCCCTGCGAATGAAATTGTCGGGCGATTCAAGCCCGCCGAGATGCAGGACGACCGCTGCATCGGCAAGCTGGCTGGCATCAAAAAGCGGCTTGCCTGCGTTCGATGCCGTGATGACGAAGGCACAAGTTCCCAGTTCGCTCGCATGCGGGGAGGGGATGACCTTGAAAGGCAGGCGGGAAAACCGTGCGGCCAGTTTTTCAGCGCCTTCGCTTGAATGGCTTTTGACGTATATTCTTTCGATCCGATGACCATGCCGAATGGCCAGATCCAGGATTGCCCGCTCGGCAACTTTTCCCGCTCCGAAGAGAAAAACACTGAACGTCTCCTGGTCCGGAGGAAAATGTTCGGCAACGATTGAGGCATAGGCGCCGGTTCGGGCGGCGGAGATCTCCGTTCCGTCCAGAACCATCACCGGCAGCATTGTCAGCTTGTCGAAAAGCAATATCGTCGAGCGGGAACGCGGCAGACCCAGGTTCCGATTGTAGGCATTCGAGCCGACTATTTTCACGGCGCCATATTTTTCGTTGATACTGACGAGGGCGCTGAGCTTCCAGTTGAGGCGCTGCTCCCGCAGGTCCAGCATGCTCACCGCCTCTCCCGTCAAACGCGGAAGTTCGGCGGGGTCCGGCTGCAAGGCGATTTTGGCACCGTAGGCGAGGCCGGTGGAAATCGCTTCCAACGCATCGCGCACAAGATCGCCAACATCGCTTTGGGTAAGGGGTATGTTGTCGTGACCAAGGGGCGGCTCTTTCGAGCGAGGTCCTGCAATGATATCTGCCAGAAACCCCTTGTCTACCGGTTCGGAAGCCTCGTGAAACATGTTTTCAAGAGTGCTCTCTTTTTTATTTTCTGGGTAGTAATCCGTTCTGTCGGCAGTAGACATGATTATTCTCCAGTAACTCGCTGTGACCATTCCCATATTAAGAGGTAATAATATTATTAATTGTATTTATTATTTATTTGCTCGTATATAGAGTACCGACTTACTGTTGCAGGGCGATGACGGTCTCTTCGGCCTCGTGGAGAAAGTTGCGAATTTTTGGTTATTTGTGCGATTTCGGGTGGCCTGGAACACTTGACTGGCGGGCGTCTTGAGGGAGCTCGCGCACTTTCCGCTTTTGTGGCTGAAACCAAACTCCGGGGTCTCGCGGCGTCGAAGTCCTGCCTTCATACGGCGATGGCGCTTCGCGCATGGTCGATGCCGAAGGCCAGGCTCTCGTTTAAAGGCTTGTCCCGCATCCGGCGGTTGACGGATTCGACGTAACCGCTCTGCATCGGCCTGCCTTGCACGATGTCGTGCCATTCGACACGCTGATTCTTCGATCGGGCAAGGAAGGCGTTTGAGGTGAAGTCGGTGCCTTGGTTGGAAACGCTCATGCCCGGCTTGTCGCAACGGCTGATCAGACCGGTCAGTTCACGGGCCACACGACGACCTGAGATCCACGTGTCCGGGAGCGCGGCAGGGCATTTGCGCGTCATGTCATCAACGATGTTTGGCACTCGGATGCGCCGTCCGCAGGCAAACTGGTCGTGCACGAAGGCTAGCGACCAGCGCGCGTTCGGTCTCGCCTCGATCAGGATCGGTGCCGACGAAGGAACAGGTCCGACGCTCCGACAGACCCATTGCTGCCTGCAACTGCGCGACCGCTTCGTGCTTGGCTGCGGGTCCGGCCATTTCCCTGGCAGAAGCTCGCGAAGTGCCGAGGCTTCCGGCATCTGACCGGAGAGCAGCTTCTTCAGCTTTGCGTTCTCGTCTTCCAGGGCCTTTAGGTGCCTGGCACCACAGAAACACCCATGCCGCCACACTTCGCCTTTCAGTTATATGGCGTCGCCTCGCTGACACCGTGCCTGCGGGCGAGACCGCCAGCCTTCGCGCCCGCTTCGTGCTCCTCGAGCACCGTGATGATCCGCTCTTCCGTGAACCGCTTCCGCTTCATCTGTCCGTCCTTTAATCGAGGCCGGTCTTCAACTCCAATTGGAGGAAAACTCAGTGGCGGGTCACTGGGGAGCGCCGCCATCGACGTCACGGAATAGTCTCTGTTTTTCAGGTGCGAGATACCGTAAGCTGCCTCCGGCCACCATGAAATGGCTGTCAGGATCGAGGCTGATCATAATTGTAGATGAGCGGTCGATCGCCGAAGGCGGTACCAGCCGAATCTCTCCAGTGCGGAACGGTGTCAATGACCACTCGGACCACGATCAGGCCTGTGACAGACGTGGGTGCGCGCCATTGCGATGGATCCATTGCGCGACGGGGCGAAATCGGCGGGCGCGGTGGCCGGCCGGTCGACTTGGAAACCAGTGAGTTCAGCCGCGGCTGAAGAGTCCAGGAGGATTGCGACGTGCGGAAGTCAATCGGGAAATGGGGCGCTGCACTTGTAGCGCTGTCGCTGGGGCTGGTTGCCGATGTCTCGATGGAACCAGTTCCGGGGGCAACACAACTCGCTGTCGTCCTGTCGGTCGATCAGGCACATGCCGCGCCGCGTCATGTGGCGCGCAGAACCAGCCGCAGGACCGCACGGCGCGTGGTGCGGCGCAGGTCCATTGCAGGCTGTACACCCTATCGCGCCTATTACAATTGCGGTGGTGTCTATTACAGGGCGGTCGTTGAAAACGGTGCGACGGTTTACGTCGTCGTAAACCCCTAGATCTTGAAGGAAGGCTGACATGCTCTCTTGGAAATCAGCGAAATTCGCCGGTATCGCAATCGCTTCCCTTCTTTTCTCGATTTTCGGCACGGCATCACCGCAAGCTCAGGGCGTGCTGGAAGACTGTGCCACCGATATCGTCACTTACTGCGGTGATGTCGAACCGGGTCACGGGCGGGTTGTTTCTTGCCTTTACGCATACGAAGACAAGCTTTCAGAAGCCTGTTATGCGGCGACGATCGACTATCATGATGTCATGGATTTCGTTTTCGCGTCGGTTCGCGACGCACTGGCGTCTTGTGCCGAGGACATTGACAGGCACTGCTCCGGAACCGAGTTCGGGCACGGGCGTGTCCTGACCTGCCTTTCCCAGAGCAAGGCGGAAATTGCACCCGCTTGCAAGAAGGTTGTCGACGGGTTCGAGATGGGGCTTTCCACTGCGGAATGAACATCTTTCTGCGCCGACCACAGGGCATGTCCGGGTTCGGATTGTGAGGCAGGAACCTGGAGTATCCCAGGCGCCGGGGCGCAGCCTGAGTCCCGGAGTGGATTGAAGTTGTACGGAAATTTGCAGCCTCGGTTATCGCCAATAGCGAAAATGCGAAGTGCCGCGACCTTCCGCCTTTGCAATCATTGTCATATTGATACCTGTCGGCAATCGGTAGGTTACCATCGATTGAGTCAGGGGTGGCATCACAACGGCCGGGACATCATAGTGGCGGCCGTCCATCATTCTGATCATGGATAAAGGGAGAAATTGCATGAAATCTGTCAGTCTTCGAACATTGTTTGCCATTGTCTTCTTCGCCAGCGTTCCCCTGACCGCGTCTGCGCAAACGGTCGGGTTTGCCGACGCCATCAAGATTCTCGCCGCAAGCTGCGGCAAGGATATCAATGCCCATTGCAAGTCTGCCAACCTGGCCAACAACGGCATCATGCAATGCCTTGATCAGAACCAGGCGAAGGTTTCACAGAAATGCAACGTGGACCGGGCGGTGGTTGCTGGCCTGATTCAGGCACGGCTCGCTGCCCAGGCGGAAGCCCCCAAGATTTGTGAGCGGGATGCAGCTCAGTACTGCCAGGGTGTGAAGCCGGGTGCCGGACACGTGTTGCGTTGCCTGCTCAAGGCGGAGCATTCGGTCAGCAAGAATTGCAACACGGCCATTGATCTGGCCGGCTACCGCTAATTCCGGGTTGGGAGACGCTCAATGAACAAGTTCATTCTGGCCGGTGTTACGGCCGCATTCATGATGTGTGTTGCCAATGACAGCCAGGCGCAGACGAAGCTCAGCCGCAACGAAATCATCAATTCGCTTCAGGGGGCGCAGAGCAAGGTCGATATCAACCCCGACCAGATACAGAAGGCCGCGCTTGAGAACATCAAGAAATACCCCGGGGCCAATTCACCGAAAAACCTGCCGCTGGCGGAAAAGCTCGCCACTCTGCGCCAGTTCAACATTGAAATCACATTCCATTTCGACTCGGCAACGATCGCTCCGGAATCCTATGAAGCCGTCGGGCTGATCGCCGACGCCCTTCACACCCCCTACCTGCAGGGGCAGACCTTTGTCATCGTCGGTCACACGGACGCAAAAGGCGCCCGGGACTACAATCTGGACCTCTCCATCAAACGCGCCGAGGCGGTCCGCGATGCGCTGGCAACCACGTTTCGCGTACCCGCCCGGTACCTGTACTCGGTGGGACTCGGCGAAGAGCAACTCCGAGACCCGGCAAATCCGGATGCGGCCGTCAATCGTCGCGTTCAGTTGATCAACCTCGGATACAAGTAGGTCCTCCGGTTGGATTGAATGGTTCCGTTCCTGATCTCGCATCGGGGACGGAACATCCGTTTGGCCTGTTGCCGGTTTCGCGGACACCGAGAGAAGGTGTTTGACGGAACCGGAGAGCTGGAATGCAGAGAAGGAAGTTCGACCGCGAGTTCACCCTTGAGGCGGTGAAACGGGTGGAGGATCGGGGTGCGGCGTTCGCGCAGGCAGCCTGCGGTCTGGACCTCCACGAGAATGTGCTGCGCAAATGGGTGCGCGAGCTATCGGCCGATCTGCCGCATGCCTTTCCCGGGTACGGGCAGATGAAACCGGAGCAGGAGATTGACCGGTTGCGCAAGGACGTCGCAAAGCTCAAGGCGGAGCGGAGCCATTTTACAATCTCCGGCGAGGGCACTCGACATCGGGCTATGTGGGCCCTGCCGAGTTCAAGGAGAATGCCATGCTAGCTTGACCTGGTGCCCGAGAAACCGGCAGCAGGCCATTCCGAAGTTGCCGCACAATGGGGAATGAGATGACCGTGAGACCATTTTCCAGCCTCGCATTTGCAGGAAGCCTCTTGTTCGCAGGAAGCGCGGAGGCGGCTGACATCAATTCGCCCGTCACGCCGATCGTCGAACAGGTCGAGACCGGTACCGGCTGGACATTTGCCGTTGCCCCGTACTTTTGGGGTGCCGGCCTGTCCGGTGAAATTGGCTCGTTCGGGCTGCCGGCCGCGCAAATTGACGCGGATTTCAGTGATGTTTTGAACAATCTTGATTTCGCCGCCATGGCGATGGCCGAGGCCCGCCGTGACCGCTTCAGCATCTTTGGCGATCTCATGTACACGAAGATTTCGGTCGGCTCGGCGACGCCAAAGGGCGTTCTTGCGACCGGCGTCGATGTGACGACGCAAACTTTCGCAGGCCTGGTTGGGGCAGGCTACACAATCGTCAACACACCTTCCGGACGCCTGGACCTCAGCCTCGGCGTCAGGGTCTGGTCGGTCGATACCGTCCTGACATTCCAGGGAGGCGTTCTGAACGGCGTATCCCGGAGCGACGGCGCGACATGGGCCGATGCGCTCATCGGACTGCGCGGCGAGTATGGGATCACGCCCGAAATCTTTCTCACAGGCTGGGGTTTTGTCGGCGCAGGCGGCGCTGACCTGGATTGGGATGTCGCGGGTGCGGTCGGATACAAGTTCAACGAGGCTTTCTCTGCGGTTGCCGGATACCGCGCCCTTGGTGTGGACTACAGCAAGGGCGGGTTCGATTTTGATGTGGTGCAGCAAGGGCCGATACTTGGAGTGAGATGGCAGTTCTGATGTCGGACAAGAATAGGCGGCTTGAAGAGGCCTCCTCCTCGATCCGGTGACCTCTTCAGCGGCCGATTTCATACCCGTCATCGCCAGGTGTTCCGTATCCCGATACGAGATCAGGAACGGAGCTGTTCGCTCCAGACCGGTGAGCTGATTGTATCCGAAGTTGACCAACTGAACCCGGCGGTTGACGGGCGCCTCCGGGCTTGCCGGCTCGCGGAGCTGCTTTTCGCCGGACCCGACCGGGTACAGGCGCCGGGCAGGTACGCGGAACGAGGCCGCGGGCGCATCGCGAACCGCCTGGGCGGATATGTTCGACTGTATCGAGCGGTTCCACGATCCCCGGAGACGGCACTCGACATCGGGCCATATGGGCCCCGTCGAGTTCGAGGGAAAAGCGATGTGAGCTTAACCTCATGTCCGATGAACCGGCAGCAGGCTGTCACTCCATCTGTGCGACATGCCGCAGGGCCGTCTTGCGAAGAACGTCGCCGAGATCCGCTGCCGCTTGCGTCGGATCTGTCCCCGTCAGCAGGCGCAAGTCGATCGGCGGCAGGTCCGGCAAATCGGTTCCGTCGCTGTCAAGCTCGCGCAGCCCGGCCGGAATCCGGTGCCGCGTCCTTGCGGTGATGCCGTGGCCTGCCTGCAAGGCGGCCCACAGGCCGGGCAGGCTCGGGGTTGTCAGCGCCAGCCGCCAGCGCCGGCCGATCTGGTCGAGGCGGCGCAACGCGGTCTGGCGGAACAGGCAGGGATGATCGAAAAGCACGAGCGGAAGCGGCTTTCGCTCCCTGCAGTTGCCCGACATTGCGTCGCCGATCCAGACCAGCGGCATCCTGGCGATCTCCTGCCCGTGCCCGTCGGAATGCGCCGGGAAGAAAGCAAGGGCCGCATCCAGCCGGCCGGCCCTCACGTCATGCTCCAGCGCGTGGTTGCGTCCCGCCCGCACCTCCACATGGGTGCCGGGATGGCGTCTGGCGAAGGCTGTCAGGGCATCGGGCATCACGTCCTCGAAGAAATCCTGGGGCAGCCCCAGCCGGATCGTGGCTGGTTCCGCCACTGTCCCGAGCGTGTCGAAAGCGGCATCGTTGAGCGCCAGGATACGCCTTGCATGGGCCAGCAATGCCTCGCCCGCCTCGGTCGGCACAAGGCCGCGCCCGCTGCGCCGGAACAGGACCTGCCCGGTCTGCTGCTCCAGCTTCTTCAAATGCATGCTGATGGCCGACTGCGAGCGCCCGAGTGCGGTTGCCGCGCGTGCGAAGCTGCCGAGGTCCATGCCAATCACCATGCTTCGCAGCGCGTCCATGTGGAGATTGGCTCTCATCATTCTGAAATCCTGAAGTGTGAATGGAAAATTATCTGATATTCGGAATTGGATCGACCGGCTAGCCTCATGTCGATATCGGCTGAAGCGGGAGGAGCGCAGGATGCGTGTAGGGTTTGTCGGTCTTGGCGTGATGGGGCAGCCGATGGCGCTCAATCTGGCGAAGGCGGGTGTCGACCTGCTGGTGTGGAACCGTTCGGCGGATCGGTGCGATCCCCTGCGGAAGGCCGGAGCGATGGTTGCGGAAAGACCGACGGAGGTGTTTCGTCAGGCCCAGGTGATCATCCTGATGATGGCGAACAGTGCCGCGAGTGACGCGGTTCTTGGTCGGCCGGGGCCGGCCTTCGCCGAGAATGTCAAGGGACGCCTGATCGTCAGCATGGGCACCAGTTCGCCCGACTGGTCGCGCGGCCTGGAGGCCGACATCGTCGCGGCGGGCGGGCGCTATGTCGAGGCGCCGGTCTCGGGGTCTCGCGTGCCGGCGGAGGACGGACAACTCGTCGGCATGCTGGCGGGCGGAGAGAGCGATGTCGCGATGCTGCGCGAGTTGCTGCGCCCGCTCTGCCGCGAGACGGTTGCCTGCGGCGCGGTGCCGGGTGCGCTCACCATGAAGCTCTCCGTCAACCTCTTCTTGATCACCATGGTCGCCAGCCTTGCCGAGGCGTATCACTTTGCCGAACGGCAAGGCGCGGATCTCTCTTGCTTTCAATCGGTTCTCGACGCGGGGCCGATGGCGAGCGCCGTGTCGCGAATGAAACTCGCCAAGCTGTGCGAGGGCGACTTTTCCGTTCAGGCGGCAATTACGGATGTGCTGATGAACAGCCGTCTGGTGGCGGAGGCTGCCCGCGCTGCCGGGATCGCCTCGCCGCTTCTCGATGCCGCCGGCGAGCTGTTTGCCGAGGCGCAGGAACTCGGTCTCGGCGGTCAGGACATGGCTGCCGTGGTGCGGGCGGTCGCGGCCCGCACCGATGGCGGATCGGCCGGCCGGATCGCTTGGGTGCCCGGATAGACAGGCGTCCGCTGCTCGATCAGCCGGTCGAGGATCGGACGTTCCGAAAGCCCTCGAGGTCGCCGTGAGCGGTCGTCATGAAGACGGTGAAGCCCTCTGTTCCCGTCGAACGGATCTCTGAGCGGCAGAACAGTGCTTGCAACCGGCTGTATGCCGTCGGCGCCTTTTCTGTCGATGCCCCGCGAGGATTGCCTGCGACCTCCGTTGGTTCCCGGTCAAGGGCGCCGGGAGGAGTGACAGGCAGGCAACCGGCGGCCGACCTCCCTCAAGCGGGAGAGGTGGCTATAGCGCCCCACGGCCGGGAGGGAGCCGAGAGGCGTGCGGGCCGGCCCAGGAAAGAGCCGGCCCGCACGGTCTGGCTGGTCAGTCGGGTTTGCGGAAGAGCTGGATGCCCCAGGCCAGATGCCCCGCATCCGCAGCCTTGACCCAGTTTTCGAGGCCGAGGGCCATCTTGTCGAGATAGCCCGCCGAGGCGTTGTTCTCGATAAGCGCGTCGTAATTGGCCAGCAACTCTTCCCGAACCCGCGCGTAATGCGTGCGGAGCTGCGAGGTCATGTCGTCCTGCGCAAGGATCTCGAAGCCGATCGACCGCGCCGCCTCGCGATAGAAGCGGAACGACCCAAGGCTCGTCAGGTTGAGACGGTCATAAACCGGCTGCAACATGCCCTCGGGAACGTCGTCCGCCTGCATCGGGTCGGTGAAGATGAAGTGTCCGCCAGGCTTGAGGACGCGCCATGCCTCCTGCAGCACGGTCTGACGCTGGTCGGAGTGAAGGATGGCATCCTGGCTCCAGACGACGTCGTAGCTGGCGTCGGCCTCGGGAATGTCCTCGAACACGCCGTGAACGACCTTGATCCGGTCGGCGACGCCGGCGCGGCGGTTGCGGTACCGGTTGGTGTCGTTCTGCGTCTCGGAAATGTTGAGGCATGTGGCCGAGCAGCCGGACCGCTCCACCAGCTTCCGCATGGCTCCGCCGTAACCTGCGCCCAGGTCGAGCAGGCGCGTGTCGGCGTTCAGCTCAGGCAACTGTTCGACCATTCGCTCAATCGTGGCATTGCTGGCAACGCGAATGTCGCTCGTCTCGTCATACAGGCCGATATGCAGGTCTTCGCCGCCCCAGATCGTGCTGTAGAACGTGTCCGCATCGTTGCTGTCGTAGTAGTCCTCGGCAATGTCACGGACGTCGGTCTCGCCATTGTCGCGCGTCCCGCCGCCCCAGCGAACAAGGTGAAGCGTCGACTTCTCCGCGACATGGACGAAGAAGTCCGGTTCACTCTCCGCATAGGTCTCCTGAAAATCACCATAGGTGCGGACACGGGCGAAGCCGGATTCCGAAAGCAGCTTCCGCATGTAGTTTTTGCGGATCGGGCACATATTGAGCGTGTAGTCGGAGCCGTCCGGGAAGCTGTACTTGAAGCGAACCAGTCCGTCGTCAATGTATTCCGGCTCGGCTGTGACCTTGTCGCCGCAATAATAATACTTGTGCTTCGACTGGAAGCCCTGATCCAGCATCGTGTCATAGTTGCGCTGGTCGAGAATAAGAATGCCGTCATGCTTCAGAGCGGCGTAGAATTCCGCCAGCGCGCGGCGGCGGTCCGCTTCTTCGTGCAGATGGGTGAAGGAATTGCCGAGGCAGATGATCGCGTCGTACTTGCCGTTGATGTCGCGGTTCAGCCAGCGCCAGTCGGCATGGACGGTCTTCAGGATCAGGCCTCGCTGTTGGCTGTTGTCGAAGGCCTTGGCAAGCATGGCGGCCGATCCGTCGGCCGAGGTGACGTTGAAACCGGCTTCGGTCAGGCGGACCGAGTGGAACCCCGTGCCGGTGGCAACGTCGAGGACGGTTTCCTTGCCCCGGGCGCGGAGGACGTCGATGAAGAACTGACCTTCGCTCTGCGCACGCGCGTCCCAGTCGATCAGTTCGTCCCACTTTTCGACGAAGGACATCACATACTCGTCGCGATAGAGATCGGTCTCCCGGTCCTCCAGCGGGTTCTCGCCGTAGACCTGTTCCCTGGGCTGAAGTTCGGCATTGGCCGGTTTCCGGGCGACGTAGCTCATCCTGGTCTCCTTCAAGTGTGCACGGCTTTTCAGGAAGGCACGACCATGCGGCCGCGGCCTCCAGGGCGCGTGTCTTGAGCGCGTGAACGAGGGGACGCCACGCGCGGTTCGGTAGCTGTAAGCGCCGTCGGCCCCGGGCGGCATCGCGAGATGCAGGGACGATCGCGGCGCCGGCACACGCTGCTGGACGCCACTCCGTTTCAGGAGCGACACGCATGCCGACAGGTTGCACGCAGGAGCCCTCTACGGGTCCAAGCATAGATGCGAGAAGCTGCGCAACTCTGATTTGCACCGCACTATAACGGCGGTCTGATACGATGCAAGGCCTGGGGGGCGATTGATGAAGCGATTGCCCGAAACGCGATATATATCTTTGTTATTTAAGCAATTTCGTTGATGTGAAAGATTTATGAAGAAGGGTTACATGCGCATCCCGGAGGATTTTGTGAGAGGTCGAATTCGATGACGCTGAAGGACGATTTTGTTCTGGTCAAAAAGAACGGAAAGACCATTCCGACAATGCTCGCCGCCTCCCTCGAAAGCGGGGCATTGCCGGAATTCGGTCTGTCGTGGTCCGTCTCTGCGTTGTCAGGAGGTGAGCGGACTTCAGCCGCTTTGGTCTCCTGAAACCGGACAATGTGCGCCACTGCCGTTTCTCTCCGGGGGCAAGGGCCCACGGCTAGAGCAGTGACGGCACCAGCGTCGCAAGCGCCGGGAAGACATAGACCAGCGCCGCGATGGCAAGGATCATCGTCCAGTAGGGGGCAAGGCCCCGAAAGACCTCGGAAAGCCGCAGCTCCTTGTCCGGAATCGCGGCCAGGACGACAAAGGCGCCGATGCCGAAGGGAGGCGTCAGCACGCCCGCCTCGATGACGAGAATGCCGACAATGGCGAAGACCATCGGGTCGATGCCCATGGTCTGTGCGATCGGCCAGAACAGCGGCACGGTCAGCAGCATGATCGAGATGCTGTCGACGAAACAGCCGAGCACCAGCCAGATCGCCGCCATGACGAGGATCGTCTCCGTCGGACCGAGGTCCATCGTCTCGAACAGCATGCCGACAAGCTGCGGGATGCCGGCCAGTGCCAGCAGCTTGGAATACATCGCTGCGCCCAGCAGCAGGAGCATGATCGGCGTGACCACCATGCCGGCCTCGCGGGTCGCCTCGACAATCGCGGTGCGGCTCATGCCCTTGGCCAGGGCCAGCAGCAAGGCGCCGGCGAGACCGACGGCGCTGCCTTCCGTCGGTGTGAAGAACCCGCCCCAGATGCCGCCAAGCGTCACCAGGATGATCAGCAGGACACCGCCGATGCCGACCGGGTCGGGCCGTGTCGCCGTCGCATCGGCCACCGCCGTCTCGGATCTGACCATTTCCGGATTTCGGATCGCGCGGACGACGCAGTAGAGGCCGAAAAGAACGGCAAGGGCGATGCCCGGCAGGACGCCGGCAGCGAAAAGCCGGCCGATGGACTGTTCCGTCAGGATCGCCCAGACGATCATGAACACCGAGGGCGGGATGAGCAGGCCGAGCACCGAGGAGCCGGCGATGCAGCCGGCAGCGAAGCTGCGCTTGTAGCCTGCCGCCTGCATCGAGGGATAGGCGATGTGGCTGAACGTGGCGGCGGCGGCAACGCCGACGCCTGTCACGGCCGCGAACAACGCATTGCCGGCCACGGTTGCCACCGCGAGCCGCGCCGGTACCCGGCTGAAAGTACGGTTGGCGGCCGAAAACAGGTCGTTTGCCGCACCCGAGCGAGCGATCAGGAGCCCCATCACCGCAAACAGCGGGATCACCATCAGATTGTAGTCGCGGATACCGTCGAAGGCGGTCTGCTGCAGCAGGCCCAGCGTCATCCACCAGTCCTGGAACAGCAGGTAGAGACCGACGGTAGAACCGATCAGGAAGGAGAGCGCGATATGAACGCCGGCCAGCGATAGAACGAAGATGAGACCAAGCGCGATCACCGCAGTTTGTTCGATCATCGGGAAGTCCTCTGCAGGGAAGTGCGCGCTTTTGTCAGGAAGGCAATGGCAAGCAGGCACCACAGCACGGCGACGGCCAGACGAACCGGCCAGGCGGTGACGCGAAAGGCATCGGTTCCGAAGAACTCGTGGGTCCGGTAGGCCTGCAGTATCGGTTCCACGGCAAAGGCCGCGAGGCAGAGGAACAACGCGGCGCCGACGACGTTTGCCGCGGCCATGGCGACAGCGAGCAGTCGGCCCGGAAGCTTGTTCAGAAGCAGCGTCATCTGCAGCAAGCGGTCCCGCAGCAGGGCTTTCATCGCTTGCAGGAAGGTGACAAGCACGAGGGCGATGGCAACGAGGTCGGCGGTTCCGGCGAAAGGCTGGCCAAAGGCTAGCCTTGCCACCACGTCATAAACGATCAGCGCCGCGCAGAGATAGACGATGAGACTGCCGGCATCTGCCAGCAGGCCCGCCGCCCGATGGATGAAGCGTTCCATGTTTTTCCCCATTGGACGAACGGCTGGAACGGATTTCCGGCCGGGCAGGGCCCGGCCGGTTCCGTCGGTTCAGAAGGTGTAGTCCGTGGGGAAACTGTAACCTTCTTCCGCAAGAATACGGATATAGGCTTTCAGGATATCGGCGGTAGGATACTCACGATCAGTGAGGCCTGCCACCGAGTTCGCCGGGATCCCGGCGGCCGCTTTGGCCCAGCGCGCCCGCTCCTCGTCGGAAAGATCGCGCACGGTGATGCCTTCCGCCTCGAGCCGTTCGGCCACCTCACGGTCCCGTTCGGCGCTGCGCTCGGCGATGATGATCGCGGCTTCGGCCGAAACCTCGTCGATGATCTTCACCACGTCTTCCGGCAGGCGGGCGCGGGTATCCTGGTTCATGAAGGCGACGAAGGTGGAAAGCGACCCGAAGCCCGTGCGGGTGAAAGTCGAGGAAACCTCCTTGAGCCGGAAAGCCTCCATGCCGGAGATGAAGAAGAGGCTGCCCTCGGCCAGACCCGTCTGCATGGCCTGGTAGTGCTCGCCGATGCCAAGGTTCACCGGAACGGCCTCGATGGGCACGAAGAGCGGAGCGTTCGTTCCCGCCATGGCGATGCGCCGGCCCTTGAGCTCGTCGATGGATGTCCAGTCGAAATTCGTGGCAAGGCCATAGGCTTCGGTGACCATCATCGACAGGATGTGGGCATTGTAGGGTTTCATGCTCTCCTGGAGGCTCGGCACCTCGGCAAGCATGCGGGTTGCAACCCGGCCCTGCAGCACCGGATCGGCCGTCGTGAACGGCACCATCGCGCTGTAGTTCAGGAGCGCCGCGCGGGATTGTTCGAACCCGATCGGCGACAAGCCGATATCCAGCGTGCCACGCTGGACCGCCTCGATGGCGCCGTCGACCTTCGCCACGCTGCCTCCCCAGGCCTTGATGAAGCGGATGTCGTGTCCCGTCTGCTCCTTGACCCGCTTCGTCACCTCGTCGGCGAAGAAGGTGTCATAGGTCGCCACATAGGTGAGGCCGGTCGTGTGACCGCCGCCCATGCGCAGCAGGAACGTGTCCGCATGCGCCTCGATCGCGGTGGTCGCCAGAAGCGTCATGCCGCAAAAACCCTTGATCCACGTGCCCAGTTTCATGTTTTCCCTCCCAGGTGATTGTTTTCGTCAGATTGAAGAAAGGACAGCGCGTGCGAAGTCCTCCGGTGCGTTGACATAAGGATAGTGACCGCCGGGCACCTGCCGATGGCTGGCATTGCTCCACGTCTCCCGGAAGCGTGCCCTAGCAGGGGCTGTCACGATCGGGTCGTCGGGGCAATCGATGACCGTCACCGGACCGCCAAACCGCTCCGGACCGGGAACCGGGCGCGAAGCCGTGACCTGCATCAGGCGACCCTTCAGGTCTTCCGCCGCAAGCCATCCCGTCATGGCTTTGAGCAGAAGACCGGAGAGCGGTGTTGATGGTCCGCCGGCGGCGCGCTCACGCCATTGCTCGCGCAACTCCGCCGCCGGCGTGGCCGCAATCGCGGCGTGATCGAAGAGCGGGTGCCCTTTCAGGTCTTCCGCTTCGACGAAGCCGTTGCACAGGATCAGGGCAGCGAAAGGGGCGGACGTTGCCGCATGTTGCAGCCACCAGGCGCTATAGGAACACCCTACGGCGACCGGCGCGGCAAGGCCGAGCCCGACAGCCAGCTTTTCCGTTTCCCGTGCCAGCGCGCGCGGCCCGATCGTTCCCGGATAGTCGACCAGCACCGGGTCGCAGCCGCCCTCGCGCAGAAGCGATGCGACAAGGCAGAAGAACTCGGAGGTGCCGCTTGCGCCCGGCAAGAGCATCACCGCCTGCCCGCTTGCTGGGGATGCGCGCCGGAACGACAGCGGGCTCTCCAGCAACTGCGCCTTGGGAAAGGCTGTATCGAATGCGGCCAGTTGCTCTTCTCTTGTCGACATCGCTTCGCCGGCCATCAGCTTTCCAGAAGGCCGCGGTCGCGCAGATCGTCCATGGCACCCGGCGAGAACTCGGCCTTCGGCTGGTTGCCGCCGATCACGAACATCAGCAGGTGCTCCTTGTCCGGCTCGTCGAAGGTGACGTTCTCGAAGCGGCGCTGCACGCCCGGGGGGAACGAGATGACGTCGTGCGGGCCGAGCTCGAATGCCTCGACCTGGCCGTCGACTTCCCAGGAGCAGCGCCAGCGGCCGGTCATGGGAATGAAGGTCTCGTTGGTGTCGTGGTTGTGCATCATCGGCCCCTTGCCGGGCTTGGCATGGCAATAGCCCAGGTTGAAGCCCTCGGAGATCTTGATCGAGGCATTCTCGGCCGCCTGCGCACCCACGGGCGATGTCGTTGCGGTGTCCGCACCCTCGGGCGGCTGGAAGCCGACGACATTATAAAGCGTCCGCTTGCAGTCGGGGTGGTCGCTGTCCGGCAGACCGCCGTCGAAACCCTTCAGTTCCGAAAACAGCGCAACGCGCTTGCGCATCTCTTCCCGGCCCACCCGGATGGTCTTCAGAGCCATTCTGCTCTCCCTGTACGATTTTCTGTATCCGGCATTCCACCGGTCAAGCCCTCCGGATAAATGCGGAGAACTATCAGGAAGGACAATGAAGGAGCCGCAATGTTTGCGGCAACTGGCTGGCTTTGATAGCCTCTATTCGGGAATCGAATAATCAAAGAGTATGAAATGGTTGGCGTTGACTACAGCCTGAAGGATCTGCGGGCGCTGGAAGCCTTGCTGCGCGAGCGGCATGTCAGCCAGGCTGCGGCACGACTCGGAATGAGCCAGCCGGCGATGAGCATGACCCTCAAGCGGTTGCGCGACGTGTTCGACGATCCGTTGCTGATACGGCAGGGCAACAAGCATGTGCTGACCGATGCGGCGCGCGGCTTGTACGAGCGTGTCCAGATTCTCATTCGCGAGATGGAGGGGCTCGTCGACGACAGCGGCGGCTTCGATCCGCGCCATTCACGGCGAACCTTCACGCTCATCCTGACGGACTACATTGACGCGATCCTGATCCCGTCCCTGCAACAGCGCTTCCGCCAGCTTGCGCCGCATGTGAAGCTGCGCATTGTCGGGCCGGATCCGTTCCGGCTGGCGCGTGTTTTCGGCGAGGGCAGCGTCGATCTCACGGTTTCGTACTTCCCCGACGCTCCGGGCGACCTGATCTCCAGGCGGGTTTTCTCCGACCGGATGGTCTGCCTTGCGCGCCGCGGCAATCCGGCCATTGCCGGCCCGTTGACGCTCGCCGGGTTCTGCGACCTCGACCATGTCGCGATCGAACCGGCCGAGGCGACCATGTACCGGGCGGTGCTCGACGAGGCGCTGGCGAAGATGAACCTGGTCCGCCGTGTGGCCATATCCAAGCCCGACTTCGTCGGCGTGCCGTTTCTGCTCGAGCGCTCGGACCTTGTCGCAACGATGCCGGAGCGGCTCGCGAAACTGTTCACCGCCCGTTTCGACCTCGTCACCTTCTCGCCGCCCATGGACCTGCCGCCGCTCGACATCCAGATGATGTGGCACAAGAGCACGCATCTGTCGCCGGCACATGTCTGGCTGCGCGACCAGGTGATCGAGGTCTGCCGGCGTCAGTCTCCCGACGCGACCGCGGAGCCGCTGCTCTTGCCCGAAACGGCCTGAGAACGGGGTGTGACGCCGGTCATGCCCTGGGGCCCCTACACCAGCAATTGCGCGGGGCCTTCAGGCGGTCTCGGCATGATGTTTCTGAGGACGGCGTCAACGATCAGCAGCGAGGGAACGGCGATGAATCCTCCCACGGGTCCCCACAGCCATATCCATATGGCGATCGACAGGAGAACGACGAAGGGGTTCAACGTCATGGTACGACCCAGTACGGCCGGGGTCAGGAACTGTGCCTCAAGCAGGTTGAGGCCGAGATAGACGGCAGGCGGCAGCAGGATGCCCAGTGTGGTGTCGGAAGTTGCAAGCCCGACGCCCGTCAGCACAAGCGCCATCACCGCAGGGCCGATATAGATCACATAGTTGAGTGCTCCCGCCAGCATGCCCCACAGCAACGGCGAGGGCACATCCAGCGCGAACAGGGCGGCTGACACGGCAAGGCCAAGCAGGATGTTCACTGCGGTGATCGAAAGGAGATAGCGCGACACGCGCGCCTCGACGTCCTCGAAGGTGCGTCGGGCACTCTGGCGCAGCCTGGGGTTCAGGCAGAGTGAGAGGGCGGCTTCGCGAAAATCGTTTCGCGTGGCGATGAAGAAATACATGCTTGCAAGGAAAAGAAGGATCTGAGCCATGAAGGCGGGCGCGAAGAAGACGACGCTCTCCACAGCGGACGTGTCTTCCACGTCGACCTTCATGCTTGGCCCCTGTCCCATCGCCGAGCGCAGTTTCTCCTGCATGCCGCCGATGGAGGCGACGATGCCCTTCCAGCTTGTCAGTTCCAGTTGCAGCCGTTCCCAGATGGAAGGAAGCCTGTCCAGCCAGTCGGACAGCGGAACCGCGAAGGCGGTTCCGGCCACGGCTATGAGCATGAGGAAGGTTGCCACCACGCCGAGCGCCGAGATCCAGCTTGGAATCCCCAACTGCTCAATCCGGTCGGACAGCGGACCGAACATGAGGCCGATGACGACGGCAAGGAAGATGGGCGCCAGGATCATCTGCGCGTATTCAAGAGCCGCAATCACCGTGATGACGCCTATCGCAATGATGGCGAGGCGCGATGTGTTGGCGAGAATCGCTTCAAAATCGACGCTTGGCACGGGGATCTGCGCCTCCTGAGGGGGATGCTCCGGCGCGTTTGCCAGCGGCTCCTCAGGACGAAACGCGTCCGGAAGGGAAAAGTTCCCCGCCGCCGCAAATCTCGCGCTCCGGCATGGTCACTACGACCCGAGAGGAATGACCATGGTGAAGCACATGCCCGTCGGCCCGAATTTCCGCTCCAGCGTGCCGCCGAGCTCGCCGCGGATATTGGCGTCGATCAGACGCGTCCCGAAGCCGGTGTCCTGAGGGGGGGCGACAGGCACAGGCGAGGTTTCGGTCCAGTCGAGCCGCAATCGCCGTGCCTTGCGCCGACCCGTTATTTCCCATCGGATGCGCAGGTCGCCGCCATCGTCCGACAGTCCGCCGTATTTCAGGGCGTTGGTCGCCAGCTCGTGGAACGTGAGGCCGAGCGCCTGGGTCGCGCGTTCATCGAGAAGCACCGGCGGGCCATCGATCTTCTCGTCCGCGTGGCTTGTTCCGAACACCTGCTCGAGTTCGGTTGCGAGCAGCTCGCGCAGGTCCGTGCGCCGCCAGTGAGAACGCGTCAGCATGTCCTGGACGTTGGCCATGGCGTTGAGCCGTGCGGTGAAGGATTGCGAGAATTGATCGATGTCGCTCGAGCTTCCTGCAGTCTGTCGGGCAATCGCGAGGATGCGGGCGATGGAGTTCTTGATGCGATGCTTCATTTCCTGGAGCATCAGGTCCTTTTCCTTGATCTCCCTCTCGGACGCGGCACGCAAGGCATGGGCCGCGGCGACGGACTTGATCAGGAACTGGGTGGACATTGCGAAGGCCAGGGCCAGAAGCAGGGAAATGCTGCCGACCACGATCGAGTAGAGATGATTGGCGTGGTCGCTGAACGCCCCGGTGGCATGCGCGGAGAGCAGCCATTTGCGGCCGGCGATCTCGACCGTCCGTTCCCCGACCAGTTTTGCGACAGCACCATTTTCGGTAAATCCGTCGGATCGGTAGAGAAGCACCGGCTCATCTTCGGTGACGTCCTGGGTCTGAAGGGCAACGGGGAGCTGTGGTTGCCTGTCGAGCGCCGCTGTGTGCAGGTCCCCCGCGCGAAAGGGCGAATAGACAAAGCCTTCGACTTTGCCCCCCGGGGTCGCGCTGAAGGGTATGTAGACCAGGAAGCCCGCTTGCTTGACCGGGGTGATTTCCTGGGCAAGTTGCACCGGCGCGCTCGCTCTCGGCTCTCGGCTTTCCATTGCATCTTGCATGGCCAGCCTGCGGCGGATTTCGCTGAACATGTCGTATCCAAGGGCTGCGCGGTTGCGCACATCAAACGGCTCCAGCAGCGTGATCGGAGCTCGCGTGTCGATCGTCGTGACGGGCCAGACGTTCTGCTCCAACGCGTAGTTGCGCAGGAGTTCCTGTTCGATGCCTTGTTCGTCGCCCGTCTCGATCAGACGTGCATAACCGATGCCCCGGATACCCTTGAAATCGCCCTCAAGATCGAGGCCCTTCACGAAACGGGCGAAGGCCGGACGAGACATCTCCCCGGAACTGGCCGAGAAAAACGCATGCGTCGAGATGAGCAGGGCGATGTGTTGATGGACACGGTCGACGACGCGGTCGACGGCATTGTCGACGAGACCGTCGAAACGGATGCGATCAGCGGTCTTTTCAGCGTTGTAGACGACCAGGGTCACACAAGCGCCGATCAGGGCCACGATTGCAAAGACGATCAACGGAAGACTTCGGATCACACGGCTTTTCCCTGCAACGGACGGACTTTTGTACAACCGGGGCATCTGCCCGCCAACGGTTTTCGCCGACCCTGTCGGCTGCGCAAGGGAGGGGAAACCGGCAGCCAGCGGTTCGTGGAACTACTCGCCGGGAAATGCGTTGAATTTATGGGACCACGAAGGATGGTCCCGGCAAACTGAAGGAGATTTCCATGAACTGGAACAAGGTTGAAGGCAGCTGGGAGCAATTCAAGGGTAAAGTCCAGGAGGAGTGGGGCCGTCTTACCGGCGACGACCTGGACGTGATCAAAGGTGATCGCAAGCAGCTCGCCGGCAAGATCCAGGAGCGCTATGGCCGGACGGAAGAAACGGTAGAGCGCGAGATCGACGACTGGTTGACACGTCACTGACGGCAAGCCTCGTCTCCAGGGCTTACATGCAAACGGCGGGGCCGGGTCCATTCGGGATCCGGCCCCGCCGTTTTCTCTTGCAGGACATCGTCGCGCATCCCCGCCCGGGTGGGGCGCATCGTGCTCAGGCGCTGGCGCCGGCACTCTGGTCGAAGAACAGCGCTTGGCTGATAAGGGCTTTGACCATGTCGGGATTGAACGGTTTGGTAATCAGGAAGGCCGGTTCCGGCCGTTCGCCGGTCAGCAGCCGTTCGGGGAAGGCGGTGATGAAGATCACCGGTATGTCATCGGTCTTGAGAATGTCGTTGACGGCATCGATCCCGGAGCTGCCGTCGGCAAGCTGGATGTCCGCGAGAACCAGTTTTGGCTGCGTCTTGCCGAAAAGGTCGACAGCTTCGGTGCGTGTGCGGGCAATGCCCGTGACCTGATGGCCCAATTCCTTGACGATATGCTCGATATCCATGGCGATCAGCGGCTCGTCCTCGATGATGAGGATGTCGGTGGCGATCTGGCTGGATATGCCATGCGAGGCTTCCGACAGGAGTACACTGATCTCGTCCGCGGAAACGCCGAGGATCTCCGCCGCCTCTTCGTTCGCGAAGCCTTCGACAGAGGTGAGCAGGAACGCCTGGCGTGCCTGTGAGGGCAGGACCGCGAGATTTGCGCTTGCACGCTTTTCCCACGCAAACGGGGAGGGGCTGTCATCAATCTCGATCCGGGCGGAGCCATAGACCCAGGCAAGGACCTTGTAGACGGAAACGCGGTCATTCCCGGTTTCCGGGAAACTCGAGACGTCGGCAATGAGGGCTTCCAGAGCCGCTGCTACATAGGCATCACCGGATTTCTGTGATCCCGTGACTGCCCTTGCGTATCGCCGCAAATACGGGAGATGAGACGCAATGCGGGTGGAAAGTGACATGTGTGTCTCCGTGTTCGCTTCTGCCGGCATTCAACACGAGGCAAACGCGCGGGAGAATGGAAAGTTCCCCAGGCAGGTGATTTTTTGTGTCGCGCCCTGTAACTTGGGGTCGGCAAACGAACCGGGCACATCTTCGATGAACGGATTCAAGAAAACCGCGGCAGGGACACCGCCGCATCCAGGCAGGCACTCAACGGTCAGCCACGAGCAGATCACGCAGAAGCTGCGGGAGTTCTACGATTCCGTTCAGGACGAGGGGATTCCGGACAGGTTCCTGGATCTTCTGGAGCAACTTGACGAGGCGGAGAAAAAAGCCTCCGAGCCAGGCAAAAAATGAGTGAAGCTCCCTCGTCTCCGGATCCGGAGTTCAAGCGTGCTTTGCTTGCGCAATTGCCTGCCCTGCGTGCCTTTGCGGTTTCCCTATGCGGCAGAAGCGACCTGGCTGACGATCTTGTTCAGGATGCGATCCTGCGAGCCTGGGCCAATCAGCACGCGTTCACGCTCGGCACGAACATGAAGGCTTGGCTGTTTCGTATTCTGCGCAACGGGTTCTACAGCCGGGCCCGGAAGTTCGGGAGAGAGGTGTCGGACAAGGACGGAGAACTGACCGAAGGACTTGCGGTTGGCCCCGGGCAATATGCGTCTCTCGCCTTTCAGGATTTCCGTCAGGCACTGGAGGCTTTGCCGGGCGATCAGCGTGAGGCAATCATTCTCGTCGGCGCATCCGGCTTTTCCTACGAGGAGGCCGCAGACATCTGCGGCTGCGCTGTCGGGACGGTGAAGAGCCGGGTCAACCGGGCACGCGCCCGGCTGCGCGAACTGCTTACGCTTGCCGAGGGCGAGATGCCCGCACCGGACATGCCAACGCCCGCGGCCTGACAGGCGGCAGTCTCAGGTGTCGTTGCGGTTTCGAGTGGCGAGGATCAGGGCCAGGCCTCCGGCCACGGCCAGGCCGACCCCTGTTCTCGAGCGCATGAGGGACGGCAGGGCGGAAAGCGCGAGCGTGGCGACCAGCGTCTGGCTACTCTCGCGTTTTCTCTCCCGTCGCCGTTCCAGCGAGTTGACAAGAGACAGCGCAGCCACCAGCAACGTGGCGACCAGCAGTTGTGCGCCGGCAATTGCAAGCGCCGCGTTGACGGCGCCCAGCAACGCGGAGAGATGAAGTCCCGCAGCCGCAAGCATGGCGGCGTAGGTGCCCAGCAGCAGGACGCCGGCCAGGAGATAAATCACGGCCGACCGGCGTCCTCTGCGCAGGACCGCGCCGAAATCCGTGCCAAGGGCCGAGGCCAGGAGTGGCACAAGGCGCAGCATCGGTCAGCGCCGCACAAGAAGGGCGACGAGAACGCCGATGCCCGCTGCTATGCCGAGCGACTGCAGCGGCTTCTCGCGAACCTGCGATGTCAGGGAACGCTCCAGCTTGTTGAGTTCTTCGGTCAGGCTGTCGAGCGTCTGCTGGGAGGCATGTGCGATATCCTTGCCCGTCTTGTTCGCCCGGTTCTTGTATTCGTTCGATTTGTCGGCGCCATAGCGCGTGATTGACTCCGCAAGGGCCGAAATGTCGCCGCGAAGACGCTCGATGTTCTCCTCGATCGTCGCCGCGTGCTCCTCGGAGCGCGCGTTGGAGCCGGAAGTCGTGTTGCGGGTAGCGGCAGCGGTGCTGGCCATCTTGTACCTCCTTCATTGGGTACTGGAACAACGCGTCAGACGCGGAATCGTTCCATGAAACCTGGGACCGGCGTCACAGGGCCGGGGCAAGCGAAAACGCCGACCGAGTGGCCGGCGTCTTCGTTGCGAGCGGGATGTTACTGGGCGATGTTCGCATCCGGCTTCGCTTCGGCGGCGTTGCCCGAATATTCCGGCAAGGCCTCAAGCTGCTCCTGCGTGTAGTCGGTGTAGATGTGCAGGGAGCCATTCTCGTCCTTCTTGATCGTGAGCGTGGTCACGTCGATTGCGACCGGCTTGGCGCCGATGCCGAGGAACCCGCCCACATCGAGAATGAAGGCCTCGACCATACCGTCCCTGGATACGATCACGTCGTTGACCGCGCCGAGATCCTCGTCCCCGGCACCGTAGACCGGAGTGCCGATCAGCTCGTCGGCGCTGGCGACAGACGCCTCGGCCAGGATATCCCGGTCACTGGCGTCGGACTGCATGGCCGTGTCGTTCGACGGCATTGCCGGGTCCTGCGAAGCAGCGGACTTGTCCAGCGGAACCGCGGGAGCGGTCGGCGCGGCACCCGTTGCCTCGCCCGAGACGGACGGCTGTTCGGTTTCGGTCGCAGACGACGTCATCCGGTTGTCAGCCATGACGCTCCGGTCGCGGGACATCGCGGCCGTGTTCTCGGGCATGAGAACCGTGCGATCGAAGGCGGGAGCGGTCTCCAGTTCTTCCTGGGTGGCACTGATCGTCAACCAGCGCTCGCCGTCCCGCTCGACCCAGCTCACACGCTCGAAGTCGATTGCAACGTCCTTTTCCCCGATACCGAGGAAGCCGCCGACACCCACGACAACGGCTTCGGCGTCGCCGGTCTGCGACAGGACAACGTCGTTGACCTCGCCGATGGCCTCAGCTTCGCCGCTGGCGCCGTTGTACAGGGATTTGCCGATCAGCGATGTCGCCAGGATCTGCGACGTCGAGGCGGCGAAGTAGCCGTTCTCGCTCTGCATCGGCTGGATATCGGACTGGGTGGAGAACACGGCGCCACCGGAGCCTGCCTCGGCCCGGCCGTCGGTCTTCAGTGTGTCGCTCGCCAGCGCCCCCGTGGTCAGGGCTGCGGCAAGAGCGGTGGTCGTCAGAAGCGTGCGGATCATGTCATGATCTCCCGATGTTTATAAGTCATCTATCAACCGCTCGGCGCAGTACTTGTGATCGCCTGCGCAGTTCATGCTGTTGATGTGATGTCAACTTCGGGGTGGCGGAAAAGTTCCGCGGGTTTTTGATTATCTTTGGATGGGACGGATGTGTGCGTAGCCGGGAGGCTGCGTGCGGTTTCTTTGGCACGAACTGCGCCTGGCGGAAAGAACGGGCGCTGCGCTCGTCGGTACTTGTTTCTTTATGGACGGAGCAAGCCGGTGGCCGCGACTTGGTCGGATTGCTCCAGCCATGCAGTGCTTGCCGGCAGGGCCGACCGGGTTGTTGTGCTTCCGGTTTTGGGGCCGGATGCCGATGTTTACGGGAAATGAGTCAGGAACAGGTGTTTTGAATCGAACCAAATCGGAACTGATGCGTTCTTCAGTGGACAGCGCATGATGTGCTGCATACCGAAAGCCCTTCTCTTTCGCAGAAAGAGGGAGAAAGGTGCCGGCATGAACGACGGGTACTTCGGATTATCGCGCGGCGCTTGCCACGCTCATCCGGATTACTGAAAAAAGGAGAAGAACATGTTTGCTTGGGCTCTGACTTTTCTGGTCATTGCGCTGATCGCGGCGTTCCTGGGGTTCGGCGGCATTGCGGGCACTGCCATAGGGATTGCCAAGCTGATCTTCGTGATCGCTCTGGTGTTGTTCGCCGTATCGCTGGTCTATGGCCTGATCAGCGGCCGTCGCCCGCCGACGGTCTGACCGTTCCCGAACCGGGCCTTCCTCCCTGCAGTTTCGTTGATGCGCGCACCATGCGTGACGCCCGTCAGCCTGGCAGGTCGCGCCCGCGGTGACGCATATCCGTCAGCCCGGCGGACGGCATTTCCAGACGGGTCGTATCGCCTTCGAGCGTGCAGGATGCGGACAACTGCCGGAGATAGGCCCGAACCAGCCGTGTCCGCAGCGGCGTCTTGTCCCCGGCGTCGTCCAGGAACTCCCCGATCTCGCCCGCTCCCGAGATAAGAAGGCAGATCGTTTCGTCGCCTGTGATTTCGATCTTGAGCGTCCTGTCGTCGTGCAGGCTGTCGAAGCGTGGTGGCAGGAGTTCGGCCAGGATGAAGGCCAGCGGGATTGCCCGATCGAGGTCGATCGACGAATGGCTTGTTTCTTCTACGAGAATACGAACCCTGCCTTGTGAAACCATCGCAGGCCCCCGCAGAGATTCCACGACATCGCGCACCAGCGCCTCGACGGCGACGTCCGTTCCGTCGTTGGAGGCGTAGGACACCCGGTACGCGGCGGAGATGGACAGGACGCGCTCCAGGGCAACGCGCAGGACGGCCTTTTCGTTGTCCTGTGTTGCATCGCGCCGCTGCATCGCCACAAGGCTGGTGATCATCTGCAGGGTGTTCTTGATCCGGTGGTGCAGCTCGCGGCTGAGGCGCATTTGCTCGCCAAGCGCCTCCTCCAGGTCGCGCGCCCGATGGTCGATGCGGTCGGCCATCATGTCGAATGTTATCCCGAGCAGGCTGATCTCGGGCGGAGCGGCGACCAGTTCGCCAACGCGCGCCCTGGTGTCGCCCGAACCGTATCTGCGGAAGGTCGCGTAGATGTGGCTGAGATAGCGCAGCAGGAAGCGCTGGATTCCGTAACGAAGCACGACGAAGACGACGGCCAGAAGCAGGAGCGGAGGCGCCAGGGCGCTGGTGATGCTCAGCCAGGGCTCCAGCAATGTTGCCGTGGGTTGGCTGGCGGTGACGACGCGGTATTGGGTGCCAGGCAAGGCAGCAGAGCCGATATACCACCCGTTGTCGTTCTCCGTGAAAGATCCGGCCGGCCAGTTCGCGGGCGTCAGAGTGCCGACAGCATCGAGAAAGGCTCGTTGATAGTTGGTGTCGTAGGTGTGCGAGGCGAGGACGGCGCCAGTCTCGTCAACAAGGGCGAAGCCGATATTGCTGGAAGCTGTGGCCGCGATCGGCGCCGTGAGAAGTGTCTGCGGACGCAGGCCGATTTCAATTCGTACGCCGGTTGCTTCATTGACGCGGGAGACGGCAATCGCCGTGCCGGCCGGCGAGCCGTTCGCCGTCGTTGCAAGGAGGGTGACTTTCCCCTCGCGCAGGACAACCCTGCACAGCTTCGCCCCGTTTCGGGCAATGTCTAGTTCGACGGCCTCGATCAGTTCCTCGCGCATCGAGACGAACAGGTCCTCGCAATCGCCGAGGCTGACGGGGGGGAGGGAGGCAAGCGCGCCCGCATAGCCCTCCGCCCGGGCCATCACCTTGGCGCTCGACTGGCCTATCAGGCGCGCATAGTCGATGAAACGCGCATGTTCTTCATCCGCGCGGCGCAGGTGGTCCGAATAGGACAACAGAAAGGCCAGCGCGGCGAGTGGTACCAGTGCCGCAGCGATATGGCCGAACAATCGGCGATCAAGCCTTGTGCTTGTCGGGGGAAGCTTACTCCATGGCACTGAGCTTTACCGTTGATACAGAGGACATCGACACTGCTGCCTGGATGGACTGGTCGGGTCCATACTCCTCGGCAGACTCCACGCTCAGAATTTCGGCCAGCCTGTTGCGGGCCCGGTTGACGCGGCTTTTAACCGTTCCGATCGCGCAACCGCAAATTTCGGCAGCGTCTTCATAAGAGAACCCGGATGCTCCGATCAACACAAGCGCCTCGCGCTGATCGTCGGGCAACTGCCCGAGGGCTTCACGGAAGTCCTCGAAGTCGAGATGACCGGTTTGGCTCGGATGCTGCGCAAGACTGTCGGAATGCCGGCCGTCCGGGTCCGGCACCTCGCGTTTCGTCTTGCGGCAGCTGGAATAGAACGCATTGCGGAGAATGACGAACAGCCAGGCTCTCATGTTGGTGCCCGTCTTGAAGCTGCCGATATTCGCCCACGCCTTCATCAAAGCTTCCTGGACGAGGTCGTCGGCCCGGTCGCGGGTGCCCACGAGGGATGTGGCGAAGGCGCGCAAGCTCGGGATGCAGGCCAGCATTTCCTCGCGGGTTTCGACAGGTACGTTCGCCATCAGCGTTTCTCCTGTTCGCGCGGGGAAGCGCATTGTTCGTCGAGCTGCCTCAACAGGTTTTCGAAACGGTCGGGCACGGGTTGCGCCAGGATGTCGTCGTAATAGGCCTTCAACCGGGTGCCGATCCGCGCGTGAATGTCCTTGTCGGAGCCCGACCGCGTTTCTTTTTGCAGGGTTTTCTGGCTCGGATTCGCCATTTCAGACATTTCCTTTTCAAGGACAGGCAAGGCCGGGACAGGGGATGCTCCCTCTGCACGCCGCTCGCCATGCTGTCCCGTGGTTCTGGGGCCGGACATTTCCGAACGCCGGGGCCGGGTAACCCGCGCCCGCGCCAATGCCGCAAGGGTGGAACGTTCAAGGCAAACGCATTGCGATCGCCTTGGTTCCATCGAATGTTGTTTTTTTCTGTGTTCAGTTGCCGGGCGCTAAGCGCGTGCCGGCCGTGACGGTCCTGCGACCAGCCAGATCAGGAAGCCGATTACCGGCAGAACCAGGATGAGGACCACCCAGATGACCTTGCTGCCTGTCGACGCGCCGGAACCCACCGTCTTGACGATGGCGTAGACGTCCAGAACCAGAATGATGAGGCCCAGCAGACCTCCGACCTCGATACCCATGATCTCGCTCCTAAGGTTTGTGTGCCGCAAACGTCTTCTTCGCTAACAGAACGCGGCCAGACCCTTTTGGTTCCACAGGAGCACCGGACGGGCATCTTCAAGGTCGCAGGGAAGGGGAGCGCCAACTGTGTCGCCCCCCTGGAAACCAGACGGTTTCCTGCCGGATCGCTCCTCGTATCCGGTCCCGTTACCTCAGGCTCTTGCTCATCACAATCATGGGCCCCGACCCTAGAATTCGCGCACCAGGTGCCCCTCGCCGACGGGATACATCCGCGAGGCCGGGCGCACCCAGTCAAGTGCCCGAACGGGGCTTTTCAGCTCATCGGTGAGCAGGTTCCGGCGCTGACGTTTCTCGGCCGGATTCGGGATCGGAACGGCCTCGATCAGCTTCTTCGTGTAGGGATGTCGGGGATTGCGAAGGATCGCGTCCCTGGGGCCGATCTCGACAATCTCGCCAAGCAGCATGACTGCGATACGGTGACTGACCCGTTCGACCACGGCGATGTCATGGCTGATAAACAGATAGGCGAGCCCCAGTTCCCGCTGCAGGTCCAGCATCAGGTTGATCACCTGTGCCTTGATCGACGCGTCGAGTGCGGACACGGATTCGTCCGCGACGATCACCCTGGGTTCGAGCGCAAGGCTCCTGGCGATACAGATGCGTTGCCGCTGGCCGCCGGAGAACTCGTGCGGGAACCGCAGAGCATGCTCTGCCTCCAGCCCGACAAGGTTGAGCAACTCGCTTACCCGGTCCGGAATTGCCTCGTCGTCCATCAACCCGTGCACCCGGATCGGTTCGGCGATTGCCGAACCGACCGCCTGGCGCGGATTGAGCGAACCGTAGGGGTCCTGGAAGATCATCTGCAACCGCCTTCTGGCGACCCGCAGCTCCGCATGGCTGGCCGCCATCAGGTCCTTTCCCTCGAAGAGGATCTCCGCGCTCGCGGGCTGCACGAGGCGCAGGATCGAACGGCCTGTCGTCGACTTGCCGCAGCCAGATTCGCCAACAAGTGCAAGGGTTTCTCCGGCGGCGAGCGTCAACGAGACGTCCTCGACGGCGTGGACATTGCCGACCGGCCTGTTGAGGAGGCCACCGCGGATGGTGAAGCGGGTGGTGAGGTTCCTGACCTCGAGCAGTGTCTTGCCGCGTGTGTCCGGTTCGTTCTCCGGCTCCGGGCCGGCGCCGTCCGCGTCGAGCTTGGGAAACCGGCGCGGGGTTGTGGTGTCGCCGAGCCCGCCGAGCTTCGGCACGGCGCCAAGCAGCATCTTGGTGTAGGCGTGCTTCGGCGCGGCAAAGAGATCCGCAACCGGGGCTTCTTCCACCTTGTCGCCGCGCAGCATGACGACCACCCGGTCGGAGATCTCCGCGACGACGCCCATGTCGTGGGTGATGAACATCACCGCCATGCCGATCTCTTTCTGGAGCTCGCGGACGAGTTCCAGGATCTGCGCCTGGATGGTGACGTCAAGCGCGGTCGTCGGTTCGTCGGCGATCAGCAGCTTCGGCTGGCAGGCCAACGCCATCGAGATCATGGCGCGCTGTCTCATGCCGCCTGAAAAGCTGTGCGGATACTCGCCAAGCCGTCTCCGGGCGTCCGGGATGCGCACCAGGTCGAAAAGGCGCAACACCTCGGCCTCGGCGCTGGCCGCGTCCATGCCCCGGTGCCGGCGCAGCACCTCGGCGATCTGGAAGCCGATCTTGAGAACGGGATTGAGGCTGGTCATCGGCTCCTGGAAGATCATGCCGATGTCGCCGCCGCGCACGTCCCGCATGGCCTCTTCGTCGAGGTCGAGAAGGTCGGAGCCGGCCAGCCGCACCGATCCCTCGATCTTGCTGCTTCCTGGCTGGAGAAGCCTCATGATCGACAGCGCGGTGACGGATTTGCCCGAGCCGCTCTCGCCGACGATGGCGACGGTCTCGCCCTTGTCTATGGTGAAGTCGAGGTCGCGGACGACCGGTTGCCATTTTCCCTCGACACGGAACGAGGTGGTCAGGCCGTCGACCTTGAGGACGGGTTCGGTCATTCTTCCCCCTTCAGGCGCGGGTCGACCGCGTCTCGCAGGCCGTCGCCCAGCAGGTTGAGCGAAAACACGACGATCAGGATGGCCAGCGACGGAAACAGCGCCAGCCAGAAACTGTCGAGGATGTTCTCGAAGCCTTCGCGGATCATGCCGCCCCAGGTGGCCGTCGGCGGATTGACACCAAGGCCGATGAAGGCGAGCGAAGCCTCGACGCGGATGGCGGTTGCCAGCCACAGCGACCCCATCACCAGCACTTCGGGCGCGATGTTGGGCAGGATGTGGCGGAACATCAGCCGGATATGCGAATAGCCGAGCGCGTGCCCCGCCTCGATGAACTCCCGGTTCTTGATGGAGATGGTCGGGGCACGCGCGATCCTCGAGAAGGGCGGGATCGCGGTGAGCGAGATGGCGATCACCAGGTTGGAGATCGACGGCCCCAGCATGGCGACGACGATGAGGCCGAGGATCAGCGAGGGGAACGCCAGCAACACGTCCATCACCTGCATGATGAGGAGATCGGTGCGGCCGCCAAAGTATCCGGCGACCATGCCGATCAGGGTGCCGATGATCATCGCCGAACCGATGGCCAGCAGGCCGATCACCAGCGAGATGCGGGCGCCCCACAGGATCCGCGACAGTGTGTCCCGTCCATAGTAGTCGGTGCCGAACCAGTGGGCCTCCGACGGCGGTTTCAGCCGGTAGAGGATATTCTGGTCGAGCGGATCGTAAGGTGCGATCACCGGTGCGAGAATGGCCAGCAGCGCCACCACCACGAAGATGGCGAGCCCCACCCACGAGGTCTTGTTGGCGTTGAAGGCGTTGAATACGCCACGGGCGACAGTCGCCAGGGCGAGGCGGTAATAGGTCATTCGCGACGGGCGCCTTGCCGTCGCGGCGGTCCGGGGCGTCGTCATGCGTATTTTATCCTCGGGTCGATCAGGCCGTAGGTCAGGTCGGTGACCAGGTTCACGAGCACGACGATGAGCGTGTAGATCACCATCATTCCCTGCAGCATCGTGTAGTCGCGCTGGTTGAGCGCACCGACGATGAGCTTTCCGAGACCGGGGCGGTTGAAGACGATTTCCGTCAGGACGGAATTGCCGATGAGAATGCCGAGATAGAGCCCCACCACGGTGACGACGGGGATCAGCGCGTTCCGGAGGCAGTGCCGCCAGACGATCACGGCGAAGGCCAGTCCCTTCGCGCGCGCCGTGCGGACATAGTCCTGGTTCAGCACCTCGAGCATGGCCGAACGGGTCACGCGGGTGATGTACGCGGCCATGATCAGGCCCAGGTTGATCGCCGGAAGCGCAAGGTCGCGGAGCCGGTCTGCGAGCCCGTCACCCTGGCCGGAACTGATCACCGGGAACCAGCGAAGCTGGATGGCAAAGAGCAGCAGGAGAAGTACGGCCGAAACGAAGGCGGGAAACGACAGGCCGAGGAGGGAGCCGATACGGGCAACATAATCGGGCAACTTGTTGCGCCGGACCGCCGACCATACGCCGGTCGGCAGGCCGACGGCGATGCCCAGGACGAGCGAGGCAAGCGTCAGCTCGATTGTTGCCGGCAGGACCTTGAGGATCTCCTCGATCACCGGCCGGCCGGACACCATGGAGACGCCCCAGTCGCCGACCAGGACGCCGGCGAGAAACTCCACATATTGCTGGTAGAGCGGCACGTCGAGACCGAGCCGGACACGCAAGGCGGCAAGGGCCGACGCGCTTGCCTGGTCGCCGAGAATGGCCATGGCCGGGTCGCCGGGAAGCACCCGGACGATGAAAAAGACGATTGTGAGCACGGCAAACAGCGTGATCGCCGCGAAGCCGAGCCGCTTGAGGATAAAGGCCGTCATGCAGGGGCACCTCCGTCGCTCGTGCCGGGTCGGGCCGCGAAGCGGCGACCGGAACGGCGGATGAGAGCGGTCCTCCCCGCCAGCCGAACGGTTGTCGGGGAGAAACGCGTCGTCACTTGCCGGGAGACCCGTCAGGGGTCTCCCGGTGCGGAGTGGGCTTATTCCGAGAACGAGGCGATCTCGGTCACCGGCGGGCTGAGGTTCAGCGACCCGTTGACCTCGACGCCGAGGTCAAGCGTGTCCTTCCAGGCCCACAGCTGCATGCTCTGCACGATCGGCACGGCGCAGACCTCTTCCATGATCTTGCGCTGGGCGGTGGCCCAGTACTCGAGCTGCTTTTCGGCGTTGCCTTCGGTCCGGGCGGCCTCGATCTCGGCATCGGCAACAGCGCAATGCGAGAAGTTGGTGATCGCCGTCGGCGTTCCGACAATCGCATCCGAGTGGAAGAACTGGCTGAGATAGACGTCGGCGACCGGGAAACGGGCGGCCGCGTAGTGCGTCACCTGGCTCATGTCCTTGCGGATCTGCTCGTGGAAGGTGGCGTGCTCGACGGTCTCGATTTCAAGATTGATACCGGCCTCGCGCAACAGCGCCTGCAGTGCCTCCATCGTCGACAGCATGCCCGGCAGGGTCGTGTGGATCGCCTTGATCGTGACGCCGTCGGGATGACCGGCTTCCGCCAGCAGGGCCTTGGCCTTCTCGATCGAGTACTCGTAGTCCGGCACGTCCGCGGTGAAGCCGAGATGACCTTCCGGCACGGGCGAGATCGCGGCGAGGGTGACGTCCGGCCCCTTGAACTGGACCATCGCGTCGCGGTTGATCGCATGGGCAACGGCCTTGCGCACGCGCACGTCGTCGAGCGGCGGCATCGTCATGTTGAGATGGATGACGGACATTTCGCCCGGCTTCATCACCACCACCTTGGTACCCGGCACCTGCTTGATGCGTTCGACCCAGGTCTGCTCCTGCTTGCCGTAGATCATGTCGATCTCGCCGGACTGGAAGGCGAGATCGCGCGAGGCGTCCGAGGGGATGTAGCGGTAGTAGATTTCCTTGATCTTCGGTTCGCCGCGGAAATACTCGGGGTTGGCGACCAGTTTCACGAATTGCTGCGGCTGGTACTCGGCGAACATGAAGGGGCCGGTTCCGATCGGGGTGCGCTGGTACTCCTCGCCGAGCGCCTCGACGGCATCTTTGCACACGATGTTGCCGCCGTGATACGGCACCAGCAGGCCGAGCAGGCTGGGTACCTTTTCCTTCAGCTTGATGGTGACCTCGAGCGGTCCGCTCGCCTCGATGCTGTCGATCGCGCTGTAGTCCTTGGCGAAGGCGGAAACGTCCGGATTGGCCGAACGCATCAGGGAATAGGCGACGTCCTCGGCGTCGAGCTTTCCGTAGTCGCCATGGCATTCGACGTCATCGCGCAGCGAGAAGACCCATGTCAGGCCGTCTTCGGAACTGGTCCAGCTCTTGGCGATGTCGGGCTCGATGAACCCCGGGCTGGCTTCACCGGGCTTGATCCGCACGAGGCCGTTGAACATCCAGTGCAGCAGCCCCTTGTCCGGCGTCGAGGTGGCGACATGCGGGTCCAGCTTGCCGGCGTCGGCGCTGCCCATGCCGACATTCAACGTCGTTCCGGCCGCGAAGGCGTTGCTTGCCGCCAGTATGGCTGCGAGTGCAATTCCCGTCCTCATCTTCATGTTCTCATCCTCTGGTCGTGGTTTTGTTTTTTGTTGAAGCCCTCGTTCACGCTGCTCCTACAACGTGTCTTCCAGCCGGCAGTTCACCAGCATTTCCGCCATGGCTGCCGTGTTCGGCAGGGCCAGAGCCAGGGCGGTTATCTCGGCAAAGTCCGCAGGGTCGATCATCTCCTCCCGGGAGATTTTGGTGACCCCGTCGGTCAGGTCGGTCGCGACGAAGCTCGGGCAGACGGCGGTGGCGCGTACGCCGTGATCCCAGCCGATACGCCGGGTGCCGTGGGTCAGTGCCATCACCGCATGTTTGGTCATATTGTAGGCAATGTTCTCGTTGCGGACGCGCTTTCCCGAGAGCGAGGCCACATTGACGACACGGCCCGAGCCTGCCGCCTTCAGATGCGGCATGCAGATGCGTGTCATGAAAAGCGGGCCCTTGACGTTGATCGCCCACAAGGCATCCAGTTCCGCTTCATCGCCATCCTCGATGGAGAACGTGTTGGACGTGCCGGCATTGTTGACAAGCCCGTCCAGACGGCCGAAGCGGGCCAGGGTTTCGTCAAGCCATGACTGGTGCGTGGTGCGGTCGGCCGCATCGTAACGACCGGCAAGGAAACGGTCTTGCGGGACGTCCGGCAACGCCTCCCTCAAAGGCGCCGGATCGCGCGCGCCAGCGCTGACGCTGTAACCCTTTTCCAGCAGTGTTTTCGTGATCGCGAGGCCGATCCCGCGGCTTGCTCCGGATACCATCACGACGCGACCTTCGGGATTGAGCACAGCGATCTCCTTTATCCGTGCAGGGTTAGCGGGGCGTGTGCCGGCGTGTCGTTTGCGAAACGGTCGAAGCGGAAGCTGTCGATCGTGTGACCGGGGGGCTCGTCTAGCAAAAGCCGGGCAGCGATCGGGCCTGTCACCGGACCGATGCCGAAGCCATGGCCGGAAAACCCGGCAGCAACCACGACATTGGCGAGGCCGGGAACGCGGTCGAGCACCGGCAGGGCATCGGGCGTGAGGTCGAGCGCTCCGGCCCATACACTCTCCAGTTCCGTCTCGGCAAAGCCGGGCAGAACCGCGGATACCTTTGCGATGGTCTCGCGCAGGCCGCGCATGCGCGGACGAATGGCAGGCCGGCCGTCGATGACGACCGTTTCGCCCGGCCAGTCCTCGGCGCCGCTCGTCACCCGCATGCGGCCGGAAATCTCCTGCCGGGCAGCCATGTCGGCATTGGCGACGCCAAGGACCGGCGTGAGTAGCGGTGCGCAAGGGGCGCTGCGCAGCACCGTCACCATCGGCCTGCGGAGCGGAATTTCGCGGCCGAGCGGACCGAGAAGGTCGTTGACGAGAAAACCGGCGGCGACGAGCACCGCACCGGGAGACAGGGTTCTTCTGTCGGTCACGACCCGGACGACGTTCTCCCCCTCCGTCTCGAGGCGCAAAACGCGCTCGCCGAACGAAAGCCGGGCGCCAAGTGTTTCCGCACGGCGGGCGTAGGCGTCGACCGTTGCCGTCGGGTCCGCATGTCCGTCGGTCGGGCAGAAGGAGGCGGCGAGCACCTTGTCTGAAAGGGCCGGAGCAATGTCGCGCACGGTCTTCAGGTCGGGGAGGAACTCCAGGGGCAGGCCGGCTGCGGTCTGGTCGGCGACGAGGGCGCGGACCGTGTCGACCTCGATCTCGTTGCGGGCAAGACGCAGGTTGCCCGAGCGCCGGTAGCCGGTTTCGGCCCCCAGCATCTCGTCGAGCCCGGACCAGATCTCCACGGCGGCGCGCGCCAGCGGCAGTTCCGCCGGGTGTCGGCCCGACTGACGTACGCCGGCGAGCGTCCATCCGGAGGCCATGGCGGCCGGGCCGTAGCTGTCGATGATCTCCACCCGCGCCCCGCTGCCGACCAGTTCGAGTGCGGCCGAGGTGCCGGTGATGCCGGCGCCGATGACAAGCACGTCGGGGGGCGGGGCAGCGGGCCGGGTCATGCTGCCGCCTTCTTCGTGAACCGGGAGAAGGCGAAGGGCTTCATGTCGACCAGCGGGGTCTCGCCCTCGATATGCTGGACAACCAGCTTGGCGACCCCCGGACCGATGCCGAACCCGTGTCCGGAAAGGCCCGTCGCGATTACCAGTCCCGCCCATCCCGGCGGCTCGTCGACCACCGGGATCTCGTCGGGCATGACGTCGATGAGCCCACCCCATGTCTCGGCGATCTCGACGCCGTCGAGGCGCGGATGCAGGGTCTTGGCGCTGGCGAGAACCCTGTCGAGAAGCTTCCGGTCGGGCGCCGGATCCATCACCCGCACCTGCTCGAATGGCGTAATCTCGTCCGCTTTCCAGCGATGCCGGCCGAGCGGGCCGAAAAAGTCGCCGGAGAGGCGGATCTTCATGATCCGCCAGCGGTCGGCGAGGATCGGCAGGAAGTCCCCGAAATGCCGGAAGGCGGCGGGAACAAGCTGGAACTCCGCCGCGCCGGCGCGGGCGATCGTGTATCCGCCATCGGCCCGGCGGCGGAGCGAGGCATTCGTTGCCCCCACCGTGCCGGCGATCACTTCGGGTCCGGGCGTGGTGCGCATCACCGACGATTTGACGGCCAGCTGCGGCAAGGACAGGCCGATATTCTCCAGGAAGGTACGCGACCATACGCCGCCGGCAAGCACAACAGACTGGCAGGCGATCTCGCCCCTTTCGGTAACGACCGAGCGCACCTTGCCGCCGGTGCGTTCGACGGAGCGCACCGCGCAGCCTTCAAGGATCGTCGCGCCGAGGCGTTCCGCGTAACGGGCCATCGCCGGAACCGCAAGACGCGGCTCGGCGGTCGCGTCGGAGGGCGTGTGCAGCGCGCCCGCGAACTGGCGGTCGTTGCGCTTCAGCAAGTCGTCCGTCTGTTGCGCGCTGAGGAGCGCTGCACCGTGGGCGAAGCCGCTGTTTTCGGCGAGCCAGGTCTCGTGCCTGGCCAGTTCCGCTTCATTCGTGGCAAGGTAGGTCGTGCCGCGAATGCCGTAGCCGATGTCCTCGCCAAGTCGCGGTGCGAGGTCGCTCCAAAGGGCGGCGCTCTCGATCATCAGCTGGAGTTCGCGATTGTCGCGCCCGGCCTTGCGGATCCAGCCCCAGTTGCGCGATGACTGCTCGCCGGCGATCCGTCCTTTCTCGCACAGGACGACGGGAATGCCTTTTTCGGCAAGGTAGAGAGCCGTGCAGACGCCGACGATCCCGCCGCCAATGACAACGACCTGGGTCTGCTCCGGCAACGGCCGGTTTTCGCCTGACACGCTCACATCGCCCCTCCAGACATGCGCCTTCTTGTCAGACTGCGGAGACGGGCGGTATAAGGCAAATACCGTTTTATTTCGCGTTTATACGGAAATGTTATAGTGTCGGCGCTATCCCAACGATCTCTGGAGGCTTTTCGTGCGGTGATGCGCACCGGCACCGTGTCCGCGGCGGCGGACGAACTTGCCATTTCGCAACCTGCGGTAAGCCGCCTGATCCGTGATCTCGAGGATAGGTTGGAATTGCCGCTTTTCGTTCGGCGGGGCGGGCGTGTCGTCGCCACGCGCGAGGCGCATGAATTGTGGACCGAGGTGGAGCGCAGCTTTGTCGGCCTGACACAGATCGAGCGCGCCGCGGCCCAGATCCGGCAAGGCTATCGGGCGACACTGACAATCGCGGCCGCGCCGGCGATCGCCCAGTCGGTATTGCCTGAAGTGATCGCGCTGCTGGCCGCCGAGCGGCCGGAGTTCCGGGCCGAGTTCCTGTCGATGACGACACTGCCCGTGGTCCGTCAGGTGGCACTGCGTCAGTGCCAGATCGGCTTCGGCATTCCCACCCAGCACAAATACGAGGTCGATGTGGTGCGCTCCGGCTCGGTGCCGTTCCGCTTCATCGCCGCACCCCGGCATCCGCTGGGCGAAAAGGAGGTGATCCGCCCCGAGGATCTCGCTGGTCTCGATTTCGTCGGCTTTGTGGATTCCACCATGTCAGGGCGCGCTTTCGACCGGCTTTTCGCCAAGATGCAGCACCCGCCGGTGCAGAAGATGAAGTCCTATCTTTCGCACATCGTCTCGGCGCTGGTCATGCGTGGCATGGGGGTCGGAATTGTCGACGCTTTCACTGCCGAGGATCACCGGAGCATGGGCGGAGTGGTGCGGCCGGTCGATATTGTCGAGCGGTTCGAGTATTCGATCATCAAGCCGCATGGCGACAAGCTGAGCGGCGAATGCGTGGCGCTTGTCGACTATTTCGAGCGCAGCGTCCTGCATTACCAGGACACATAGCTGCCGCTGTAGCCTGTCGGGGGTCAGGGCAGGTCGGCGCAATCCGCCAGCGTGCTGCGGTCAAGCTCGGCGAGAAACGCGCGTTCTGCCGCCGCCAGGCGCGGTTGCAGGCGGCATCTTCGTATCAGCGTACAGGCGCTTGTATCGTCCGCGAAACACTCGACCAGCGCCTGGTCGGCCTCAAGGACACGGGCGATCTCGCCCAGCCGTATGTCGCCGGCGGGACGTGCCAGCACGGCGCCGCCGGCGCCGCCCCGCCGCGTCGAAAGAATGCCGGCACGCGCCAGCCGCGAGATGACCTTGGCCAGGTGATTGCGCGAGATGCGCAGGTCTGCCGCCAGTTCGGACGTGGAAAAGGCCCGCCCGGGATCGGCGGCCATGCGCATGAGAGCACGGAAGCCATAGTCCGTGAAGGATGTGAGGCGCAATGTCACGCTCCTGAATTGGCATTTGAGATGCGTAATAACATCTGGTAATTGGTATTTCAAATACGTATTCATCGCGGGCACGCGCGACCGTGGCAACGGACCCGGCGCGGTTCGGCCGACGCAGAATGAGGGCGCGATGGCAATGGCGACGAGCGCGGAGCGGATGCGGACATGGAAAGGTCTTGCGATCCTCACATACGGTTTTCGTCCCTTCTTCCTGGGCAGCGCCGTTTTTGCCGCCCTTGCGATGGCGGCGTGGGTGCCCATGCTCACGGGACGGCTGTCACTGCCAACCGCGTTTGATCCGGTTTCCTGGCATGCTCACGAGTTCCTGTTCGGTTATCTCGGCGCCGTGATCGCCGGTTTTCTGCTGACGGCGGTGCCCAACTGGACGGGCCGCCTGCCTCTGGTCGGTTGGCCGCTCGCCGGCCTCTTCCTGCTCTGGCTGTCCGGGCGGGTCGTGATCGCCGTCTCGGCCGGATTGCCGGCGAGCCTGGTTGCGGCGGTCGATCTCGCCTTTCAGGCAACGCTTGCCGCCGCAATCCTGCGCGAGCTTGTCGCCGGGCGGAACTGGCGAAATCTCGTTGTGCTTGGAATGCTGGCCCTGATGATCGCCGGCAATCTGCTGTTCCATCTGGATGCGGTGCGCGGGGAGTATCCGGCGCAGGGAGTGGGCCTGCGGTTGGGACTGGCCGCTGCGGTGCTGATGATTTCGGTCATTGGCGGCCGGATTCTTCCTTCCTTCACCCGGAACTGGCTGGTGAAGCGGGGTGAAAGCCGCCTGCCGACACCTCCCGGGCGCTTTGACAATATCTCGCTTGCGGTCCTCCTTGCGGCGCTGGCTCTTTGGGTTTCGATGCCGGGATCAATCCTGGCGGGCGCTGCGTTGATCGCCGCCGGGTTGCTGCATGCCTTGCGCCTTTCGCGCTGGGCCGGGGTGCGTACCGGTGCCGAGCCGCTGGTCTGGATCCTGCACGCCGGCTACGGCTTCGTACCGGCCGGTGCGCTGGCGCTCGGCATTTCGATCCTCTGGCCCGACCTTCTGTCGAGCGCCGCCGCGCAGCATCTGTGGCTGGCCGGTGCCATTGGCGTCATGACGCTGGCGGTGATGACGCGGGCCACACTTGGCCATACCGGGCGGGCACTTGCCGCCGGTCCGGGGACCTCTCTGGTCTACCTGCTGCTGATCTGTTCCGTCCTGATGCGTGTGCTGGCCGGGTTGTCGCCGGCCCAGGCGGAGATGCTCTATGTCCTGTCCGCCCTCACGTGGATCGCGGCATTCGGCGGCTTCGCCGTCCTCTACGGTCCCTTGCTCGCCCGTCACCGAAAGGCGGCGTGAGCATGGCCTGGGCGGAACTGGCCATTGCCTTCTCGGTCTTTTTTGCCAGTCACTCGCTGCCCTTGCGCCCTGCCGTACGGAGCAGGGCCGAGGGCCTTGTCGGCCGCCGCACCTTCCTGATCGCCTATTCGACGCTCTCGGTGGCCGTGCTGGCGTGGCTGATTGTAGCCGCGGGACGCGCACCTTACGTGGCACTGTGGCCCTGGCGGGCCTGGCAGATGCATGTGCCGGCACTGGTCATGCTTCCCGCCTGCCTGCTGGTTGCGCTGGCGATCGCCCGCCCGAACCCCTTCTCCTTCGGAGGCCGGGACAACGACACCTTCGATCCGGACCGTCCCGGGCTTGTGCGCTGGTGTCGTCATCCGCTGCTTGCGGCAATGGCGCTTTGGGCGGCAGCGCATGTCATTGCCAATGGCGACCTGGCCCATGCGCTGCTTTTCGGAACGTTCGCCGCCTTTGCGCTTGCCGGAATGAAGATCATCGACCGGCGCCGCCAGCGTGAAATGGGCGCCGGATGGTTGTCGCTGTCAGATGCCGTTGCAGCCTCGCCACTGCTGCCTGTGCCGGTCTCCTCGAAGGCGCTTGCCTTGCGTCTGGCCGCCGGGCTCTGCCTCTATCTCGGCTTGCTCCTGCTTCACCCTCTGGTCATCGGCGTCAGTCCGCTGCCTTGACGATGGCCAGGCGCGATCAGTGCTCGGGGTCGTCGATCAGAGGTGTCGGCTTCGCCAGCTTGATCAGGTCGCCGGGGTTCTCGATCCGCACGCGGCTGTTGTCGACCTCGACACCATAGGGCTGCAGCGCCCGGATCGCCCGCGACAGGTTTTCCGGGGTCATGCCGAGAAGGGAGGCGAGCCGGCGCTTTTCCATGTCGAGCTCGAATTCCGGCCCCCCGCCCGACATTGCCCGCATGCGCAGCAAATAATTGGCAAGTCGCTCGATCGAGGTGCGAAGCTTCAGGTTCTTCTTGCCTTTCACCACGGTACGATAGGCCTGCGCCAATTCCGCGACGACGGCGCGTGCGAACGCAAAGTCGGTGTCGAAGACGGCGCGCACATCCGTCGACGGGACCAGCACCATGCGTGTCTTCTCGATGGTGCGCGCCGACATCAGATAGGGTGCGTCGCGGATCGTTGCGGCGAGGATGAAGGCATTGACCGGCTGCACGATCGCCATGCTCGTCTCGCGCTCGGCCCAACTGGCGAACAGCTCGACACTGCCTTCCACCACGATATGCAGGAAGTCGCAGGCCTCGCCCTCGGACACGATCTCGACATGCGGGGGAAAGGTCTGGACATAGGCTGCCCGCATGAGCGCGGTGAAACTGTCGTCGCTCATGTCGCAGAACAGTGGGAGGCTGCGAACCTCCGGGACGTCACTGGTTCTCATTCTTCCCCCTTGCCCGACGCGTCCTGACAGCTGCGATCACGGATCTATAATTGATAAATGTCAAGAAATCAGAAGAATAAAATCAAAAAGAAAAATAGCAGACATCAATAATTCATTTGATATTTCCTGAATGGCGATATGACTATTTTCTTTAAGTCGTTTATTTCAAAAGATTTTTGCGTCCTGCATGACCTAGATCAAGTTCCACGCACCCGCCTCCTGCTGTGTTGGCGCCTGAGTTTCTGACTCGAGCGAAGCGCATCCGCCTGGAGGCATAGACATGCAAACCACTGACAGCGTCAGACCCGCCGAACAGAATCGCGCGCTGGCACTGAGTACGATCGCGTTCACCGCCTGTTTCGCAGTCTGGACGATTTTCTCCATCATCGGCGTGGCGATCAAGGAAGAGCTCGGGCTCACCGACACCCAGTTCGGTCTTCTCGTCGCGACCCCGATCCTGACCGGCTCCGTCACGCGCCTTTTTCTGGGCGTCTGGACCGAGAAGTACGGCGGCCGTCTTGTCTTCTCGGCACAGATGATCTTGACGGCGCTGGCCACCTGGGCGCTGACGCTGGCTCATTCCTACACGATGTATCTGGTGGCTGCACTCGGCATCGGCCTTGCGGGCGGGTCGTTCATCATTGGCGTTGCCTATGTCTCGCGCTGGTATGATGCCGGCCACCAGGGAACGGCGCTTGGCATCTTCGGCGCCGGCAATGTCGGCGCGGCCGTAACCAAGTTCGTGGCGCCCTTCGTCATGGTTGCCTATGGCTGGCACGGTGTTGCCTATGCCTGGGCGATCGGCCTTGCCATCGTCGGCATTCTCTTCTTCCTCCTCGCCAAGGACGACCCGGAGCTCGTCGAGCGCCGCCGCAGCGGCGTCAAGTCGCCGAGCTTTGCGCAGCAGTTCGCGCCGTTGAGGAACCTTCAGGTCTGGCGCTTCTCGCTCTACTACTTCTTCGTCTTCGGCGCGTTCGTCGCGCTGGCCTTGTGGCTGCCGCATTACCTGATCGACGTCTATGGTGTCGACGTGAAGACCGCCGGCATGTGCGCTGCCGCTTTCTCCCTGTCGGCGTCGCTGTTCCGCGCCTATGGCGGCCATCTCTCGGACCGTTTCGGCGCTCGCGCGGTGATGTACTGGACCTTCGGGTTCAGCCTCATCCTTCTGTTCATGCTGTCCTATCCGCCGACCGACTATGTCATTCGCGGCAAGGACGGGCTGATCTCCTTCACCACGGAAATGGGTCTGTGGCCCTTCGTCGGCACGCTCTTCGCCCTCGGCTTCTTCATGAGCCTCGGCAAGGCGGCGGTCTTCAAGCACATCCCCGTCTACTACCCCAATCACGTTGGTGCGGTCGGCGGTCTTGTCGGCATGATCGGCGGTCTCGGCGGTTTCGTTCTGCCGATCGCCTTCGGCGCGCTGCTGGATCTCAGCGGCATTTACACCAGTTGCTTCGCTCTTCTCTTTGTTGTTGTCGCCGTCTCGCTCGCCTGGATGCACCTGTCGATCCGCGCCATGGAGCGGGCGTCCCACGGCGAGGCTCTGGATGCCTTGCCGCAACTGCCTGAAATGCAGCCGATCCACCATCCCGAGCGGACCGCGATGCCGCGCGTGCTCGACGACTGGCGGCCGGAGGACAGGAGCTTCTGGGAAGAAAAAGGCCGTCGTGTCGCGCGCCGCAACCTGTGGATCTCGATCCCCGCGCTGCTGCTTGCCTTCTCGGTCTGGATGGTCTGGTCCGTCGTCGTCGCACGGCTTCCCGCCATCGGTTTCGACTTCACACCGGAAGAGTTGTTCTGGCTGGCGGCGCTGCCGGGCCTGTCGGGCGCGACCCTGCGCATCTTCTACAGCTTCATGGTGCCGATCTTCGGTGGCCGGCTGTGGACAACGCTCTCCACCGCCTCGCTGCTCGTGCCGGCCCTCGGCATCGGCTATGCGGTCCAGAACCCGCAGACCCCGTATCTGATCTTCCTCACACTGGCACTGCTGTGCGGCCTCGGCGGCGGCAATTTCGCCTCCTCGATGGCCAACATCGCCTACTTCTTTCCCAAGGCGGAGAAAGGCAACGCGCTGGCGCTCAATGCCGGGCTCGGCAATCTTGGTGTCTCGGTGATGCAGTTTCTGGTGCCGCTGGTCATAACGGCCGGTGTCTTCGGCGCGGTTGCCGGGGAGCCGCAGGTGATGTCCGATGGCGGCCGGCTGTGGATGCAGAATGCCGGCTTCGTCTGGGTGCCGCTGATCCTGGTTGCGACCGCGGCGGCCTGGCTCGGCATGAACGACATCGCCGACGCAAGGGCGAGCTTCCGCGAGCAGGCGGTGATCTTCGGCCGCAAGCACAACTGGCTGATGTGCATCCTCTACACCGGCACATTCGGAAGCTTCATCGGCTACTCGGCCGGCTTCCCGCTGCTCACCAAGCTGCAGTTCCCGGAAGTGAATGCCCTGCAATACGTCTTCCTCGGACCGCTTGTCGGCGCCCTGTCGCGCGCGGCGACGGGATGGATCAGCGACCGTTTCGGCGGCGGACGGGTCACCGTCTGGGTCTTCGCGGGCATGATCCTGTCTGTCTTCGGCGTCATCGCCTCGATCGGCGCGGGCAGCTTCGAGGGCTTCTTCGCCGCCTTCATGGCGCTCTTCCTGCTGACCGGCATCGGCAATGCCTCCACCTTCCAGATGATCCCCGCGATCATGGGCCGGGAAATCCCGCGCCTGATGCCGGACCTGGATGCGGGCGCGAGCCGCAAGCAGGCGGATCGCGAGAGCGCCGCGATCATCGCCTTCACCAGCGCGATCGCCGCCTATGGAGCCTTCTTCATCCCCAAGGCCTACGGCTCGTCGATCGCCATGACCGGCGCCCCGGTGGCGGCTCTCTGGGGCTTCCTCGCCTTCTACGTGATCTGCCTCGTCATCACCTGGGCCTGGTACACGCGGCCAGGCGGCCTCCTCCACGACATCGAGCGCGGCCGTGCGACGCCTGTCACTGCCCAGCCCGCCGAATAGAAAGGACCGACCATGAGTCATCTGCTCGACAGACTGAACTTCTTCCAGTCGAACGAACTGGAGCGGTTCTCCAACGGCCACGGCCAGGTTACGCGCGAGAACCGTGACTGGGAGGAGACCTACCGGAACCGTTGGCGCCACGACAAGATCGTGCGCTCCACCCACGGCGTGAACTGCACGGGCTCGTGCAGCTGGAAGATCTACGTCAAGTCGGGGATCGTGACCTGGGAGACCCAGCAGACCGATTATCCCCGTACCCGCCCCGACCTCCCCAACCACGAGCCGCGCGGCTGTGCGCGCGGCGCCAGCTACAGTTGGTACCTTTACTCGGCAAACCGGGTGAAGAACCCGCTGGTGCGCGGCCGGCTGATGAGGATCTGGCGCGAGATGCGCCGCACGATGAGCCCGGTCGCGGCCTGGACGCGGCTGCAGAACGACCCCGTCCTGCGCGCCTCCTATGTGGAGAATCGGGGCAAGGGCGGTTTTGTGCGGGCGAGCTGGGACGAGGCGACCGAGCTGGTCGCCGCGGCCAATGCCTACACCACCCGCAAGTATGGCCCCGACCGGGTCTTCGGCTTCTCGCCGATCCCGGCCATGTCGATGGTCAGCTATGCCGCCGGCTCGCGCTATCTGAGCCTGCTCGGCGGCGTCTGCATGTCCTTCTACGACTGGTATTGCGACCTGCCGCCGGCCTCTCCCATGACCTGGGGCGAGCAGACGGACGTTCCGGAATCGGCCGACTGGTACAATGCCGGCTACCTGCTTCTGTGGGGATCGAACGTTCCCCAGACCCGCACACCCGACGCGCATTTCTACACCGAGGCGCGCTATCGCGGCACCAAGTCGGCCGTCATCTGTCCCGACTATTCGGAGGCGGCGAAGTTCGGTGACGTCTGGCTCAACGTCAAGCAGGGCACCGACGCGGCGCTCGGCATGGCCTTCGGGCACGTCATCCTGCGCGAGTTCCATCTCGACCGGCAGGCGGAATATTTCGAGGATTATTGCCGCCAGTATTCCGACATGCCGATGCTGGTGCGTCTGGAGGAGCGCGACGGGCGACTGGTTCCCGGTCGCTTCCTGCGCGCCGACGACCTCGACGGCAAGCTCGGAGAGGCCAACAATCCCGAATGGAAGACCGTCGCCTTCGACGAGAATTCCGGCTCGCTTGTCGCCCCCAACGGGGCCATCGGCTACCGGTGGGGCGAGAAGGGCACCTGGAACCTGGAGGAGCGCGCCGGCGCGGCCGAGACACGCCTTCGCCTGACCTTTGTCGGCGATGAGGACCGCGACGAGGTGGTCGGCGTCGACTTCCCCTATTTCGGCGGCGCGGCCAGCGAGGCCTTTACCACCGGCGACACACGGCCCGACATCCTCACCCGCAATGTGCCGGTGAAGCGGGTGATGACCGCCGATGGCGAGATCGCGGTCGCGACGGTCTTCGACCTGCTTTGCGCCAATTACGGCCTTGATCGGGGGCTCGGTGGCGACTGGGTGACCAGCGACTACGCAGCCGACTGTCCCGGCACGCCGGCCTGGGCGGAGAAGATCACCGGGGTTCCGGCGGACAAGATCGCGCATGTGGCACGGGAATTTGCTTCCAACGCCGAGAAGACCAGGGGCAAATCCATGGTCATCATCGGCGCGGCGATGAACCACTGGTACCACATGGACATGAACTATCGCGGCGTCATCAACATGCTGGTGATGTGCGGTTGTATCGGCCAGTCCGGCGGCGGCTGGGCACACTATGTCGGCCAGGAGAAGCTCCGGCCGCAAACAGGCTGGGCACCGCTCGCCTTCGCCCTCGACTGGGGCCGCCCGCCGCGGCACATGAACTCCACCTCCGCGTGGTACGCACATACCGATCAGTGGCGCTACGAGACGCTGGAGGCGAGCGAGATCCTGTCGCCGACCGCGCCCGAGGGCGACTGGGACGCCAGCATGATCGATTACAACATCCGCGCCGAGCGGATGGGGTGGCTGCCGTCCGCGCCGCAACTGAAGCAGAACCCGCTCGACGTTGCCCGTGCGGCGAAGGAAGCCGGCGTCGAGATCAAGGACTATGTCGCGCGCGGCCTGAAGTCCGGCGAACTGGAAATGGCCTGCGAGGATCCGGACGCGCCGGAGAACTGGCCCCGCAACCTGTTCGTCTGGCGGTCCAACCTGCTGGGTTCCTCTGGCAAGGGGCACGAGTATTTCCTCAAGCACCTGCTCGGCACCGATCACGGCGTCCTGGGCGGCGATCTGAAGGAGGAGGGCAGGCCTCTGCCGAAGGAGGCGCGCTGGCACGACGAGGCACCGCGCGGCAAGCTCGACCTGCTGGTCTGCATCGACTTCCGCATGTCGACCACGGCGGTCTACTCCGACATCGTCCTGCCGACGGCGAGCTGGTACGAGAAGAACGACCTCAACACCTCCGACATGCATCCCTTCATCCATCCGTTGCAGGCGGCGGTGGATCCGGCCTACGAGAGCAAGTCGGACTGGGAGATCTTCAAGGCGATTGCAGCCAAGTTCCAGCAGGTCGCGCCGGAGGTGCTCGGCCGCGAGACCGACATCGTCGCACTGCCGATCCTGCACGACACGCCGGCCGAGATCGCACAGGACCAGGTGAAGGACTGGAAGAAGGGCGAGTGCGACCTGATCCCGGGCAAGACCGCGCCGGCCTTCATCGCTGTCGAACGGGACTATCCGGCGCTGCATGACCGCTTCGTCGCCCTCGGCCCGCTGATGGACAAGGTTGGCAACGGCGGCAAGGGCATTGCCTGGAAGACCGGCCACGAGGTCCAGCACCTGCGCGATCTCAACGGCGTGTGGGAGGAGGGGCCGGCCAAGGGCTGCGCCCGCATCGTCACGGATATCGATGCGACCGAGGTCATCCTCATGCTTGCGCCGGAAACCAACGGCGAGGTGGCGGTCAAGGCATGGCAGGCCCTTTCGGACTTCACCGGCCGCGACCACACCCATCTGGCGCGGCCCAAGGAAGACGAGAAGATCCGCTTCCGCGATATCGCCGCCCAGCCGCGCAAGATCATCTCCTCGCCGACCTGGTCGGGGATCGAGAGCGAAACGGTCTGCTACAATGCCGGCTACACCAACGTCCATGAGCTGATCCCCTGGCGTACGCTGACCGGCCGCCAGCAGCTCTATCAGGATCACTTGTGGATGCGGGCCTTCGGCGAGGGCTTCGTCTCCTACCGGCCGCCGGTCGACCTGAAGACGGTCACCGGGCGCATCAACACGGATGCGCGCGACGGCGAACCGCATCTGGTGCTCAACTTCATCACCCCGCACCAGAAATGGGGCATCCACTCCACCTACAGCGACAACCTCTTGATGCTGACGCTCAACCGCGGCGGCCCGGTGGTGTGGATCAGCGAGACAGACGCGAAGCGGGCCGGGATCAAGGACAATGACTGGGTCGAGGCCTACAACGTCAACGGTGCGTTGACGGCACGTGCGGTCGTCTCGCAGCGCATCAAGGACGGCACGATCTTCATGTACCACGCACAGGAGAAGATCGTGAATACGCCGGGCTCGGAGAAGACCGGCCTGCGCGGCGGCATCCACAATTCGGTCACCCGTGCCGTGCTCAAGCCGACCCACATGATCGGCGGTTATGCCCAGCAATCCTACGGTTTCAACTATTACGGAACCGTCGGCTCCAACCGCGATGAATTCATCGTCCTGAGAAAGATGCGCAAGGTCGACTGGCTCGATGAGCCGGCGTCCGCAGACGCAAGCCACGAGGAGGCCGCCCAATGAGAGTGCGCGCACAGATCGGCATGGTTCTCAATCTCGACAAATGCATCGGCTGCCACACCTGCTCGGTGACCTGCAAGAACGTGTGGACCAGCCGCGAAGGCGTCGAATACGCCTGGTTCAACAATGTCGAGACCAAGCCCGGCACCGGCTATCCCACCGACTGGGAGAACCAGAAGCGCTGGAACGGCGGCTGGGAGCGCACGCGCTCCGGCAAGCTGCGGCCGAGGCAAGGCTCCAAGTGGCGGATCCTGGCGAATATCTTCGCCAATCCGGACCTGCCGGAGATCGACGACTACTACGAGCCGTTCGACTTCGACTACGACCACCTGAAGTCCGCGCCCGAGATGAAAGCCTTCCCGACGGCGCGTCCGCGGTCTGTGATCACGGGCGAGCGGATGGAGAAGATCGAGAAGGGGCCGAACTGGGAGGAAATCCTCGGCGGAGAGTTCTCCAAGCGCGGCGAGGACTACAATTTCGAAGGCATCCAGAAGGAGATCTACGGGGAATACGAGAACACCTTCATGATGTATCTCCCCCGCCTGTGCGAGCACTGCATCAACCCGGCCTGTGCGGCCAGTTGCCCGTCCGGCGCGATCTACAAGCGCGAGGAGGACGGCATCGTCCTGATCGACCAGGAGAAGTGCCGCGGTTGGCGGATGTGCGTGTCCGGCTGCCCCTACAAGAAGGTCTATTACAACTGGTCGACCGGAAAGTCGGAGAAGTGCACGCTCTGCTATCCGCGCATCGAAAGCGGCAATCCGACCGTCTGCTCGGAGACCTGTGTCGGGCGCATCCGCTATCTCGGCGTCATCCTCTATGACGCGGACCGGATCGAGGAGGCCGCGAGCGTCGAGAACCCGATGGATCTTTACGACGCGCAGCTCGGCATCTTCCTCGACCCCAAGGACCCGGCGGTGATCGAGGCGGCGCGCGCCGACGGCATCCCCGAGGACTGGATACGCGCGGCGCGTGAAAGCCCGATCTGGAAGATGGCGATGGAATGGAAGGTCGCCTTCCCGCTGCATCCCGAATACCGGACCCTGCCGATGGTCTGGTACATCCCGCCGCTCTCGCCGATCCAGAACGCCGCCCAGGCCGGCAAGATCGGCGTCGACGGCGCCATGCCCGACGTCCGTTCGCTGCGCATTCCGGTGAAGTATCTGGCCAACATGCTGACGGCGGGCGACGAGGGGCCGGTGGTGCAGGCGCTCGAGCGGATGCTGGCGATGCGCGCCTACATGCGTGCCAAGACCATCGAGGGCGAGCTCGACGAGGGTATCGCCGAGCGCGTCGGTCTCACCGGGCGAATGATCGAGGACATGTACAAGATCATGGCGCTTGCCGACTACGAGGACCGTTTCGTCATCCCCACGACCCATCGCGAGCAGGTCGAGGAAGCCTACGACCTCAAGGGCGGTTGTGGCTTCACCGATGGCAACGGGTGTTCGTCGGGAACCAGCCAGGCGTCGCTGTTCGGCGGCAAGAAGCGTCCGCTGAAGATGCCGACGGAGGTGATGTGATGGACCGCTCGATGAAAGCCCTGTCCCTGGTGCTCAGCTATCCGGGCGAGGAACTGCAGCACGCCATGCCGGAGATTTCGGCGGTCTTCGCTGCCGACACGAGGCTCACGGGCTTGACGCGACGCGGCCTGCGCGACCTCTGCGACATGCTCGCCACAGGCGATATCTACGATCTGCAGGAAGCCTATGTCGGCCTGTTCGATCGCTCCCGCACCTTGTCGCTGAACCTGTTCGAGCACGTTCACGGCGAGAGCCGGGATCGTGGCGGGGCGATGGTCTCGCTTCTGGAGACCTATCGCGCCGCCGGTTTCGAGCCGGCGACGTCCGAATTGCCGGACCACCTTCCGGTGCTGCTGGAGTTCCTGTCGACCCGCCCGGCGGAAGAGGCGAACGAGATCCTCGCCGACGCCGCGCATATCCTGGAAGCCTTGCGTCAGCGCCTCGAACGGCGTGAAAGCGCCTATGCGGCAGCCTTCGAAACCCTGGGACAACTCGCCGGCGCGCGCCCGGACGACACGGCGCTTGCCGGGCTTCTGGCAGAGCCGGAGGTGGATCCCTTCGACCTGGAGGCGCTGGACCGTGTCTGGGAGGAGAGCGAAGTCACCTTCGGTCCCGACCCCAATGCCGGATGTCCGCAGGTGCGGGACATGCTCTCACGCATGGAAGCTCCTGTTTCCGTTCCGCTCGCTCACGGCCACGCGGCTGAATGATGGAGGTCGAGATGCACAATTTCGTATTCGGTATCTATCCCTACATCGCTCTCTCGGTGCTCGCGATCGGCTCGATCGCGCGCTACGAGCGCGATCCCTTCACCTGGAAATCGTCGTCGTCGCAGCTTCTGCGCCGGCGCCAGTTCGTTGTCGGCTCGGTGCTCTTCCATGTCGGTGTGCTGGTGATCTTCTTCGGCCATCTCTTCGGCCTGCTGACGCCGATCTGGGTGTTCGACATGCTCGGCATCAGCCATGGCGCCAAGCAGCTGCTCGCCGTTGTCGTTGGCGGTATCGCCGGCGTGATGGCCCTTGTCGGAGGGGGGATGCTCTTCCACCGGCGCTGGAGCGACCCGCGCATTCGCAAGACGTCCAGCTTTGCCGATATCGCCATCCTGGCGCTGCTGCTCGCCCAGCTTGTGCTGGGTCTTGCGACCATCATCGTCTCGCTTCAGCATCTCGACGGCCACGAGATGACGAAGTTCATGGCCTGGGCGCAGGGGATCTTCACCTTCCAGAAGGATGCGGCCGCGCATATCGCCGACGTCTCGCCGATCTTCAAGCTGCACCTGGCTCTCGGCCTCACGATCTTCCTGGTGTTCCCCTTCACCCGGCTCGTCCACATGCTTTCGGCGCCGCTGCGATATCTGTTGCGGCCGGGCTACCAGATCGTGCGTTCCCGGCGGCAGACACCGCTTGCCGGGCGCAGCACGCGTCACTCCTGAAATGATCCCGACACCGGTGCGGCGGCGACCTGTCGCGGCCGCGCGAACCCTCGGAGAAAGAACATGGCCAATGCCCGTCGTACAGTGATCGCCGTGAAAGGGGTCACGGTTGAAGGAGAGGAACACGCGGCCGAGCCGTTCATGCGCGAGATCGTCGTCAACGGCGAGCGCCTGCCGGTCGCGACGATCGGAACGGAAGCGCAGAACCATCCGGTCTCGGGCGGATCGCCAAGGGCCGCCTGGCAGCGTGCCGCCGAGGCGCTCGCCATCCGCACCCTGTTGCTGCAGGAAGCGGCGCGCCGGGACATCGTCACGGAACAGCGTGAGGTCGGCCCCGGGCGCTACGAGACGGATGAGGAGGCGCGCATCCGGGCGCTTCTCGACCTGGCGGTGGAAGCCGCATTGCCCGAAGATGCGGCGGTTCGCCAGGAATGGGAACGCGATCCCTCGCGCTTCCGGTCGCCGCCGTTGTGGGAAGTCTCGCATATCCTTTGCGCCTGCGAGCAGGGAGACAAGACGGGGGCGGCGATCGCCCGTGACCGGGCACGCCGGCTTTGCGCCGAGGCGCTGGCCGATCCAGCCGGCTTTGCAAGGCTTGCCGCGCGGGAAAGCGACTGTGGCTCGCGATCCGGTGGCGGTGCCCTCGGCCAGCTCGGCCCCGGCGATACCGTGCCGGAATTCGAGGCGGCGCTGCGTCTTCTTGGCGACGGGGAGATCACGGCGGAGCCGGTGGCCACACGGCACGGTTATCATGTGATCCGTCTCGACGCGCTGGCGGAAGGCAAGGTCCTTCCCTACGAGGCCGTGGCTCCCAAAATCGCTGCCGCAATGGAAAAGGCATCCTGGGCGCGCGCCGCCCGGGACTTTGTCGCGGAGCTCGTGGCCACGGCCGAAATTTCCGGCGTCGATCTTTCCGCCCGGAGTGCCTGAGGCGGCGCTCTGATCTCATTATGGAGGTCCCGCATGCTCAATGACCTGCTCAGGCGAAATGGCGAATGGTCGGCGCAGCGCAATGCGCAGGAGCCCGGTTATTTCGCCCGGCTCGCTATCCGACAGTCGCCGGAATTCTTCTGGATAGGGTGCTCGGACAGCCGGGTTCCGGCCAATGTCGTGGCCGGTCTTGATCCCGGCGAAGTCTTTGTCCACCGCAACGTCGCCAATGTGGTGCATTCCTCGGACATGAACCTTCTGAGCGCGCTGGAATTCGCCGTCGACACGCTCGGCATCCGCGAGATCATCGTCTGCGGGCATTATGGCTGCGGCGGCGTCAAGGCCGCGACGGAAGGCCTGCCGCACGGGCTTGCGGACCACTGGCTCGAGCCGATCCGCCGTCTGGCGCGCGCTTATGCGATCGACCTTGCCCGCGCCGGGTCGATCGAGGACCGGCGCGACCGGCTGGCCGAGCTCAACGTCATCGAGGGTGTCCGCCGGGTGTCGGAAACGCCGATCCTGCAACGCGCCTGGGCGCGGGGCGACGGCATCAATGTTCACGGCCTCATCTACGGCCTCAAGGACGGGCTCCTGCGCGATCTGGACTGCACGGTCGCGCTGGCTCACTTCAACCCGGAGGTGGCTTCATGAAGACCCTGCATCGGCTTGAAAGGCCGGGATGCGGTTGCGGTGAGAACGAGGCGGGCGACGGCCTCCTGTCACTCGACGAGGCGCTGGCCCGGATCGCGGGGACATCGGGCGCGGTCGAGGAGGTCGAGATCGTCCCGCTACAGCGGGCCCGAGGCCGGGTTCTGGCCGAACCGGTCGTTTCCTCCACCCTGTCGCCTCCGTTCGACAATGCCGCGATGGACGGCTACGCGCTTTCTGCGGGCGCGCTCGAGGGCGACGGTCCATGGGTCCTGCCGGTGGGCGGTTGCATCGCCGCCGGCCATGCCCCGAGCGATGTGGTGCGCCGGGGCACTGCGGTGCAGGTGCTGACCGGTGCGCCCTTGCCGAAGGGGACGGACACGGTCGTCATGCAGGAACATGTGCTGCGCGAGGGCGGCCGCATCGTCCTTCGCCATCGCCCGGACGTGGGCGCCCATATCCGCCCGGCCGGCGAAGACATGATGCCCGGCCAGGTGATCATGGAGGCCGGAACCCGCCTCGGGCCGCGAGAGATCGCCGCCGCAGCAGCGGCAGGCGCTGGATCGCTCCGCGTGCGCCGCAAGCTCAGGGTCGTGATCCTTGCCACGGGCGATGAATTGTGTCCGGCCGGCGATCCGCTTGCCGGGGCTCATGTTTGGGACGTCAATTCGCCGATGCTGGCGGCGGCCATTTCCGGCGAGGATGTCGAGGTTCTGCTGGCCCGCCACGAAGGGGATGCCCTGGGCCCGCTCAAGGCGCGACTGGCAGGTCTGGCGGAGACGGCCGATATCATCGTCACGACCGGAGGCGTATCGGTCGGTTCCGCCGACCTCGTCCGTCCGGCCATGGCCGCTCTTGGCGGTGAGACCGTCTTCGCCGGTGTTGCCATCAAGCCGGGAAAGCCCGTGGTTTTCGGGCGCCTCGGCAAGGCCTTCTGGCTCGGACTGCCGGGCAACCCTCTGGCTGCGTTCACGACCTGGATGCTGTTCGGGAACCGGCTGCTGGAGTGCCTTGCGGGGGTTTCGGTGCCGCGCGCCGTCAGGCGTCACGTGGTGGCCGGGACGAGGCTCCGCCACAAACCCGGTCGCTGCGAGCTGCGGCTCGCCCGCCTTGCCGGGTTCGATGGGCTCGGCCGCGAAGTGATCCTGTGTCCCGACGTGACCAATTCCGCCCGGGTGTCGCTGCTTCCGGCGGCGGACGGGCTGGTGCTGATCCCGGCCGAGGTCGAGTCAATCTCGGAAGGAGAACTGCTCGAATTCGTGCAATTTTGCGCAAAATAGGGAGTTTTTTTATGAAACTTGGATTCGCGATATCGCCCGGGCGCGGAGATGTGGACCTGCTTCTGGCCGGTCTCGCCGAGGCCTTGCAGGCGGATGGCCTGAGGGTTTGCGGGACGGTCCAGATCAATTCGGAACGGCCGGATGACGGCCCCTGCGACATGGATGTCAGGGTGTTGCCCGAAGGGCCTGTGATCCGCATTTCCCAGTCGCTCGGCAAGGCGTCGCGTGGCTGCCGGCTCGATCCGGACGCGCTGGAGAGCGCCGTCGGACTTGTAGCCGCGCGGCTTGCTGCCGGAGCGGATGTCCTGATCATAAACAAGTTCGGCAAGCACGAGGCGGAAGGACGCGGTTTCCGCGACCTGATCGCCGAGGCGCTTGTCCGGGAAATCCCCGTTCTGGTGGGGCTGAACCGCTTGAACGTGCCGGCCTTCCAGGAGTTCTGCGGCGGCCTTGCCGTCGAACTGCCGCCACGCACCGCGGATCTTGCCGCATGGGTCCGGGAGGCGGCGGGCACTCAGGACGGACGCCGTTCCGTGCGCATCAGGCCGACACCGCAAATGGCGATCAGCGCGGCGCCGGCGAGCGTCAGCGGGCGCGGGGCCGCCTGAAAGAGGACGAGATCGAACAGGGCTGCCCAGATGACGGCCGAATAGCGCGTTGCCGCGACCAGCGTCGAGCGGCGGGCCCGCGTCGCCGAGGCGATCAGCAGGTTGCTGAGGATGTAGAAGCCGATCATCGCAGCGAGGATGCCGCTCTCGCCGACTTGCAGCGGACGCCATTCGGTGATGGCACCGAGCCCCAGGGCAAGGATCAGCGCCGCGATGCTGGCGCTGAAGGACAGCTCCAGGCTGGAGGCGTCCGATGCCCGCCGGCTGGTGACGAGGTCGCGCGTCACGTAGAACGCGGCCGAGACGATCGCAAAGAGCGCGCCCTTCGCGCTTCCCGCCAACGCCGGCCCCGTCGCCATCATGGCGCCGGCAAACCCGACCAGCAGCAGGATCCGGCCGCGCGGGCTGAGCGGCTCTCCGGCCAGCACCCAGTTCGCCGCCATCACGCCGATGGGGATCGTCATCATCACGGTGGCGATGAAGCTGAGCGAGGCGAGCGTCAGCGCATGCATCAGGCAGACGGTCGCCAGCGCCTCGAGGGCGGCACGCGCGATCACCGCCGGCGGCGGGCGGCGCAGCCCGCGCCGGATCATCACCGGCAGCAGGACGACCACGGTGCCCACGGCGCGCAGCAGGATGAGCTGGCTCGTCGGCATCGTCGCCAGCAGCTTGACGCAGGCATTGTTGACGACGCCGGCGCCAACGGCGAACAGCCCTTCGACAAGGGCGCGCTTCTCGTCCGGCGCCGGTCGTTGCGGGGCCGCCGTCACCGTGACCGGTGCGGTTGGCACGTCTGCCTTGCGGCTCATGAATGCTCCGGAGCTGGAGGCGGGGGCGGAGGTCAATCCCGGGGAAAGGCGGCTTTCGCGGCGGCGACGAACTCTTTTGCGGTGCCGGCCAGCGTGTCGGGATCGATGCCCGGCCGGTAGAGTGCACCGCCAATGCCGAACCCGTCGGCGCCGGCCTTTCGCCAGCCGGCGATCGAAGCGGCATCGACACCGCCGACCGGCAGCAGCAATGCGTCCTTCGGCATCACGCTGCGCCAGGCCTTCAGCGCACCCATGCCGATGGTGTCGGCAGGGAAGAGCTTCAGCCCGTCGACCCCCTGGCGCAGGGCGGCGAAGGCCTCGGAAGGCGTGGCAACGCCGGGCAAGGTAGCGAGGCCGAGGCGCTGTGCCTCCTCGACGACATCGGCGGCATAGTTCGGCGCGACCATCAGCCGGCCTCCCGCGTCGGCAAGGCGTTGGCAGTCGGCCAGTTCGGTGACGGTTCCGGCGCCGATCGCCGCCTTGTCGCCATAGGCGCCAGCCAGGCGTTCGATGCTGGCGAACGGGTCGGGCGAGTTCAGCGGTACTTCTATGGCGCGGAAACCGGCATCATACAGGATCGCGGCGACGTCGAGGATTTCGTCCTCCCGGACACCGCGCAGGATCGCGATGAGCGGACAGGCGGCGAGAGCGTCATGCAGCGTCATGTCGGGTCCCCTTTCCGGCGGCAAGAATGGCGCGTGCCCCGTCGATGGCGGCATTTTCGCTGCCGGCGATGATCTCAAGCCCGAAATGGCGGGCGACATCGGCATAACGCCGGTTGAGCCCGTCATTTCCGACAATTCCGATGCGGTCGCCTTCCGCGAAGAAGCCGCAGGTCCGCGCCTGGCGGAATTCCTGGGCAATCAGCAGGCCGGAGACATAGTCGCGAATGTCGCCGGCGGCGAGTTCTCCGGCCAGCATGCCGGTGCGCGCCGAAAACACCAGTGACAGCATGGCCTCGCCGTCGACCGTGCCCGTCGCGCCTTCGGCGATGCCGCGTTGGAAGGCGGCGGGAACCTCGTCCGCTCCGGTGTCCGAACCGGCAGCCCGCGCGATGAAGGAATGCTGGACAAGCAGCGCGTAGAGTTCACCCGTCACGAAGGTGCGAAAGCCGGAAATGCGGCCGCCGGCGACGCGCGCCCATTTGCTGTGCGTGCCGGGAAGCACGATCGTCGCGTCCTTCCCAAGGCCGAAGCCGACGATCTGGGTTTCCTCTCCGCGCATGACATCCGGAAACGGCTTTCGGGCCGGATCGTTGATGCCCGGCAGCAGGATCACGGAAGACCCGTTGGCAAGCTGCCGTCTCACCGCGCCGCCTGCAAGGTCGTCGACCGTGCAGGGACAGGGAACATAGGGCACCTCGATCCAGCCGTTGCGGCTGGTCACCATGCCGACGAGCACGATGTCGAGAGCACCTTCCGCCGCGAGCCAGGGGGCGAGCAGGCGCAGCAATGTCGCCTCGAACGCGCCCTTGTCGACGAACTGTATGCCGTCGCCGGTCTCGAGCCGCTCGCGTATCACCCCGTCGGGCGACAGGAGCACCGCGCGAAACGAGGTCGTGCCCCAGTCGACGACGACATGTGCTGCAGGCAATTCCGGAATGGAGGGCATGAAGGTCCTTTCGGGCACGGTGTGGCGCGAGAGCATTGATGCTTGTCTTAGCCCGAGAAACAAGATAGTGTCAATTTATGAAACATAGTCTCACATGTTGGACAATCAAATGACGAGCACACTTTCCGGCATTCTCCCGGTTCTTCCGACCCCCTTCACCGATGCGGGGGAGGTCGATGCGTCGGCAATGCGACGTCTGCTGCGCTTTGCGCTCGACTGCGGTGTCGATGGCGTCGTGTTTCCGGGATTTGCCAGCGAAGTGGAAAAGCTCGACGGCGCTGAGCGCTCGCGGTTGCTTGCGATCGTGGCGGAGGAGGTCGGCGGACGCGTTCCGATCATTGCCGGTGCCAGTGCGGGATCGGTCGCTCAGGTGATCGAGCACGGGCGCGCGGCTGCGGCGGTTGGCGTCCATCACCTGATGATCCACCCGCCGGTGGCGGTCGGCTCTGAGGCAGCAGCGGTAACGGCCTTCATGGCCGAGGTCGCGGCCGGGCTTCCCGACGCGCGCATCGTGCTTCAGAACGCTCCGGCGCCGCGCGGCTCGGATATCTCGCCCGAGGCGCTTGTCGTCATCGCCAGGGCGGTGCCGCAGGTTGTCTATATCAAGGAGGAGACCCTGCCTGCCGGACCGGCAATCTCCCATCTGGTCGCGCACGGACCGGAGACGCTCGCCGGGATCATCGGCGGAGGCGGCGCGCGCTATATCCTGGACGAGTATGCGCGCGGGGCCTGCGCGGCCATGCCGGCAATCGAGATTGTCGACGAGCATGTCGCGATGGACCGGGCCTGGCGCGCCGGTCGCCGCGACGAGGCGCGCGCGATCTATGTGCGGACCCTGCCGCTGCTGACGCTTCAGGCGGTCTATCGGATGCGCCTGACCAAGCATGTCATGAGCCGGCGCGGCATCCTTGAAAACACCATCGTGCGGGCGCCGACGCCGGAGCTGGATGCGCAGGCCATTGCCGACATCGATGCCAATCTGGCCGAACTCGGATTGGTCGACGTGCCGCTGGCGGCCCGGGGAGGGCGCCAATGAACGACGTCGTTCGCACCATCGAGGTTTTCGCGCTGACGCAGACGCGCGACACGCCCTATCTGGGAGCCTCGCGCCCGGGCGAAGAGCCCAATGCGCGTGGCTATCTGGTGCGCAAGGGAAACCGGACGGTCTACCCGACCTTCGACCGCAGCGTGCTCTTGCGGATCGAGACAAGGGACGGTGTCGTGGGTTGGGGCGAGACATACGGGCTCGTGGCGCCCGGCGCCGTGGCCGAGATCGTCAGGGACCTGCTTGCCGACTTCACCATCGGGCGGGATCCGTCCGATCCCTCCGCGATCCATGACGACCTCTACGACCTGATGCGCGTGCGCGGCTATACCGGCGGCTTCTACGTCGATGCCCTTGCCGCCATCGACATCGCGCTTTGGGACATTGCCGGCCGCATCGCGGGGCGTCCGGTCTTCGAACTCCTCGGCGGCGCGCGGCGGATGACGATCCCGGCCTATGTGTCCGGCCTGCCGGAAAAGACGGCGGATGCCCGGGCGGCGCTTGCCGTGTCCTGGCAGGAGCGCGGCTTCGATGCCTTCAAGTTCGCCACGCCGGTCGCCGATGACGGTCCGGCAGCGGAGATGGAGAGCTTGCGCGCGGCGCTCGGACCAAACGCGCGGATCGCTGCCGACATGCACTGGAACCAGAGTGCCGAGGAGGCGCTGGCGCTGATTGAGGCTATGAAACCGCACGGGCTGTGGTTCGCCGAGGCGCCGGTGCGCACGGAGGACATCGCCGCGCTGGAACAGGTCTCGAAGGGCACCGACGTGCCGATCGCCGTCGGCGAGGAATGGCGCACGGTCTGGGACATGCGCCACCGGATCGAGCGCTGCCGGATTTCCATCGTCCAGCCGGAGATGGGGCACAAGGGGATCACCAACTTCGTCCGTATTGGCGCGCTGGCCGCCGAACGGGGCATCGACGTGCTGCCGCACGCGACCATCGGTGCGGGGATATTCCTCGCCGCCAGCCTGCAGGCGAGCGCCACCCTGCCGACGCTTGTCGGCCACGAGTTCCAGCATTCGATTTTCGAGCCGAACCGACGCCTTCTCGCCGGTGACATGGATTGCAGGGAGGGTGCCTATCATCTGCCGACCGGAGCGGGGCTCGGTGTCAGGCCATCGGAGGAAGCGCTGCGCCTCATGCAGCGGATCTAGAAAAACCAAGTGGAGGAAACGCAAATGACCAAATTCTTCGGACGATCCGTCAAGTCCCTGACGATTGCCGCCATGCTGTCGGCGACCATGCTGTCGCCGGCGCTGGCCGACACGACGCTCAAGTTCGTCTCATGGCAGGTGGACGATGCCGGTACCGGCGACTGGTGGAAGGCGGCGATCGCTGCTTTCGAGGAAGGCCATCCCGGCGTCAAGGTCGAGTTCACCAAGGTCGAGCGCGGCGCCTATGCCGACACGATGACGACATTGTTCGCCGGCGGCCAGCCGCCGCATATCGTGCATCTGGCCTCGTTCGAGTATCAGTCCTTCGCCGAGAACGGCTGGATGGAGAACCTTGGTCCCTGGCTCGAGAAGGACGGCATCGACACCACCGGCTGGGCCGGCCAGGGCAAGTGCATGTGGAACGGCGAGACCGCCTGCATCATGCTGAACTATTTCGGGTTCATCATGGCCTACAACAAGGCGATCCTCGAAAAGGAGGGCCTCGCGGTCCCGACAAGCTATGAGGAATTCCTCGACGTGGCGCGCAAGACCACGAAGGACCTCAACGGCGACGGCATCACCGACCAGTTCGGCACGGGTCATGAGACCAAGGGCGGCGCCGGCCAGTATCTGACCGAGATGCTGAGCTACGTCCTCGACGCGGGTGCCTACTGGACCGATGCCGACGGCAAGATCACCATCGACACGCCGGAGATGGTCGAGGGACTGACCCGCTGGAAGACCGTCGTCAAGGAAGGCCTGACCCCGGTCGACATGTCGGCCGGCGACATCCGCAAGCTCTTCGCCGACGGCAAGGTGGCGCTCCGGCTCGACGGCCCCTGGCTCTACGGAACGATGCAGAAGGGCGCGGCCGCGGCCGATACCGTCGTTGCGGTTCCGCCCTTCAGCCCGCCGGTCGGCGGCTCGTCCAACGTGCTCGGCATGGCAAGCGAGATCTCCGACGAGGAGAAGGCACTCGTCTGGGACTTCGTCAAGCTGGTGATGTCGCCGGAATGGCAGCGCAAATACGCGACCATCGGCAAGAACACGCCGCCGAGCCCGGCGGCCGACGTCTCCGGCGTCGAGCAGGAGGTGCCGCATTTCCCGCTGCTCATCGAGACGATGAAGGCAGCCGCAGCCGCCAATATCGATCGCATCCCGACCGGCCTGGAGATCCAGTACAACGAGTTCGGCAAGATGGTGCAGGAAGAGGTGCAGCGCATGCTGATCGAGGATCTCGATCCGGCGGATGTCGTCAAGACGATGCAGGCCCGTGCCGAAGCCATCCAGAAGGGCTGAGTTCCCGCTGCGACGACCGGCCCCTCGGCATGAGGGGCCGGTCATTTTTCGAGGTTTTGAGACGCCGCCCGCGCAGTGCCGGCGGCAGGAGGTTGCATGACACGCGCCCGGATATTCGACCTGGCCCGGCCCAGCCGCCAGCACCTGCTCGGCTACATCCTGCTCGCGCCGGCGGTGCTGCTGGTCGGGCTGATCATCGTCTACCCGCTGGTCATCTCGATCGACCTGTCCCTGCAGGCGGTCAAGCTGCCGCGCATCGGCGCGCCGCGGGCCGATTTCACCCTGGCGAACTATGAAAAGCTGTTCTCTTCGGCCGAATTCTGGATGGCCTGCTGGGTGACGCTGAAGCTCGTCTGCGTCGTCACGATCGGCAGCCTGGTGACGGGGGTCTCCACGGCGCTTCTCGTCAACAACCGGTTCCGGGGACGGACGCTCGCGCGCCTTGCGATGGCGCTGCCCTGGGCGGTGCCCGAGGTGATCGCCGTTGTGATCTTCGCCTGGATCTTCGACAGCTCCTTCGGGCTGATGAGCTGGTTGCTGGTGACGCTCGGCCTGTCCGACGGCATGATCGCCTGGGTCTCGACGCCGGGCGCTGCCTTCTGGGCCGTGGCGATCACCATGATCTGGAAGGGGTTCCCCTTCGTCTCGATCATGACGCTGGCCGGGTTGCAATCGATCCCGGCCGACTTCTACAACGCCGCCAAGGTCGATGGCGCCAACGTCTTCCAGCGGTTCCGCTGGATCACCCTGCCGCTCTTGATGCCGGTGCTCGGCGTCACCCTGGTGCTGGTCATCCTCTGGGTCTTCCGCGACTTCTCGATCATCAAGGTGCTGACCGAGGGCGGGCCGCTCAAGTCCACCCAGACCCTGTCGATCATGACCTATGACCAGGCGTTCGGATTCTTCAACTTCGGCTACGCCTCGGCGGTCGGTGTGGTCACGCTGGTGATCTGCGTCGTAGCCAGCCTGCTGATGCTGGGTCGCGAGACCCGCGCCATGTATTGAGGTGAGAGCAATGAAACGAACCCCGATACAGAGCCTGGTGCTCTACGGCACGGTCGTCCTGTTGGCGGCACTGATCCTGTTCCCGGTCTACTGGCTGCTGGTCACCGCGCTGTCGACCTCCGCCGACCTGTCGCAACTGCCGCCGAGCTTCTGGCCGGACGAGGCCCAGTGGCAGATCTTCGCCAAGGTCTGGGAAGAGCGGCCGATCCCGACCTGGCTGGTGAACTCGATGCTGGCGGCGGTCGGCTCCGTGGCGCTGTCGATGGTGGTCTCGGTGATGGCGGGCTACGCGCTGTCGCGCTTTTCCATCCGCGGCGGCCATTCGCTCGGCCTCTTCATCCTGACGGCGAAGATGCTGCCGGCGACGCTGCTCGTCATCCCGCTCTTCTCGATCTTTCGCAGCTTCGGGATGATCGGCAGCCTGTGGACGCTGGTCATCGCCCATTCGACGCTGATCATTCCCTTCACCACCTGGATGCTGAAGGGGTATTTCGACACGATCCCGCGCGAGCTTGAACAGGCGGCGATGGTCGACGGCTGCTCGCCGATGGGCGCGATGTTGCGGGTGGTGCTGCCGGTGGCGACGCCGGGGCTTGCCGCCACCGCGCTCTATGCCTTCGTGCTCAGCTGGGCGGACTACGCCTATGCCCGCACCTTCCTGATCAACGCGCAAGGCAGCTGGACCGCCAATCTCGGCATCACCACGATGCGCGGCGAATACACGACGGACTGGAACGAGATCTCGGCTGCGGCCGTCTTCGTCGCGGTGCCGATCATCCTCATCTACCTGTTCCTGGAACGCTACCTGGTCGGTGGCCTCACCGCCGGTGCGGAGAAATAAGACATGGCGAACATCTCTATCCGAAACGTCCACAAGAGCTATGGCGCGCTGGAGGTGCTGAAGCCCTTCTCGCTGGAAATAACCGAGGGCGAATTCATCGTGCTGGTCGGCCCGTCCGGCTGCGGCAAGTCGACCATGCTGAAGATCCTTGCCGGGCTGGAACCGGCGAGCGGCGGACAGATCTTTCTCGGCGAGCGCGAGGTGACGGACCTTGCACCCGGTGACCGCGACATCGCCATGGTGTTTCAGAACTACGCGCTCTATCCCCACCTCACCGTCCGCCAGAACATCGGCTTCGGCCTGAAGATGCGAGGCATGCCGGCGGCGGAGGTCGAAAAGCGCGTCGACGACGTGGCACGCACGCTGGAGGTGGAGAAATATCTCGACCGGCGGCCGAAGGACCTGTCCGGCGGCCAGCGCCAGCGCGTCGCGCTTGGCCGAGCCATCGTCCGCCAGCCGCAGGCCTTCCTGATGGATGAACCGCTCTCCAATCTCGACGCAAAGCTCAGGGTGCACATGCGCGCCGAGATCGGTGCCCTGCACCAGCGCATCGGCGTCACCACGGTCTATGTCACCCACGACCAGATCGAGGCGATGACCATGGCCGATCGGGTCGTGATCATGCGCGACGGGGTGATCCAGCAGATCGCCGATCCGGACACGCTCTTCCAGCGTCCCGACAATCTCTTCGTCGCCGGGTTCATCGGTTCGCCGGGCATGAACTTCCTGTCAGCCGACGTGGAGAGGGATGGCGGCCGCACCTGGCTTGACGTCTTCGGCAACCGGATCGAGGTGGAGGAGGCGCGGCTCGCCGGCGCCTCCGCCGTGATCGCCGGCCTCCGGCCCGAACACCTGACGCTCGGTGCGGGACCAGCTTCCTTCACGGTGCGGCCAAGCCTTGTCGAAAGCCTCGGCTCGGAAAAATACGTCTATTTCGACGGCGGTCCCCACACGCTCGCCCGCGAGGACGGAGAGGAAGACAAGTCCAAGGGCCTGATCGCCCGGCTGAGCCATACCGGGCACATGCCCGAGCACGACGAGATCCAGCTCTCTTTCGACCCTGCCGATCTCTATCTTTTCGATGCGAAAACCGAAAAGGCGCTGCGCTGATGCGTGTTCTTGTAACCGGAAGTTCCGGGCGTGTCGGGCGCTCGGCGGTGGCGGCACTTGCCGCGGCGGGGCATGAGGTCACGGGTTTCGATCTGCGCGCCAGCGGCTGCGAGCTGCCCGGATGGCGGGAAGTCACGGGCAGCTTCGACGATCCGGACGCCTGCGAGCGCGCCGTTTCCGGGATGGACGCGGTGCTGCATCTGGGCGCCTTCATGTCCTGGATCGCGGCCGACCGCGCAGCGATGTTCCGCGCCAATGTCGAGGGCACGCGCGTGCTGCTCGACGCTGCGTCGGCGGCCGGCATCGGGCGTTTCGTCTTCGCCAGTTCCGGCGAGGTCTATCCGGAGAATGCGCCGCTGTCGCTGCCGGTGACGGAAGACCACCCGCTGCGCGCCAACTCGCCCTACGGCCTGACCAAGCTGCTCGGCGAGGAACTTGTCCGTTTCCACCAGCGGGCAGGGCGGATGGAAACGGTCATCCTGCGCTTTGCCCATACGCAGGATGCGAGCGAGTTGCTCGATCCGGGCAGCTTCTTCTCCGGCCCGCGCTTTTTCCTGCAGCCGCGCATCCGCCAGCAGGAACGCATGGGCAATTCGGCTGTCGCGGACCTGCTGCGCGCCGCCGATCCGGGCGAGCCGGCACATGTGCTGGCCCGCAACGAGGCCGGGCGTCCCTACCGAATGCACATCACCGATACGCGGGATATGGTGGCGGGCCTGATGCTTGCTCTCGAGTCGGACAAGGCCGCCGGCGAGACCTTCAATCTCGGCGCGACCGATCCCGTCGACTTCGGCAAGCTGCTGCCCGCCATGGCGGAAATCACGGGATGGCCCGTGGTTGCCGTTGACCTGCCGGGTCCGGGGGTCGATTACGAGACGTCGAACGCACGCATACGCGAAACACTGGGGTTCAGGCCGCAATGGACGATCGAACGCATGTTGCAGGAGGCGGCGGGGACGTGGCGGGTGTCGACACACGCCTAGGGGGCTTGCGCAAGGACGTGCCCTCGGGCACGGCCGCGCTCGCCAAGGGGCTGACGCTTCTCGACATGGTCGCGGACGCGGAGACGCCGATGCGTTTCGCGGACCTTTTGCGCCAGTCGGGCCTGCCCAAGCCGACCTTCGCGCGCATCCTGCGTACGCTCATCGCCTTCGGCCTCGTTCGGCAGAACGAGGAGCGCGGCACCTATGTCATCGGCCCGCGCTTTCTGGAGCTCTCCCACCGGGTCTGGGACACGTTCGACCTTCCGACGGCGGCGGCGCCCGAACTCGAACGCCTGTCGGCGGAACTGGGCGAGACCGTCGCCCTGTGCAAGCTGGACGGCGAGCACGTGCTTTATATCGACGAGCGCTCTGGCGACGGGCTCGGCGTGCGGGTCGACACCGGCCGGCGGGCGCCGCTGCACTGCACGGCGGCGGGCAAGGTGCTGCTCGCCTTCCAGGAGCCGGGCTTTGCCCGCGCCCTTCTCGAACGCCTCGCGCTTGAACGCTTCACCGCCCAGACGATCACGGGCACCGAGGCCCTGCAGGCGGACCTCACTCTCACGCGCGCGCGCGGTTACTCGGTTTCCTATGAGGAGCATCTGGCGGGCGTGAATTCCGTTGCCGTCGCCATCGCCGGCAAGGACGGCACCCCGATCGGCGCGCTGGTGGCGCTTGGGCCCTCGTCGCGGCTCGATGCCTCGCATATCCATCCTGTCGGCCGCGAACTGATTGCCGCCGCGCGGCGGATCACCGGCGCCGCCGGCGCCATCGCCATCAGCTCCAGGCCCCGCCCGCGCAGCTCGCAATCGCAGACGCCGAGCGATCTTGCCTGCGTGCTGCCCTGGGGCGCGCAACTCGGCGAAGCTCCGGTCTGGGATGCGGGTGCGCGCCGGCTTTACTGGGTCGATATCCTGCACCCTGCGGTCTACCGCTTCGATCCCGAAAGCGGCCGCAACGAGATCTGCGAGACCGGCAAGCTGGTCAGTGCGGTCATGCCCTGCAGGGATGGCAGGCTGATTGCCGCGACACAGGACGGGATCGAGTTTCTCGACTTCGCCAGCGGCCGCCTCGACACGCTGGTCGATCCGGAGGCCGGCATCCAGGAGAACCGCCTGAACGATGCCAAGGTGGGTCCAGGAGGGGCGATCTGGGTCGGCTCCATGCGCCTCGATGCGAGCAAGCCGAGCGGCGCGCTCTACCGGGTCGGCGCGGACGGGACGGTCGCGCGCAAGGAAAGCGGCATTTCGGTCGGCAACGGCATGGCGTGGAGCCCGGACAACAGCGTCTTCTACTTTGTCGATACGGTGCCGGGCCTGGTCTACGCCTATGACTTCCGGCCCGGCGAGGGGGTGCTTGCCAACCGGCGGGTGCTTGCCCGGATTCCGGAAGCGGAGGGGCGTCCGGACGGCATCGCGGTCGACAGCGAGGGCGGTATCTGGTGCGCCATCTGGGACGGCTGGCGGGTCAACCGCTACCTGCCCGACGGGAAGCTCGAACGCAGCATCGACCTGCCGGTACCTCGTCCCACCAGCGTTGCCTTCGGCGGCGACGACATGGAAACGCTCTACATCACCAGTGCGAGGACACGCCTGCCTGCCTCGACCTTGTCCGAGGCGCCGCTGTCGGGAGGGCTCTTCGCCTGCCGGCCGGGCTGGCGCGGAACACCGGCGACCCTTTTCAACCCGTCCACCGGATTGCCAGCATGACATCATTGCAGGACGTCTTCGGCCTCTCGGGCCGTGTTGCGCTCGTCACCGGATCGAGCCGGGGGATCGGTGCCGCCATCGCCCGCGGACTGGCCGGCGCCGGCGCGACCGTCATCGTGCATGGCCAGAGCGAGGCTTCGACGGTGGAGACCAGGGCGGCGATCGAGAGGGACGGCGGCCGGGCACTGGCGCTTTCCGGGGATCTCGGCGCGCGCGGTGCCGGGAGCAGGCTGGTGGACGCGGCGGAGGACCTCGCCGGGCATCTCGACATTCTCGTCGTCAACGCGTCAGCCCAGGTCAATGCAGACCTTGCGCACCTCACCGAGGAGGATCTCGACCTGCAACTGTCGGTCAACCTGCGGTCGACCGTCGAGATGCTGCAGGCCTGCCTGCCACGGATGGCGACGCGCGGCTGGGGGCGTGTCGTCAATATCGGATCGATCAACCAGTTGCGACCCAAGGCGATCGTCACCGCCTATGCGGCGACCAAGGCGGCCCAGCACAACATCGTGCAAAGCCAGGCGCGGGACTACGCCCGCCACGGCGTGCTGCTCAATACGCTGGCTCCCGGGCTTGTCGACACCGACCGCAATGCCGGCCGCAAGCAGGCGGACCCGGACGGCTGGGAAGCCTATGTGCGTGATCTCAACTGGATGGGCCGGGCCGGTGACCCGTCCGAAATGGTCGGCGCCGCGATTTTCCTGGCATCCAACGCCTGCAGTTTCATGACAGGCGAGACTGTTGTGCTCTCGGGCGGCTACTGACCGCAGGACGCCGGCCGGCCCGGGCTGTCAAACGTGGTGGAGACGGTGCCTGACCAGCAGGTCGATCAGCACTTTGCGAGCCTGCTCCCGATGGGTGCGGTGGCGCTTGCGTGCCGTGTCCGCGTCGCCCCGGCGAATGGCGTCGTAGACCGCGCGATGGTCCTCGTTCGACTTCACCGGACGGGGCCGGATATGCAGCGTGATGGCGCGTGCCCGCCGCACCTGGTCGCTCATCATCGAGACAATGGCCTGCACCCGCGAGTTCCCGCCAAGCCGGACAAGTTCCGTATGGAAGGTGTCATCCGCCTGCGCCCAGGCTTCCAGGTCGTTCTGGTCGAGCGCCGCCTCCATGGCTTCGATCGCCGCCTTCAGCCCGGCAAGTTCCTCGTCGCCATGTGAGGCGCGTGCGGCCTCCTCCGCGGCGAGGCTCTCCAGTTCGGTGAGAACCGCGTAGATCTCCGCCATGTCCCGGGTGGACACGGAGGCGATACGCACGCCCTTGCGCGGACGGACCTCGAGCAATCCTTGCTGGGCAAGCATCAGCGTCGCCTCCCGAACGGGCGTCCTCGACATGCCGAGGCGCAGGGCGAGTTCGCTCTCCAGGTGGTCCGATCCGGCGGCAAGCTCGCCGGAGAAGATGAGTTGCCGAAGTTTGTCCATCGCCTGCGTGGTGATGGTTTTCGGTTTCGATGCCTCAAGCACGGATGAACTCCCTGATCTTGCACCCCGTGCGGCTCGCTTCGTAAACCGCCTGTTCCGTGGCGATCACCTTCAGGTAGTCGCGGGCCCGGTTCTCGAGCGGCGTCCCGTCGAGCACCCCCTTCACCACATGCTGCATGAGAGCATGAACGCAGTCTCCCGCAAACCCGGGCCAGTCGCGCGGGGCGAGCAACTCGTGTGCATCGCGCGTGCCGAAGGTGCGCATCAGCACGCGGCCGTCGCCGTCGAGCGTCAGCGTTCCCCGCGTCCCCTCCAACAGCGCTTCGCCGAAGGTGGTCCGGCCGCTGTCGGAGGAATGGTCGAGCAACCTGTTTCCGTCGAAGAGCGCGCGCACGCCCCCGGGGTAGTCGAAGATGATGTAGCCGGCGTCCTCGCCGCGAATGACCGGGTTGAGGCGGCGAAGGTCCGCGTAGACGGCCTCCGGCTCGCCGAGGAGAAAGCGGAACGTGTCGATCCAGTGCACGCCGGTTTCGTGAATGAGAAGCCGGGGCATGGTCTGGAAATAGGGCTGCCTGTCGAGATAGGCGGCCGGCCCCTGGCCGTCGCCGGTGCGCAGCCGGAATGTGAGCTGGAGCACGTCGCCGACAAGCCCCTCGGCGATCGCCTCGCGCATGACGCGGTACCAGGGCTGGAAACGGAAGTTCTCGTGAATGACGAGATCGACGCCGGCGGCCTCCGCAAGGTCCGTTGCCTGCCTTGCCTCTTCCAGCGAGCGGCAGAACGGTTTCTGGCAGATGATCGTGCGGACACAGCCGGCGGAAAGAGCCGTGCGAATGGCCTCCAGATGGGTTTCCGGCGGGGTGATGATGTCCAGGAGATCCGGCCGGGTGGCCGACAGCATCTCTTCCAGCGTGGCAAAGGCCGGCAGACCGGTGTCCCGGGCCTTGCCGATCTCCCGATTGGCCACGCCGACAATCTCGGTGCGTTCGATCCGTCGCCAGCCGTCGAAATGAAACCGCGAAAAATAACCGGCGCCCAGGCAGGCAACACGGATCGTGTCTGTGCTGTTCACGGTGCTTGTTCCCTTCCTCCCAATGACGCTCCCGCATGCGCATCGGAACCTGCGACGACCGCTGACAGATAGTCGAGAGCGGGAATGTTGACAAGGTATTGATTAATGTATACGTAAAAATCGCAGACTGAAACGTCTCGGTGAGAGGGCCGGGACAAGGGAGGATTCAATGATGAAAAACAAAGGTGTGGTTGCAGCAGGCTTGACGACCCTGGCGGTCGGGCTGCTGGTCGTCACCGCCGGAATGGGCGCGGCTCAGGCGCAACAGGTGCTGCGGTTCAGCCATACGGACAACCCTGGCGGCTCGCGCCAGGCCGCGGCGGAGGTCTTTGCCAAGAAGGTCTCCGAATACACCGAGGGCCGCTACGAGGTGCGCATTTTTCCCTCGGGCCAGCTTGCCAATGATCCCAAGGCGATCGAGATGCTGCAGCTGGGCGGTGTCGACTTCACGGTTTCAGCAACGGGAAGCTACGCCTCGCACCTGCCGTCGCTGAACCTGACGGCCATGCCTTTCCTGGTCGACACCTACGAGCAGGGCTGGGAACTCTACGACAAGTCGGAGTGGCTGCAGGGCGAGTTCGCAAAGCTCCCCGAGAAGGGGTTCCGCGTCCTCTCCACCTGGGAGGCGGGTTTCCGCTCCTTCACCACCAACGAGCCGCTGACCGCTCCGGCGGACGCCAAAACGATGAAAATGCGGGTCTTCCCCAATGACATGATCCGCTGGACCATGGAGGAGATCGGTTTCCAGACGGTGGTGATGCCGATCACCGACGTCTATCTGTCGATCCAGCAGAACATCGTCAACGGACAGGAAAACCCCGTCGACACGATCCGTTCGCTGCGCTTTTACGAGGTCGCGCCGTACATCACGCTGACCCGCCACGTCTACAGCCCGTTGCCGCTGACGGTGGCGGAGAAGACCTGGCAGGGCTTCTCCGATGCCGACAAGGACGCGGTCCGCAAGGCCGCCGTCGAATCCGCCGCCTTTAGCCGTGACCTCGTCAAGAACTCCGTCGACAGCCAGCTTGCCGAAATGGCCGAGGAGGGCGCCAAGATCAGCGCGCCGGACATCGGTCCGTTCCGGGATGCCGTGCAGCCCGTCTACGCCAAGGCGAAGGACGTCTATGGCGCCGAGGCGGTCGAGAAGATCCTTGCCGACGCTGCCGCGATCCGCAAGGCGCTGCCGTCGAACTGAACCGGAGCCTCCCGCCAGCCGCGCCGGCACCGCGTTGAAACCGGCACGGCTGGCGCCGGGACTTCAGGTTTCTCTCCCAAGAGGGTCACTCCGTGGATTACCGAACCCACTATCCGGCTGCGCTCAGGGCGCTCAGCCACCTGATCGACGGCGCCCTGGCGCTGGGCGGCTTCGCCATCATTGCCCTGGTCTTCTGCAATGCCTCCTTGCGCGGGTTTGCGGGGTTCGACCTGGCCTGGTCGCTGGAGGTCACCAGCTTCCTGCTGCTGTGGAGCACGTTCATCGGATGCGCTGCCGCCGCCGCGCGCGGTGCCCACATGCGGGTGACGGAAATCGCCGAGCACCTGTTGTCGAGGTCGGGACGGCGCGCGCTTGCCATCGCCATTGATGTCGTGATCGCCGTCCTGCTCGTCACCCTGATCTACACCGGCATCAACATCTCCGCCCATACCTGGGCGCAGAAGACCACGGTCCTCTACTGGCCGGTCGGGCTGCTTTACGCCTCGATGCCGGCAGGCATGGCGCTGACGCTGGTCTTCCATGTCTTCAATTTCTGGTTCGACATCCGCAACCCGGTGTTGCCGGATGCGGCACATTCCGACGGCGGCGAGGTCCGGCGATGATCCTTCTCTTTGTCGTGGCCGTCTTCCTGACGACGGTGTTTCTTGGCGTGCCGCTTGTCTGGGCGATCCTGCTGACGGCAGTCCTGCCGATCATCGTCTTCGACCTTGGCTACCCGCTGCAGGCCCTGTTCCTCAACTTCATCGGCGGCGTCGAGCCGAACCATTTCCTGGCGATCCCGCTGTTCATCGTCGCCGGCGAGATGATGAGCCGGGGCGGTGTCGGCCTTCGCATCATCGGCTTCGCGCGCGCCGCCTTCGGGTTCATGGCCGGCGGCCTCGGCATGGTCGTGGTCGGCGCCTCGATGATCTTCGGCGGCATTTCCGGGTCGGCCATCGCCGATTCCGCCGCCATCGGTTCGGTGATGATCAAGAACATGTCGCGCGAGGGTTATGATACGGCCTTCGCCGCCGGTCTTGTCGCCGCCGCGGGGACCATCGGCATCATCATCCCGCCATCGATCCCGATGCTCATCTACGGCTTTGTCGGCAATGTCTCCGTCGCCGACCTGTTCCTCGGCGGCATGGTGCCGGGCCTTCTGTTCGGCGCCTTCTTCATGGCCGTCTGCTACTATGTCGGCAAGACGACGAAATGCGATCCCGGCGGTCGCCGGACCAGCTTCCGCGAGCTTGTCAGTTCGTTCATCGGAACGGCGCCGGCGCTCTTCATGCCGGTTCTCATCCTGGGCGGCATCTTCACCGGCTGGGTGACACCGACCGAGGCCGCGGCGCTGGCCGTCGTCTACGGCCTCTTCGTCACGACCGTCGTCTACCGGGATTTCCACATCCGGGACCTGCCGCGCCTGCTGGTGGATGCCTTCGTCACCAGCGCCGTGGTTATGGTGGTGATCGGCGCGACCACCGTGCTCGGCTGGCTGATCACACTGGAACAGATGCCGCAGATCCTTGTGCGGGTGGTTCAGGACCTTTCGTCGGGTCCCTGGATGTTCCTGCTGCTGGTCAACATCGTGCTTTTGGTGCTGGGCCTTGTTCTCGACCCGGTTCCGGCGATCCTGCTGACCGCACCGCTCTTCCTACCCACCGCCGCCGCATTCGGCGTCGACCCCGTCCATCTCGGCGTGATCATGACCTGCAACGTGGCGGTCGGACTGTTCACGCCGCCTGTCGGGGCAACGCTCTACGTCGCCTCGCGGATCTCGGGCGTCGGCGTGCTGGCCATCGCCCGGAAGATGGCGCCGCTGTATATCGCGGCGATCGCGGCGCTCCTCCTCGTCACCTATGTGCCCTTTGTCTCGATGGGTATGGTGCACCTGTTCCGATAAGGGAGGAGATCCGGAAATGTTTGCAGTCACAGTGAGTTTCACATTGCATGCCGGCGCGGCGGAACGCTTCCGCCCGCTGGTCGAGGCCAATGCCCGGGCCTCCGTGGACACCGAGGACGGATGCAGGCGGTTCGACGTGTGCACCGACCCGGCGAGGCCCGACCAGGTGTTCCTATACGAGTTGTACGACGACGAGGCGGCCTTTCAGGCGCATATGAAGACGGCGCATTTCGTCGCTTTCGACGGCGCAGTCGGCGGGATGGTGGCGGACAAGACCGTGCTCACATTCGGGCAGGTGGTGTCATGAGCGAATGGCAGGTCCGGGCCGTCAAGTATGCCGACCGCAACCAACGCAAGCGGTTCGACAGTTTCATCTTCGACGACAACCACGATGCCCCCCACCCCATGGACTATTACATCTGGGTGCTCAGCCGGGGCGACGAGAACATCCTTGTCGATACGGGCTATGACGAGGAGGAGGGCCGTCGGCGCGGCCGTCCGGTGACGCTGGACCCGCTCGCGGCGCTTGCGCCGCTCGGAATCTCGGCGGAGACGGTCTCGACGGTCATCGTCACGCATCTGCACTACGACCATGCCGGCGGCCTGAGACATTTCCCGAATGCAACGATCCACCTGCAGGCGGCGGAGATGGCCTATGCGACCGGGCCCTGCATGTGCCACGGCGTGTTGAATGGTCCCTTCACCGCCGAGCATGTCTGCGAGGCCGTCCGCAGGGTCTATTCCGGGCGGGTCGTCTTTCACGACGGCGATGGCGAGGTACGTGACGGCGTGACGGTCCACCGCATCGGCGGCCATAGCCGGGGATTGCAGGCGGTGCGCGTACTGACGCAGTCGGGTTGGCTCTGCCTGGCCTCTGACGCTTCGCATTTCTACGAGAATTTCCGCGAGCGAAAACCGTTCCCCATCGTTGTCGACCTTCAGGACATGCTGGTCGGCTTCGACAGGCTGCATGAGCTTGCGAGTTCTCCCGATCTCATAATCCCCGGTCACGACCCGCTGGTGCGGTCGCTGTTCCCGGCCGACGGCGCGGACCACATCGTCCGGCTGGACGTGGGGCCGCAAGGGGCGGGGACGTGAAGAAAAGAAAAGTGCAGGCCCATGCGGGCTTGCGCAGGCATGAAAGCCTGCCGGGAGCGACGTGCGTTCCCGGCGCGATACGGGAATTGACGGCATGAGGGACGGGATGCGAATTGCCCTGATCAAAGGCGACGGAATTGGTGTTGATGTCGCCGAAGCGGCGATGGCGGTTGTGGAGGCCGCCCTGGCAAAGGTCGGCATGCCGGCGCCGAGCATGGACGAGATCGACGCCGGCGCGGCCTACTACCGTGAAACCGGCCGGGATATCGCCGCCGATGCCGAGGACAGGGCGGCGCAGGCGGACGCAATCTTTCTGGGCGCAATCGGCCTGCCGAGCGTCCGCTACCCCGACGGAACCGAGATATCACCGCATTTGCGCCTGCGGGACCGGTTTGGCCTGTATGCCGGCGTCCGACCGGTCCGCGCCTATCCCAATGCACCTCAGCGTCTTGCCGATCCGCGTGCCTCCGGCATCGACCTGATCATCTTGCGGGAATCGACAGAGGGTCTGTTCTATTCGGCCGCCGCCCATGGGCGCAGCCTTGTCGTCAACGACGACGAGGTTCAGGACATTCTCCGCATCACCCGCAAGACGACGACCAAGCTGCATCGTTTCGCCTTCCGGCTCGCCCGCAAGCGGCGCGAGCGCGGCCGGTCTGGCCAGCTCACATGCGTCGACAAGGCCAATGTCTTCACTTCGCTGGCCTTTTTTCGGAAGATTTTCGACGAGGTGAGCGCCGAGTTCCCGGATATCTCCGCCGGCCACAACTATGTCGATGCGCAGGCACTCGACCTCATCCGCCGACCCTGGGATTTCGATGTCCTGGTCATGGAGAACATGTTCGGTGACATTCTCTCCGACCTCGCAGGCGGACTGGTCGGCGGGATGGGCATGGCAGCCTGCGCGGAGATCGGCGACGAGACCGGCATGTTCCAGCCCGCCCATGGCAGCGCGCCGGACATCATGGGCCATGACAAGGCCAACCCGCTGGCTGCGATCCTGAGTGGCGCGCTGATGCTGGACTATCTGTCCGAAAAGCTGGAACGGTCCACGCTCGCCGATGCAGCAGCCCTCATTGACGGGGCTGTCGAGACAGGGTTCGCCGGCAACCTGCTGCGACCAATGGAATTCGGCGGGAACATGGGGACAGTAGCCGTTACCCGGCAGGTGCTTGATCTGGTCAACCGGGCCGGAATGGCGCGCTGAAACCAGGAGGCCGATCGCGGGTCTGTTCCACGGCAGAGGGACCTCGTAAAAATCACGATATTGCCTTGCTGGCCTGTTTCGTTAAAACAAGGCAGAATCGGGGTGCCATTCACTACAATTTTCCGGTGATTGTTTGGAAGCGTTTACTCCTTCCATGCATACTGCACCCATGAACGCGCTTCCAACCGATCCGCTGCCGCATAACGAGAAGAGCCGCCTGCAGGCATTGCACCGCCTCGGGATCATGCATTCCGTGCGGAGTCCGGAATTCGACGCGATCGTAGAGGTCGCCGCGACACTGTTCGATTGCCCCGTGGCACTGGTGACGCTGGTCGACGAGGACGAACAGTGGTTCAAGGCGCGCTGCGGGCTCGACATCGACGGCACCAGTCGCGATGTGGCCTTCTGCCGGTATACCATCCTGGAATCCGAACCGCTCATCGTGCCGGACGCGCTGGCTGATGAACGTTTCCGCGACAGCTCTCTCGTCACGGGCTCAGCCGGTGTCCGTTTTTACGCAGGCTGTCCGCTGACGCTGGATGGCGAGCATATGCTCGGCTCCCTTTGCGTGATCGATACCAGGCCCCGAACTCCCTCGCAGGCACAGATAGATCAGCTTCGCCGGCTGGCAACGGCCGTGGAGGGGCTGATCCAGTCCCACGCGAGGGCCACAGAGGCGGACCGTTTGCGGGAGGAAACAACCCGCCAGCGCGCCCTGGTCGAGACGCAGTCGGAGATGATCGCCCAGACAACCAGCGTTTCTGGTGTTGGCGGGTGGGATATCGACCTGGGGCGCGGGGAGTTCTCCTGGACCGACCAGGCGCGGGCACTCCACGAGGTTGCTGACGGCTACGTGCCGGATATCGACGCGGCAATCGGGTTCTATGCACCTGAGGCGCAGCCGCTCTTGAGAGAGGCGATCCGCGCCGCATGCGAAGAGGCGCAGCCGTTCAGCCTGGAGTTGCCGCTTCTGACCGCCCGGGCGCGGGAGCGCTGGGTTCGCACCATTGGCCGGCCGATTTGCCAGGACGGCAAGGTCATCCGCATCATCGGTGCGATCAGCGATGTCACGGACCGCAAGACGGCCGAATTGCGGCTGCAGCATTCAGAGTTGCTGTATCGCAGCACGCTTGAATCGCTGTCGGAAGGGGTCCTCGTCGTCGACGGCGATGGAGCGGTTGTTTCCTGCAATCCGGCCGCGCTGGCGATGCTCGGCATGGATACGCAGGACCTCACCGGAACGTCGTTGTCCGATCTTGCGCTCTGTTTCGTCGACAAGTCAGGTGACCAGGTGTCGCTTGGAAACCTGCTCGCCGACGGGGCCTCCGACCCTTCCAGACTGTCGAACACGGTGGCCGGGCTCAACCTTGCCGACGGTCGTGGGTTGCGATGGTTCAACCTCAATGCCGTACCCTTTGCCAGCCCTGCCGACGGCGGTGAAACGGGCGTCGTCATCTCGCTGGGTGACATCACCGAGATGGTACGCCAGGCCATGACCCTGGAAGGCGTGTTCCAGAATTATCCGGGCGCGGTGGTCTATTTCGACGAGGATCACAAAGTTGCCGGCTGGAACCGCAATTTCGAGGTTCTTCTCGATGTGGCGCCCGGGTATCTGGCGAACCGGCCATCCCTTGAGGACTACGTTCGGATGAATGCCGAGCGGGGCGAATACGGTGCCGGCGACGTCGAACGACTGACCCGGGAACGGCTGGAGGCGATCCTCAGCAACAACACGCACGGCTACGAGCGCAGCCGTCCGAACGGCAGGGTGATTGACGTTCGTGGCACGTTCCTTCCTGGCGGCGGGCTGCTTTCCACGTTTCTCGATATCACCGACCGCAAGCAGATCGAGCATCGCTTGATCGAGAAGGAGCGGCTCGCGCGGGAAAAGTCCGACGAGCTTGAAACCGTTCTCGCCAACATGAACCAGGGTGTGAGCGTCTTCGACAGGAACGGGCAACTGCTGCTGTGGAACGACAACTATGTCTGGCTCTTCGAGCGTCACCTGAAGGACCTGCGCCAGGGTTTGAGGCTGGAGGAGATTGTTTGTACGGAAGGGAGCTGCGGCGAAACCCCGGAAGATGTCGACCGGCATGTCGCGGACCTGCGGCGCAGGCTGGCGGCAGGGGAGACGGTCAGGTCGCTCTTCCAGCTGCGGTCCGGTCGCATTGTCTCGACTGTCCATGCACCGCTTCCGGACGGGGGCTGGGTCGGCACGCACGAGGATGTCACCGAACGCGAGGCCGCCGCCAACCAGGTGCTCTACGCTGCCCGCCACGACACGCTGACCGGGCTTGCCAACAGGACCTATCTCAACGAGTTGCTGAGTGACCTCGTCGCGCGTCCGGAAGCGCGGGAGCAGGGCGAGTCGTCCGGAACATGTACCGGCATTCTCATGCTGATCGACCTTGATCGCTTCAAGCCCGTCAACGACGCCCTTGGCCACAATGCCGGCGACCAGGTGCTGCGTGAAGTGGCCCAGCGTCTCCGGCAATGCGTACGAGATTGCGACATCGTGGGGCGCGTCGGAGGCGACGAATTCGCGGTGGTGCTTTCCTCTGCGTCCGGCATGTCCTGGCCCTCGGGTCTGGCCGAAACCATCGCCCGGCGCATACTCGAGGCGATGGAGCCGCTATTCGTCATCGACGGCAGCGGTGTGCGGATCGGGGTGAGCATCGGCATCGCCCCAGTCACGCATGGTGCAAGCATCAACGAACTGATGCGCAAGGCCGACGAGGCGCTTTATGCCGTCAAGAACGAGGGCCGGAACAATTTCCATGTCTACCGGACTGCCGACAGGCCGGCGGACAATCAGGTCCCCGTTGCGCATTCGCAGCGCCGTCCGGCGTCTATTGCCCGCGTGCCTGCCGCGTCCGTGGAGATGCCGGAGGTGATGTTCCAACCCGTCGTCTGTCTGGGGACGTCGGAGGTCAGGGGCTATCACGCCGTGGAAAGCCGGAGCCCGGAACCGGAAGAGACACGCGGAACCGATGCCTATCAGGACGTTGCCGCGCTTGAGGCTTCGACCGCGGCGCTGATCGGGTCCGTTGTCGAGAGTGCCACGGCATGGCCGGATGACTACCTGGTCGCCCTTGACTTGAGCGTCCGGCAGTTTGGCCTGGAATCCTTGCCGGCCATCGTTTCGGCCGCCGTCGAAAAGAGGTCGTTCGATCCCTTGCGGTTGCAACTGCAGGTGTCCGACGGCTATTTCCTGGTCAATGCGGCGGATGCGTTGCGCCAGCTGCGGAACTTGCGCGGCATCGGCGTGCGGTTGGTGCTCGACCGTTTCGGATCGGACTCCTCCTCGCTTCGCCTGCTCGGCCGTTTCCGTTTCGATGCGTTGAGAATGGACCGCGCCGGGCTGAACGATGTGCTGGCGGGCGAGCGTGGCGAGATGGTCCTGCGGGCGCTGACTTCCGTTGCCGGCACGCTCGGCGTGAATGTCAGCGTCGACGGAGTGGACACGGAAGAGCAGCTTGCCTTGCTGCATGCCGTCGGTTGCGTGCAGGGAACCGGGCGACTGTTCGGGCCGCCTAAGCCGGCCGAGGCTCTGCGCTTCGTCGCCTGAGGCTTGGACCCGCCGTCCTTCGATCCCTTCCGTGTTTCCGCCGCCACCTTGCCACTCGCCTGTTGCTTTGCCGTGCGAATTGATTAGGTAAGAGCGGAACCCTTGCCCGGTCCGGGCGTGCGGATTTGAACCCGATCAATGAGGTGGCTTGCCGATGCCGCAGCTCAAACTCGCCGCGCTTGACGAGGAAGACCTCGCCGTCATTTCCGCGCAGGTGCAGGACGCGGTGCTGAAGGTTGGCGACATCAGATACTATCCGCGCGACCGTCATCTGGTCGTCGCCATGAACCGTTTCGCCTGGGACAAGGAGGCGACCCGCCCGCGCGATGCCAAGGAGCGCCGCCGTGCCGCCCTGTCGTTTGCCCGGGCAGGCGAGCTCAAGGCGAAGAACATTCGCCAGGATGCCAAGGATGCCGTCCTGTCGCTCCTTGCCGTCAGCTTCACGCCCACCACCGCGCCGGCCGGCCGTATCGACCTGCTGTTCGCCGGCGGGGGAACGTTGTCCTTCTCGGTGGAATGCATCGAGGCGCAACTCGCCGATCTGGGCGCTGCCTGGGCAACGGACCACCAGCCGCGCCATCAGCTCGACTGACCAGCTTCGCCTTTCGCATCCCCGGCACGGATGAGGGAGGTCGTCCCGACAGGTTTCTTTGCGGAGTGAAAACCATTGGCTATCCGCCTTTCCACCAGCGCGCCTGACTTCGGCGCAAGGTTCGACACGCTTCTGGCGAGCAAGCGCGAGGCGTCGGCGGACGTGGATGCCGCTGTTCGTGACATCATCGAGGATGTGCGGGCGCGCGGCGATGCCGCGCTTCTCGACTATACGAAGCGGTTCGACCGGCTTGACGCGGCATCGATGGCGGAACTCGCGGTGACGCCGCGGGAGACCGAGGAGGCACTTGCCCGCGTCGATGCGCGGACCCTTGAGGCGCTGACCCTGGCGCGCGACCGGATCGCGGCTCATCACTCCCGCCAGATGCCTGGCGACGATCGCTACACCGACCCGATCGGCGTGGAACTCGGATCGCGCTGGACGGCGATCGAGGCCGTCGGCCTCTATGTGCCCGGTGGCACGGCAAGCTATCCGTCCTCGGTCCTGATGAACGCGGTGCCCGCGCGTGTCGCCGGCGTGTCGCGCATGGTCATGTGCGTCCCCAGCCCCGACGGGGTTCTCAATCCGCTGGTGCTTGCCGCAGCGCACCTGGCCGGGGTTACGGAGATCTACCGCATCGGCGGGGCGCAGGCGATTGCGGCGCTCGCCTTCGGAACCGGGTCGATCAAGCCCGTTTCGAAGATTGTCGGCCCCGGAAATGCCTATGTCGCGGCCGCCAAGCGGCGTGTCTTCGGCACGGTCGGCATCGACATGATCGCCGGTCCCTCCGAGATCCTGGTGGTCGCCGATGGCGAGAACGATCCCGACTGGATCGCCGCCGATCTGTTGTCGCAGGCGGAGCACGACGTCAGTGCCCAGTCGATCCTGATCACCGATGATGCGGCTTTCGCGGCCGCGGTCGAAGCGGCGGTCGAACGCCAACTTGCGACCTTGCCGCGCGGCGAGGTGGCCGGGGCGAGCTGGGCCGATTTCGGCGCGGTGATCACGGTCCGGTCCCTTGACGAGGCGCCGGCCCTTGTCGACGCCATCGCGCCGGAGCATCTCGAACTCGCGGTGGCCGATCCCGACGCATTGTTCGACCGGGTCCGCAACGCCGGTGCCGTCTTTCTCGGCCGCCACACGCCGGAGGCCATCGGCGATTACATCGGCGGGTCCAACCATGTCCTGCCGACGGCGCGCTCGGCACGCTTTTCCTCCGGTCTTTCCGTTCTCGACTTCGTCAAGCGGACATCCATCCTGCGCTGCACGGCGGAGACCTTGCGGGAACTGGGGCCCGCCGCGATCGCGCTGGCGGAGGCGGAAGGTCTCGACGCCCATGGGCGCTCGGTCGCCATCCGCCTCAATTTGTGACGGAGCCGCGCGATACCCTTGTCGGGACGGCGGATGCCGGGCTAGGTGTTGAAGGCAAGGGGTTCGGGCGCCTGCCGGCGGCCGTGTGCAAGGCGGGATCGAATGATGACGGCATTGCCGGACAAGGCTGAAGCGAAGAAGGCGCGCCTCGTCGCCGTTCAGCTGGACGAAGGGTCCATCTCCCGCTCCACGCCCGATATCGAGCACGAGCGGGCGGTCGCGATCTACGACCTGATCGAGGACAACGAGTTCGAGCCGGTCGACGACACTTCGGGCCCCTATCAGTTGCATCTCTCCCTGGTGGAAAAACGCCTGGTCTTCACCGTGTCGGGCGAGACGGGCGAACGCGTCGTCACGCACATTCTTTCGCTGACGCCGCTGCGCAAGGTGGTGAAGGACTATTTCCTCATCTGTGAGAGCTATTTCGAGGCGATCAAGACGGCGACGCCGAGCCAGATCGAGGCCATCGACATGGGCCGTCGCGGTGTTCACAACGAGGGATCGCGCATCCTGATGGAGCGCCTGGAAGGCAAGATACGTGTCGACATGCAGACCGCCCGACGGCTCTTCACGCTCGTCTGCGCCCTGCACTGGAAAGGATAGGAGGCGTGACGCGGCCGGGAACGACGCCCGGTGCGGTGCTTTTCACCTGCGGCATGAACGCTGTGCGTTCGCCGATGGCAGCCGCCATCCTCGCCAAGCTGTTTCCCGGCCGGGTCTATGTGAAGTCCTGCGGCGTGCGGGAGGGCGAGCCTGATCCCTTCGTCGACGCGGTGATGGAGGAAATCGGGTGCGACCTGTCGGCACATCGTCCGAAAACCTTCGAGGATCTCGACGAATCCGGCTTCGACCTGGTCATCACCCTGGCGCCCGAAGCGCATCACAAGGCGCTGGAGATGACGCGCACGGACGCGGTCGAGGTCGAGTACTGGCCCACGCCTGACCCCACGCTTGCAACCGGCTCGCGCGAACAGATTCTCGACAGCTACCGCAGTGTTCGCGACATGCTGATGACGCGGATCAAGAAGCGCTTCGGCTGGACGTCGACCCCCGGGGGCTGACCCGCGTCCGGGTTGCGCCGGAGACCGGCGAAATTCCGCGAATCCAGCCTGTTCCCTTTCTCGATGCGATCCGCTAGGTTCCCGCCACATCTGGCTCGCTAATCAGGAATCCATATGGCCAAGGAAGAAGTCCTCGAATTTCCGGGGGTGGTTACGGAACTGCTCCCCAACGCGACGTTTCGCGTCAAACTCGAAAACGAACATGAAATCATTGCCCACACTGCCGGCCGCATGCGCAAGAACCGCATTCGCGTGCTTGCGGGCGATCGCGTGCTCGTCGAGATGACGCCCTACGACCTGACCAAGGGTCGCATCACCTATCGTTTCAAGTAAGGTCGGCGTGACCTCTCGTCACCGCCAGCCGCGCGACAGGAAGAACGCGGTCCGATGATCGCTCCCTCACCCGACCAGAACGACATCTCGCGGGGCCGGCAGGATACCGGCCGCCCGACGCTCGTGCTCGCCTCCGGTTCTCCGCGCCGCCTGGCCCTGCTGCAACAGGTAGGCATCGACCCTGACAGCCTGCTGCCGGCGGATATCGACGAGAGCCCGCGCAAGGGCGAGACGCCGCGCGCGCTGGCCCAGCGGCTGGCCCGCACGAAGGCCGAGGTCTCCCGGCGGGCGGCGGACCGCGTTGAAGCCAATATCGACGGGCTTGTGCTGGCCGCCGACACGGTTGTCGCGGTCGGACGCCGCGTCCTTCCCAAGGCCGAGACCCATGAGCAGGCCGAGGCGTGCCTGCAGCTTCTGTCGGGGCGCGGCCACCGCGTCTACACGGCGCTTTGCATCAGTGCGCCGAAGGATGTGGTGCGCCAGCGCCTTGTCGAGACGCGGGTCCGCTTCAAGAAACTGTCCCGTGCCGAGATCGCCGCCTATCTGGCAAGCGGGGAATGGCGCGGCAAGGCAGGCGGCTATGCCATCCAGGGGCTTGCCGGTTCCTTCGTGGCGAAGCTTGTCGGCTCCTATTCCAACGTCGTCGGCCTGCCGCTGCATGAGACCGTCAACATGCTGGCGGGCCTCAAGTATCCGGTTCTCGACGGTTGGCAGGATCCGGCGCGGATCCGTCCCTGACAGCATCCCCTTTCGTTGTTTTCGGCTTGGCCTTGCCGTCTCTTCCCTGCGATAAATGCGCAGGGCATGCGTTCGCGTGACCCGGCAAGAACGACAAGACGGATGGGAGGACACATGAATCTCGCTGCCTGGCTGGCGCGGGCCGGCCGGTCTCGGCCCGAACAGACGGCACTGGCGAGGGGGAGTGAACCCGTCGCCACGTATCGCGATTTCGCCGGTCGTTCCGCCCGGCTTGCCGGTGCCCTGCGTGGTCGCTACGGCCTTGAAACAGGCGATCGCGTCGCGATTGTCGCCAAGAACGGCCCCCACTACCTGGAGGCGCTCTACGCGATCTGGTGGGCGGGCCTCGCCGCCGTACCGGTCAACGCCAAGCTGCACGGTGCGGAGATCGGCTGGATCCTTGAAAACAGCGGGGCGCGTCTTGTCTTCGTCAGCGAGGGGATGGAGACCGAGGTCGCTGCCCACGCACCCGAAGCCCTGCGCGATATCGTGCCGCTCGGCAGCCCGGCCTTCTGGACGCTCGTCGCCGGCCATCCCCTGCCTCTCGCGGATGCGGCGCCGGACGATCTTGCCTGGCTCTTCTACACATCGGGAACCACCGGCCGGCCCAAGGGCGCGATGCTCAGTCACCGCAATCTGGCGACGATGAGCTATGCCTACCTGACCGACGTCGACCCCACCGGACCCGGCGACACGCTGCTTCACGCGGCCCCCATGAGCCATGGCTCGGGCCTCTACGCGATGGCGCATGTCATGCGCTTCGGCGTCAATGCCGTTGCCGCGTCCGGCGGGTTCGAGCCCGAGGAGGTGCTGGGGGTCGTTTCCCGCACGAAGCGCCTGTCGATGTTTGCCGCGCCCACCATGATCAAGCGCCTGACCGAATGCCGGATGGAGGCCGAGGTCGACAACATCCGCACGCTCATCTGGGGCGGGGCGCCGATGCATGTGGCCGATGCCATCCGGGCGATCGACCGCTTCGGTCCGCGGTTTGCACAGATCTACGGACAGGGCGAGACGCCGATGACCACAACGGTCCTGTCGAAGGCCGACATTGCCGATCGCGATCACCCGCACTGGGAACGGCGCCTTGGCACGGCCGGCATCGCGAACCCGGCCGTCGAGCTGCGCATCGACGGAGCCAACGGGGTGCATGGCGAGAGCGGCGAGATCCTGGTGCGCGGCGATACGGTCATGCTGGGTTACTGGAACAATCCCGAGGCAACGGCAGAAGCGCTCGCCGGCGGCTGGCTGCACACCGGCGATGTGGGGATGCTGGACGCTGACGGCTACCTGACGCTGCAGGACCGTTCCAAGGATGTCATCATTTCCGGCGGCACGAACATCTATCCGCGCGAGGTGGAGGAGGTGCTCCTGACCCATCCCGGCGTGCGCGAGGTGTCGGTGATCGGGCGCCCCGACGCGGAATGGGGCGAGAGTGTCGTCGCCTATTATGCGGGCGAGGCCGAACCCGGTGAACTCGATACGTTGTGTCTGGAACGGATCGCCCGGTTCAAGCGCCCCAAGGACTATGTCCGGGTCGAGGCGTTGCCCAAGAACAACTACGGCAAGATCCTGAAGACGGAACTGCGCTCCAGGGACGCGCGGCGCGTGGCGGGAAACGACGACCTGCAAGAGGGGGGAACGGCATGAGCGGACGTCTGGCAGGCAAGGTGGCGCTCGTTGTCGGCGCCGGATCGGTCGGCCTCGGCTGGGGCAACGGCAAGGCGACGGCAGTGCTCTTCGCCCGCGAAGGTGCAAGGGTGGTCTGCGCCGATATCAGTGCGGCCGCAGCCGAGGAAACGCGCGCCCTGATCGAGGAGGAGGGCGGCGAGGCCGTTGCCATCGCTTGCGATGCGACGAAGAGCGGCGAGGTCGCGGCGGCCGTTCAGCTTGCCGTCGATCGCTTCGGCGGGCTGCAGGTGCTCGACAACAATGTCGGCATTGCGGAGGTGGGTGGTGTCGTCGAACTCGACGAGGCCGAATGGGACCGGGTCCATGCGGTCAACCTGAAGAGCGTCTTCCTCGCCATGAAGCACGCCATCCCGGTGATGGAGCGGGGCGGCGGCGGCTCGATCGTCAACATCTCGTCCATTGCCTCGCTCCGCTACACCGGCGTTGCCTATTCGACCTATTATTCCTCCAAGGCTGCGGTCAATCACCTCACCGCCACCACGGCCGTCGAATATGCGTCTCGGGGGATTCGGATCAATGCGGTGTTGCCCGGCCTGATGAAGACCCCGATGGTCGAGCATGCCGCCGGCCTTGCCAGCGTCTATGGCGACGGAGACGTCGAGGCGATGTGGCGCAAGCGCGATGGCCAGGTGCCGATGGGCCACATGGGAGATGCCTGGGACGTTGCCCGGGCAGCCCTGTTTCTGGCGAGCGACGATGCACGCTACATCACGGGCCATTCGCTGGTGGTCGACGGCGGCATCACGCTAAAGTATAGCTGAGGACAGGTTGGCTGCCGTCCGGCGGCCTTGTTGTCGACTATCAGGAATTGCAGATGCCCCCAGTGGAAGGCCAGTCCGGCAAATCCTCGCGAACGGATTTTCGCGCCCGGCCGTGCCCGGTTTGCAACAAGCTTTCGATCGAACGGTTCAAGCCGTTCTGCTCGGCGCGTTGCGCCGATGTCGACCTCAATCGCTGGCTCTCCGGCGGCTATAGCGTTCCCGTTGTGGAACTCGAGCCGGAAGATCTGGCCGCACTCGCCGAGATCGATGCCCGTGATGACAGCGATCGATGACCTATGGGCGGTAACGCCATAGTGTGATCATTATCACCGACAGGGAGCAGGGCCGGAAGTAGGCTGACTTTCAGGATCCGGAAAGTCCGCCCGTTCCGGCAGAAACCGCCCGACAGGAGCCTTGAAATGACCTTGTGCGTCCGTCTGCTCGCCACCGCGTTCGTCGCGGGATCGCTTGTTTCCGCGCAGGCGGGTCGTGCCGCGGCGGCAGACAGGGTCGGGGTCGCCAGCGCGGTCAACCAGAGCGCCAGAAGCCAGGTTGGCGGCGCTGCGATGAAGACGGTGCGGATCGGCAAGGAGATGTTCAACCGCGAGCATATCGCGACCGGGCCCTCCGGTCTCGTTCAGGTGCTTCTGGCGGACGGTTCGAATTTCGTCGTCGGCCCGAATTCCAGCCTGGTGATCGACGAGTTCGTGTACCGGCCGGCGCAAGGGCAGGGCAAGCTTGTCGCGACCTTCGGGCGCGGCGTGGCGCGCTATGTCGGCGGCAAGATATCCAAGAACCGCGAGGGCGTGACCATCAACACCCGTCAGGGAACGATCGGTGTGCGTGGCGGCATGGCCAATCTTGTCGACCGCGGCGACCAGACGATCTACTCCTTCCTTTTCGGCAAGGATCTCACCTTCACCGGGCGCAACGGCAAGGTAACCAGGGTCTACCGGCCGGGCTATTCCATCGTGCCGTCCGGCGGGGGCGGGATATCGCAGCGGACACCGAAAGCGATCCTTGCAATGGTCAACAATCTCCTGTCGGGCAACGGACCTTCAGGCAATCGGCCGGGCAATGGCCAGTTGCGGGAGTTCTCGCAGGTCAACTCCGCACTGGACTCGGCTCCCTTGCCGCAGTTCCCCGGACCTGTTCTGGGGCAGCGCCAGGTGCCGCGCGGCCTGCTTGATCTCAATTACGCCAACTCCGTGATCCTGCAGGAAACCAAGCAGTATTGCGGCTACTACTGCTGACAGGACGGTTTCTCCCGCCGCGGCCCCGCGGCAGGCGCATCCGTACCTGTGAATGTCGGGCAGGCAGGACCGCCGACGTCCGGTGAGTTGTTGATATCCCTCCGGCAAGCTGGCAGTCTCGACAGGCAAGGGCGATTTCCCGAACCTGCCACCATGGCGCGTATCCGGTGCCGGCAGGCTGGGCTCAACGGCTCCGGTGTCCGCTCGTTTGCGTAGCCTTGGCGGTTCCAGAGGGGCCCCGACAAGGATGACCTGGGAGACGACGGACATGCGGCTGGGAATGTTTGGTGCCTGCGCCTTGGCGCTGACCTTCGGTTTTGGCGGAACCTCGGTCCTGGGAATGACGACTGCGCGGGCCGATTACGCCCTGACGATCCTGCATATCAACGATCTGCACTCCCGCCTCGAGGCCATCAACAAGTACGATTCGACCTGCAGCAGCGAGGACGAAACCGAAGGCAAATGCTTCGGCGGCATCGCGCGCATCAAGGCGAAGATCGACGACCGGCGCGCCGCCCTGTCCGCCGCCGGCCGCAACGTGCTGACGCTGGATGCCGGCGACCAGTTCCAAGGGTCGCTCTTCTACACCACCTACAAGGGAGCTGCCGCGGCCGAGTTCATGAACATGATCGGCTTCGACGCGATGGCCGTCGGCAATCACGAGTTCGACGACGGGCCCAAGGGTCTGGCCGATTTCATAGACAAGGTCGATGCTCCCGTTCTGTCCGGTAATATCAACGTGGAGAACGAACCGGCCCTGAAGGGCAAGGTGCCCGGCACGCTGGTGCTGGAGGTTGGCGGCGAGCGGATCGGCATCGTGTCCGCCCTTGCAGAGGATACCGTGGAAACCTCGTCGCCGGGCCCCAATGTCCTGTTCTCGCGGGCCGAGGACTACCTCAAGGGCGCCGTCGAGGGGCTGGAGGCCGCGGGCATCACCAAGATTGTCGCGATCACCCATATGGGCCTGCCGCGCGACATGGAGATCGCCTCCCGCGTGCCGGGGATCGATGTCATTGTCGGTGGCCATTCGCACACCCTCCTGTCGAACACGTTCGAGGGGGCGGCCGGTCCCTATCCGGTGCTTGTCCAGAACCCGTCCGGAAAGCAGGTTCCCATCGTCCAGGCCTATGCCTATGGCAAGTTCCTCGGCGAGATCGAGGTCGTTTTCGACGATGCCGGCAATGTGACCTCGGCCAGCGGCAACCCGATCCTTCTTGATGCTTCCGTTCCGGCCGACAAGGCAGTGGCCGCGCGGCTTGCGGAGCTTGCCGCGCCGCTCGACGAGGTTCGTGCCCGGGTGATCGGCAATGCCATCGGCATGATCGACGGTTCGCGCGACACCTGCCGTGCCGGCGAGTGTCCGATGGGCAACCTCGTTGCCGACGCCATGCTCGAGCGGACGAAGGCGCAAGGCGTCCAGATTGCCATCCAGAACGGAGGCGGGCTTCGCGCCTCGATCGAGGGCGGCGACATCACCATGGGCGAGGTCCTGACAGTTCTGCCTTTCCAGAACGCGCTGGCGACGTTCCAGCTCAAGGGCAAGGATGTCATCGCGGCGCTGGAAAACGGCGTTTCCCGGGTGGAGGAGGGGGCTGGACGGTTCCCGCAGGTTGCCGGGATCCGCTACTCTTGGACCCGGGCCCGCAAACCTGGCGACGGCCGCATCATCCAGGTCGAGGTGAATGGCGAGAACGGCTGGGAGCCGATTGATCCGGACAAGACCTATGGCGTCGTTACCAACGACTACATGCGCCGCGGTGGCGATGGCTACAAGGTGTTCGCCGAGGCCGGCATGAACGCCTACGACTTCGGACCCGGGCTCGAGGTGGTCGTCGCCGACTATATCGGCGCGCTCCAGGATGGCTACACGCCGTTCACGGAAGGTCGCTCGCGCGAGGTCGAGTAGGGCGCGCGGGCTTTCGTCCTCGCGATACTGACTGCATTTTGATCACACCACGCGCGCGGCCGCCCTGGCCGCCTGCCTTTTGTGCCATGAATGCAACATCCCGATGGAAATTCCTGCGGGCTTGGCCAAGGGCCGGGACTCCCGCAACTCGCCTAACGTAAGCTCGCCGCGTTCTTGAACATGAATTCGGCTCGGAGGGGCTTGTGAGCTTGGCCCAGTTTGCCTGGCAAGGTGTGTTGCGTGTCGCTGGTGTCGCGTTGGCGGTCGCCGGGTTCGCTGCTCACGCGCTGGCCCAGGCGCCTGCTCAGGCCCCTGCCCGGACATCGGCGGAGGTAGCCGGGAACCGGATCTCCTCCGCGGCCTTGCCGGAGGACCGGTTGCAGGCCCGGCAGACCGAGCTGCTGGCGGCGATGCTGCGCGATCCGGCCAATCTCGACATTGCCTTCGAATATGCGACCGTGTCGGCCCGCCTCGGCGACTACGAGGCGGCAATCGGGACCTTCGAGCGCATGCTCATCTATGCGCCGGGCCTGCCGCGTATACAGCTCGAACTCGGTGTTCTCTACTACCGCCTCGGTTCCTTCGACGCGGCGCGGTCCTACTTCGAGGCGGCCCTGCAGGCGCCCGACGTTCCCGCTGAAGTCGAGCAGCGGGTGCAGACCTTCATGGCGGCGATCGACAATGCCGAGGAACCGGCGAAGTTCTCCGCCACGGTGGTTTCCGGTCTGCGCTGGCAGTCGAATGCCAATGCCGGCCCCGGTGGACGGCTGGTGACGCTCAATGGCGTGAATTTCCTGCTCGATGACACGGCTGTCGGCCGGGCCGACTGGAACGTGTTCGTCGCCGGCAATATCCATGCGGCCTATGATTTGGGCACCCAAGGCGATCTGCTGGAGGCGGATCTGCTTTTCTACGGAGGGCGCTACTTCGACACCACGCGGCTGAACAGTGAATTGGCGGAGCTGACCTTCGGCCCCTCCTTCAACCTCGCGCGGTTCGATATCGACAATGCGCGGTTCGGCGTCTACGGCATTTTCTCCGGCGTGCGTCTCGACGACACGAACTACTCCGGCGCGACCGGCTTTGGTGCCCGCGTCGCTGCCCAGCCGAGCCTGCGCTCCGCGCTGACGGCCAAGCTCGAATACCGCTACCGCTGGTTCCGCGACAGCGCCGTCTATCCGACGGTCAGCAACCGCAACGGCTACCAGATCCTCGCGGAGGCAGCCCATAGCTACCAGCTGACGGACGACTGGTCGGCACGCCTTACGGTACTCGGCGACTATGAGAATGCTGCGGCCCTCTTCGAGCAGAGCTGGGAGCTTGGGGCCGGCATCGGCGCCACTTACCGGTTCGCCTCGCCGGTCGACATGATCGAGGCGCCCTGGTCGCTGGACTGGGACGCCGGCTACATTCGCCGACAATACGATCAGCCCGATCCGGCGGTCAGCCGCACCGAAAGCCAGAGAGACAACGAATTCTGGGTCCGCAGCGGTCTGACGGTGCCGCTGCGCGCGGATGTCGCGCTGGCCCTGTCAGCCGAGTTCCGGCGATTGCAGTCCAATTACCAGACGCGCGATTATTCCAATACGTCCGTGACGCTGAGCGTCGTGAAGGCGTTCTGAAACCTGTCTTTCGGCTGTCGGAGCGAGGAGCCTGACATGCACAAGCACCTTGGCGCTGCCGGCGTCGCCGGTATGGCACTGTTGCTCGCTCTGCCGGCTTCCGGCGCCAGCGAACGCGTCGGTGTTGCCGCGGCGGTCAACCAGGACGCTTCACGAACCCCGCCGGGGGCAGCGGCGCGCACGGTCATTCTCGGAGACAACCTGATCTTCCGCGAGCGTGTCGAAACGCGCGGCGACGGGCTCGTCCAGATCCTGCTGGTCGATGGCTCGACCTTTACGGTGGGTGCCAATTCCGACCTGGTGATCGATGAATTCGTCTACGATCCGGATGCGGGAACGGGCCGTCTCGTCGCCTCGTTCGGCAAGGGCGTTGCCCGTTTCGTCGGCGGCAAACTGAGCAAGAACGCAGGCGGCGTCACCGTCAAGACGCCCGTCGGAACGATCGGCATTCGCGGCGGCATCGCCAACCTCAATGTGCAAGGAGAGGAAAGCCGGTTCTCGCTGCTCTTCGGCGATGAACTGAGTTTCATCGGCAGGAACGGCGAACAGAGCCGCATCTACGAGCGCGGCTACACGCTCTCCGTCGCCGCAGCGCTGTCAGGGGGGCTGCAGCGCCCGGTCGTTCGCCGTACGACACAGGCCGATATCAGCGGCGTGCAACGGGGGCTGGCCGGTTCGCCGGGGCAATCGGGCGGCGCACCGGCCCGTCCGACCGACAGGACGGTCTCCCGCTCTCCGGTGGGGGGCGTGAACTCCGGCCGGTCCGCGACCAACGTCGCGCCGCGGCCGAAACCGCAGGTGGTGCGCTCGACCAACATCAACGAAAGCGGCCATGTCACCAATGTGATCAACCGGGGCGCCAACAGCGATATCGTGCGGCGCACCGACCCGCCGGCCGACGGATCGACCGTCAGCCTTCGCGTGCTGTCGGCAGGGGCGTCCTACAGTCCTGCCTCCGAGACATTCTCCGTGACCGACCCCGGTGCCCAGGGACTGCTTGGCGGCAGCGCCGCGGCGGACCGCGAGGTTGTTTTTACCGTCGGGGAGGACGGCACGCAGATGACCGGAACGGTGGATGGCGAAACACTCACCATCCCCTTGCCAAGCGGCGGCGAAGCCGCCTTCCGGGTGGTGACGAGCGGCAATCGCGTCGTGGTGGGGACCGTTCACAGGACCGGCGAACATTTCGTGGCCTTCACCTATTTCGAGGAGATTTCGGCCTCGTTCCTGAGTGCGTTCGAGGGCGGGTCGACGCCGGTTCTGGCGACCAGCCAGCCGGTTTTCGGCTTCTGGGGCACACGCACCGATCCGGCTGCCGTTCGGGCCGGGAACGGCGCGCAGGTGCGTCGCTACCGGTTGTCCGCCGATCCGGTCCAGACGGCGCGGCTTGGCGCCGGCCACGATCTCTATTTCCTCAATCCGATCGCAGCGGATGCGCTCGGTTCGGCTTTCCTGGCCAATGTTCGCACCAGCGACCTTCTGCTGGTCGCCGGCGACGACCTGATCGCCGATGATCCGCGCTTTCTTGTCGCTTCGATGAACATCGAGGGCAGCGGCGCTTCCCAGGCCTCGGCGCTTTCGCTGTCGGTCGGGCGGATCCACGAGGACGAGACCAGCGGTTTCGTCGTCGCCGGCCCCCGCCGCGGTGGTTACCGCACATCGGCGGTCGCGCCTTCGGTCTCCTTCGCCGGCCCAGTCGGCTCGGTCGCCGCTGCCGATGGCAGTCATGTCTTCGGTCCGGATGCGGAGACCTTCGTGCTTGGTTACGGGGTCGGGACGCGGGATGTGGGGCACGACATATCGGCCGTTCCGCCTTCGCCTTACAACAGCCCGGGCGAGCAGGTGGCGGGCTATCTGCATGTGGCTCAGCTCCACTCGGTCTCGCCGATCGGGGAGTACACGCGCACCTCCCGCACCCTCAACGGCTTTGCCTCGGGGATGGTGGAAGCCGGATCCCGTGGCGGGGTGGCGACACCGTTCTGGTCGGTGACGCCGGATGCGCTCGCCATGATCTTCGACGCGACCTCCAACTCGGTCGGCGCCAGGATGGTGGTGGCGGACATCCATGACCGCGACCCGCATCTTGCCGGCCTTGTACTCGGGTTCGGCGACAGCCTGTTCAATACCGGTGCCGGCGGCCAGTCGGCGCTGATCGATGATGGCACCTATGCCCTGACCCATAATTTCGGCGAGACCTTCGCCATCACCGATACCGAGGAAGTGCTGGTGCCGGACAGCAATCCGCGCAGCTACATGGTGCCCTCGACACTGGTCGGCGGTGCCGATGACGCCCTGTTCACGGACGTGGCGCGTTGCACCTGCGCTTTCCTTGAATGGGGATACTGGGGCACCCGGATCGCCGGCGAGGATACCTCTGTCACGGGACCCGGTGCGCGGCGCAATGACATCGTGCATCTGGGCACCTGGGCGGCCGGTGATGTTTCCACCTTCGGCGAGTTGCCGATGGCGGGGTCGGCCTCTTATTCGGGACACGCGGTCGGCAATGTCGCGCGGAGCACCGAGGGCGGACAGGCGCAGTATCTTGCGGCCGGCAATTTCAACATGACCTACAATTTCGCCTCGCGCCTCGGCTCGGCCAGCATCACCGGTTTCGATGGTGTGGATGTCGGCGGGACGGTTGCCGGGCTGGTCGGGCCAGCCTCCTCGCTCAACCGGTTTGGCGGTGCCATCGCCGAGGTGGAGGGGGATATTTCCGGCACGCTGACCGGCGCCTTTGTGCGCGGCCCGGCCGGCCCGGCGCAAGGCGTGGTCGGCAGCTTCGGGCTGAGCAATCCGGCCGGCACCTACACGGCGACCGGTGTCGTCGTCGGCCAGCAGTAGGGTCTGGCCTCGCGCTGAAACCTGTTCCTTTCCAAGGCGGTGAAGCATGGCCGGCAGCTTGCGCCGGCTTTCAAACCGGGCTTGTGCAAAACTTGCAAGCTGTCGCTGGACAGGCCGGGAACGAGCCTCTATAAGACCGGCACTTCGAGGCGTCGCGGATGATCGCGAACCGCCCGGGCCCAGGTAGCTCAGTTGGTAGAGCAGCGGATTGAAAATCCGCGTGTCGCTGGTTCGATTCCGGCCCTGGGCACCACCCATCCCCTTGAAAAATCTTGTTATCGGCCCTGGCGAACCCGGGGCAACCATGTCCGGCGACCGGACATCGGCTTTCCGGGTGTTCGGGCATGGTCTGGCGAGGGGCAGGGGACGCGGTCGGGCAGGGCGGTTGCCGGTGGCAACGGCCTTTCGTCAAGACAGCCGCAAAACCCTCCGGAGCGGCTTTTGTCGGGGCTGACTGCCGGGATCGGCCGGGCCGGGGCAGGGTTGAACAAAACCGTCTGATGGAGGAGGTTCGCAGAACCTGACCTGTGGCCGTCAATACGGGGAACCCGCGAAGTGACAACGCTCTATGTCGATGCCGATGCCTGCCCGGTCAAGTCCGAGGTGGAGCGCGTGGCGACCAGGCTGGATATCCCGGTTGTGCTTGTCTGCAACGGCGGCCTGCGTCCTTCGCGCAATCCGCTCGTCTCGCTCAGGATCGTCGCCGAGGGGCCGGATGTGGCCGACAAGTGGATCGCCGAGCATTGCGGCCCCGGCGATGTCGTGATCACCGCCGACATTCCCCTCGCGGACAGGTGCCTGAAAGCGGGGTCGCACGTGCTGCAGCACGACGGCCAGATCCTGAACCAGTCCAACATCGGCGGGCGGCTCGCGACCCGGGACCTGATGCAGGATATCCGTGCCGCCGATCCGTTCCACCAGGGCGGGGGGCGCTCCTTTTCGCAGGCGGACCGGTCCCGGTTCCTGCAGGCGCTGGACAGGCTGGCGCGGCTGGCACTGAAACAACAGTAGGAATCGGGGCGACCCGGTATCGGGCCTTTGTTGCGACGGGCATCGCCGTTGCCGGCCCGCTCTCCTTCCTTGCTGCCCCGCGTGGCACGATTGCCCGGGATGGGACCGTTGAAACCCGAACGGGATCGGCCCGGTTGCCGGCCGGTCTCTGCAATCCTGCACATCCCCTCGAACGTTGCGGTCAAGGCCGCAGCCGGAGCGCATGCCGGTTTGCGCGACTGTTCGGCCGATCCCGTCGTCCTGCCGGACTGTTGTCATTTGCCGCACTGTCATCTGCATGACACGTCGCGCCTCTAAGCAAGAAACCGAACGAAATGACGTCTTGTTTGGCTTTGCCGAACAAGAGGGCAATCTGAAGGTGCTCAGCGATGTTGTCGGTTGCAGATGTCGAGGTGACCTATCCAAACGGGGTCATGGCCCTCCTTCCAACGAACGCGACCTTCCGGCGTGGCGGTTTTTTCGTCCTGCTGGGAACCTCGGGCGCGGGGAAGTCGACACTGTTGCGCTGTCTCAACGGGCTTGTCCGGCCAACGCGCGGCGACGTTCTTTCCGAGGACCGCGGGTCGATTTTTTCCAGCCGCTCGGCTCTGCGCGCGCATCGCCGCAGGACCGGCATGGTGTTCCAGCAGCATCACCTGATCGGCCGATTGACTGTGCTCCAGAACGTCCTGATGGGGCGCTTGTGCGAGTATGGCACGCTGCGTTCGATGTTGCCGCTGCCGCGTGCCGACCGGCTGCTCGCACTGGAGGCGCTCGACCGTGTCGGGCTCGCCGACCGCGCCCTGCACCGCGCCGACCAGCTTTCGGGCGGCCAGCAGCAACGGGTCGGGATTGCCCGCGCCATGGCGCAGCGCCCCGCCATCATGCTGGCCGACGAGCCTGTCGCCAGTCTTGATCCCGAGACCTCCCTGAAAGTGCTGGGCGATCTTCATCGGATCTGCCGAGAGGACGGCATCACCGCCATCGTCAGCCTGCACCAGGTGGACCTCGCCCGCCGGTTCGCCGACCACATCATGGGGCTGTCCCTGGGCAATATCGTTTTCCAGGGCGGACCCGAGCAGCTCTCCACATCCGCACTCGACAAGATCTACAAGACCGCCAGCCCGAGCTTGTCGGAAGCGGCCGAGTAGCGAACACCGCCACCAAAGCCAAGAGGATCAATCATGAACCGTCGTCAAGTTCTTGCCGCCGCATTCGCGGTCGGCATGATGGCTGCCGCCAGCCCGGCAATCGCCGACAAGTCCAATCCCGACACGTTGCGTGTGGCGCTGTTGCCGGACGAGAATGCGTCGACGCTGATCCAGAACGCCCAGCCGCTGAAGGAATATCTCCAGGTGGCCCTCGGGAAGGACATCGAGATCGTCGTCACCACCGACTATTCCTCGATGATCGAGGCGATGCGCTTCGGCCGCATCGAGGTCGCCTATTTCGGGCCGTTCTCCTACGTTCTTGCCAAGACAAAGGCCGCCGAGATCGAGCCGTTCGCGGTCGGTGTCGAGAAGGGCAAGCCCAACTATCAGTCGATCCTTCTCGCCAATGCCGAAGGGCCCGTGAAGGAGCTCAAGGATGTCGAAGGCCGTCCGTTCGCCTTCGGCGACCAGGCCTCCACCTCCAGCCACCTCGCGCCGCGCGCGCATCTGGCAAGGAACGGCCTCATCGGCGAGACCCATTACAAGGTCGTGCATCTGGGCAAGCATGACGCCGTTGCCCGTGCCGTCGCCGCCGGCCAGGTGCCTGCCGGTGCCCTGTCGGAGCAGATTTACCGCACGCTGGTCGAGGGCGGGAAGATCGATCCGTCCAAGGTACGCCAGCTCGCGCTTTCGGACCCGATCCCCAACTATCCGATGACGATGCAGGGCTATCTGGCGCCGGAGCTCAAGGACGCGATCAAGAAGGCGATCCTCGAGCTGAACGATCCCGAGATCCTGAAGCTGTTCCGCGTCGAGGGGTTCGCGCCCGCCACCGACAAGGACTACGACGTCCTGCGCGACATGGCGAAGGTGCTCGATCTCAACATTGCCAAGATGTGAGGACCCGTCGATGGCATCGGTCTCCTTCGATGCGATCCTGGCCGACGAGCGCCGTTCCGCCTTGCGCGGCGCGGGGCTCGTCGCCCTGATCGCGCTGGCCTGCATCGTCTCGCTGTGGGTCACCGGGTTTTTCGACGCTGCGCGCTTTGCCGACGCCGGCCCGGCCATCTCGCAACTCGCATCCGAGATGGTGCCGCCTGACTTTGGCCGCTGGCGGATGTGGCTGCGGCCGCTGGCTGACACGCTGGCAATGTCGATCGCGGGAACAGTGCTGGCGGTCGTGTTCTCGCTGCCGCTGGCGCTTCTTGCCGCCCCGAACACCGGCCCAGGCTCGGTTGTGCGTGTCGGCGTGCGCACGCTGCTGGCGTTCCTGCGGTCCGTTCCGGAAATCATCCTTGGCGTGCTGTTCGTCGCCGCCGTCGGTTTCGGCGCTCTTCCGGGCGTGCTGGCGCTGGGGCTGCATTCGGTCGGGATGGTCGGCAAGTTCTATGCCGAGGCGATCGAGCATGTCGATCCGAAACCCCTGGAGGCGGCGCGCGCCGCCGGTGCCACCCCCATGCAGGTCATCCTGCACGCCGTGTTGCCGCAGGTGCTGCCTCAGCTGACCGATGTCACGATCTACCGCTGGGAATACCATTTCCGCGCCTCGGCCGTGCTTGGCATCGTCGGCGCCGGCGGTATCGGCTTCGAGTTGATGGCGGCTCTGCGCCTGCTTGCCTACGATCAGGTCTCGGCGATCCTGCTGTCGATCCTGGCCTGCGTCGTCGTGGTCGACGCAATCGGCGCATTCCTGCGCAAGTCCCTTAAATAAAGACAAGAAACGAGGAACGAAGTGAACAAGTCGCCGCTGCCGCTCGTCGTCATGACGAATGTCGTCTTTCCTGAAACCGTGGCGTTGTTCGAGGGTGTCGCGCGGGTCGTTGTCAATGACCGGCCCGAGCCGTGGCCGGCCGACGTGATGCGTGAGCATTGCCGCGAGGCGGTCGGCCTCATGGCGTTCATGACCGATCGCATCGACGGCGCGTTTCTCGATGGCTGTCCCCGTCTTCGTGTTGTCGGCGCCGCGTTGAAGGGGTTCGACAACATCGATGTGGAGGCCGCAACCCGGCGCGGCGTCCAGGTGACAATTTGCGAGGACCTGCTCACGGCCCCGTCGGCGGAACTGGCGATCGGCCTGATGCTCTCGTTGGGCCGGCACATGCTGCCGGGAGATGCCGGGATCCGGGACGCCGGGTTCGGGGGTTGGCGACCGGTCCACTATGGCGTCGGCCTCGCGGATGCCGAGGTCGGCATTGTCGGCTTCGGCCGGGTCGGCCAGGCGATTGCCGAGAGGCTTGCCGGTTTCGGCTGCCGGATATCGGCCTTCGACGCCTCGCCGGGCGCGTTTCCCGAGCGGTTCGACGCGTCTGTCGCGCGCCGCGGTCTTCCCGAACTTCTGGAGAACAGCGACTTCGTCGTGCTTGCCTTGCCGCTGACCCCGACAACGCTCCATCTGATCGATGCCAGCGCCATCTCGACCATGAAAACCGGCGCCCTCCTGATCAATCCGGCGCGAGGTTCGCTGGTCGATGAGCAGGCGGTCGCGGACGCTCTGGAAGGCGGCAAGCTGGCGGGATATGCTGCCGACGTCTTCGAATGCGAGGACTGGGCGAGGCCGGACCGGCCGGACTGTGTCAATCCGCGTCTTCGTGAAAGGACCGCCTCGACCGTGCTTACCCCGCACCTTGGATCGGCGGTGACGCGCGTTCGCCGCGAAATCGAAGCCTCGGCGGCGCGCAGCATCATCGACGTTCTGAGCGGAAGGCAGCCAGCCGGCGCCATCAACGTGCCTGCCGACACCGGCAACGGGCCGGACACGGAAATGCGCAGGACCTCATGATCAACCTTGTCCATGTCCGCACGTTTCTCGCGGTTGTCGACGAGCGCGGTGTGCGCGCGGCCGCCAAGGCGCTCGAGCTTTCCCCGTCCACGGTTGCCGAGCACATGAACCAGCTCGAAAGCGACCTTGGCGCGCCGCTGGTCTTTCGTGATGGCCGCTCCACCCGTGCAACCCGGCAAGGAGAGCGCTTTCTTCCCTACGCACGCTCGCTGATCGGAACGGCCCTGCGTGCCCGCGAGCTGATCGACCGGCCGGTCATACGCATGTCTGCGGCAAGCAACGTGGGGACCTATCTGATCCAGAAGCCGTTGGCGGAATTCAGTCGCCGCACGGGCGTCAAGGTCGAGTTGTGGATCGGCCCGAACCCCGACGTGGCGGAGCGTCTGGCGAAAGGCGAGGCCGATCTCGTCGCCATGGAGTGGTGGGACCGGCGTCGCGGCTACCAGGCCATGTCGTGGAGACGGGAGGCCCTTGTCGCCATCGTCTCGCCCGGGCACCGATGGGCGGCGCGCAAATCCGTTTCCATCGAGGACCTTCTCGAGGAACCGGTGCTCGGCGGGGAACCCGGCAGCGGAACAGGGAGGCTCCTGCGCGAGCGGCTCGGCCCCCTGGCCGACCGGCTGAAAACCGTTTCCGGCTATGGAAGCACCGAGGCCGTGAAGCGCGCGGTGCGGGCCGGGCACGGCACGTCGGTCGTGCTGGCGGCGGCCGTTCTTGACGAGATCGCGTCCGGCCAGCTGGTCGCTCTCGACATCGCAAGGACCGAGTTGCACAAGGAAATCTGGCTGGTAACGCCCGAGCACATGCCGGCCGGTTCGCCGCCATCCAGACTGGTGGCCGAACTTCAGGCAGCGCCCTGACGCCGTCCGCCCCGTGAAGGCCCGGCGGCGACGCTCCCGCCCGGCCGGCGGTGTCTGGACGAAGGCATCAGGTCGCGGCGCTGGCCGATCCGCCGTCCGCCCCCGCTGCCTTGCGGATCCTGCTGAAGCTCATTGCAATATGCGCGCGCCTCACATGGCCGGCGGCGACCAGGTCGCCTTGTTCGACCGCCTCGGTTATGTCGGCGACTTCGCGCTGGAAGGTGGCGAACTCGTTATTGATGAGTTCCTCGAAATTTCTCAGGCGCGAGGCCGTCTTCAACCAGATGCGGGCGGTCTGGTAGTAGAGCCGCTCGCTGATTTCGCGCAGCGGCTCATTGGCGGTCAGCGTGGTGAAAAGGTGGAAGAATTCCATGTTGATCTGTGAGAAGGAACGCGGATCGCCGTCGGCGACCATCTGGTCGCAACGCGCCCGGATGTCGCGGAACCGTGCGACCAGTGCCTTGTCGACGACAACCGGAGACAGCTTGCCGGTGAGCTCGGCCAGTTCGACGCGCAATTCATAGACCTGGGCCAGTTCGTCGGCCTCGATGTCGGTGACGATCGTGCCGACGCCGTGCATGGAGCGAAGCAGGCCTTCCGCCTCCAGCTTGACAAGAACGCGCCGGATCGGGGTCCGCGACACGCAGAACTCGTCGGCGAGATCTTCCTCGCGCAGACGGCTGCCCGGCGCGTAGTCGAGCAGACAGATGCGCGCCCGCAAGGTCTGATAGATCCGCTCAAACCGCCCCCTGGCCCCTTCGTCGGCAGGGCCTGCAGCTGCGCGTCTGCCCGTCATCGGCTATCTCCATCCCGGTTCAAAAGCGTCTCTCCTGCGCTGCGGGTGAGCGTCGCAGCTTTTCCGGTATTTCCAGGCGGACGGCAAGGTGCCCGGATTGCATGACGGCTGGACCGGGCGCGTGCGGCTGCCGGGTTCCGGCAACCTTGCGCAAATATCCATTTCTGAAACCGGGCGGTTCAGCCACCGGCACACGTCGTCCCTGTTGAGGCGGAGGCGCCGCCAATGTGTACATCTTAAAGGCAAATTTCTCAGAGTGTCGATTTTCTCACGTAAACCGCACCAAATATCGTTGACACGATCTGATGCTGCGTGATGTTGTGCACAACATAAGAAATCAGAGATTGATGGAACACAGGAGCAGCCTCATGAAACGCGCCTTCTTCAAGGGTCTTGCCACACTCGGCATGGCCATGTTCGCTTATGGTTTTGCCGGTGCCGCCAACGCGCAGTCCCTGCTGGAACGCGCGGAAAAGGGCGAGGCGATCCGCATCGGTTTCGCAAACGAGATTCCGTTCGCCTATCCCGGTGACGACGGCAGCCCCAAGGGCTTCGTCAACGCCTACACGATCGGCGTTCTGAAGAAGATGGGCTTCGAGAACATCGAGCCGGTGCAGACCGAGTGGGGCGGGCTCATTCCGGGCCTGAATGCCAACCGCTTCGACATCGTCACCGGCGGCATGAACATCCTGGCCAGCCGCTGCGAGAACATCGCGTTTTCCGAACCGATGGCGAAGGTCGGGGACGGCTTCATCGTGGCCCCGGGAAATCCCAAGAACATCAGCGATTACAGCAGTCTCGTGGATAGCAACGCAGTGATGGTCACCGGCGCCGGCTATTCCAACATCGAGGCGGCGAAGGCCGCGGGCGTTCCCGAGGCCAACATCATGCAGGTGCCCGGGCCTACGGAAATCCTGGCTGCCGTGCGCGCGGGTCGTGCCGATGCCGGCGCGGGTACGTATTTCACCATGACCCAGCTTGCCGACAGCTCCGGTGGCTCCGTCGAGGTCTCCGATCCCGATGCCATGCCGGAGGATTCGTTCAACTGGGCCGGCATCGGTTTCCGCAAGGCCGACCAGGCGTTCCTCGACAAGTTCAACGCTGCGCAGGCGGAGTATATCGGGTCCGAGGAAATGCTCGCCGCGGTTGCCGAGTACGGCTACGGGAAAGGCTCGCTTCCCGGCGACAAGACCACCGAGTGGGTTTGCGCCAACCGCTGACATGACGACGGGCGGGCCGGCTTGTCCGGCCCGCCATCCTCCGGCGCATGGGCAGGCATCGCCTGCCCGGCCTTCGCGGCCTTGAGCAAGGTCTGAGCGGCATGTCCTATTTCGAGTTTCTCGGCCAGTATGGCGACCGCATCGCCAGCGGCACGCTTGTCACCGCGGCCTTGACCGTTCTCGCCGCGCTTCTGGCCGTGGCTGTTGCCGTTGCCGCCGGCCTGATGCGCATGGCGCCCAATCTGGCGGTCCGCGGCGTCGCGACCGTCTATATCGAGATCTTCCGCGGCACCTCGCTACTGGTCCAGCTTTACTGGATCTTCTTCGTGCTGCCGCTCTTCGGCATCACGCTGGAAAAGTTCACGGCCGGCTTCGTCGCCGTCGGCATGAACCTCGGCGCCTATGGGGCGGAACTTGTTCGCGGCGCGATTCTCTCCGTGCCGAAGGGGCAATGGGAGGCGGCGCTGGCGCTCAACATGTCACCGGCCAAACGCATGATCCGGGTGATCCTGCCGCAGGCGGTGCTCATCATGCTGCCGTCCTGGGGCAATCTTCTGATCGAACTCCTCAAGGGCACCGCGCTCGTCGCGCTGATCTCCGTCGCCGACCTGATGTTCCAGGTGAAGCAGATCAACGGAACGACCTTCCTGTCCGCGGAAACCTTCGGCACCGCGCTGATCATCTACTACGTGCTGGCGCGCTTCATGATCACGCCGTTCATGCGCTGGCTCGAACGGTTCATGATGCGCAAGATGGGGAGGGCCTGAGCCATGTTCGACTGGCGCTGGGACTTCACCTTCGAAATCCTGCCCCGTCTGCTGGTGGCGACCGGCAACACGCTGCTGGCGGCCGGGCTCGGTTATGCCATCGCGGTGGTGCTGGGGCTGGTGCTCGCCCTGGCACAGCGCACCCCGTTCAGGCCGCTCACCATGGTCGTGCGCGAGGCGGTCGAGTTCGTGCGCTCGACGCCCCTGGTCCTGCAGATCTTCTTCGTCTTCTATGTCGGGCCGCAATTCGGCATTCGCCTGTCGCCATGGACAGCCGGCATGATCGCCATCGGCCTGCACTATGCGGCCTACCTGTCGGAGGTCTATCGCGGTGGCCTGGAATGCGTGCCGAAGGGGCAGTGGGAGGCGGCCAAGTCGCTCAACCTCTCGACGCAGCGCACGTATTTTCGCGTCATTCTTCCGCAGGCCCTGCCGCCCTCGCTGGCGGGCATGGGCAACTACCTCGTCGGCATCTTCAAGGACACGCCGATGCTGTCGGTCATCGGCGTTGCGGAACTGATGCACACGGCCAATGCCATCGGCTCCGAAACCTACCGCTTCCTCGAGCCCTTCACGCTCGTCGGCATCATCTTCCTTTGCATTTCGCTGCCAACGGCGGCTGCAGTCCGGTTCTTCGAGACCTGGGTGCGCCGCAAACTCGGATTGAGCTGATGGACACCAGAGACGTATCCGGCTTTCCCCTTGTGCTCGAGGGCGATCCGACCCCGATGGTGAGCTTCAGGAAGGTCACCAAGTCCTACGGCAGTCTGGTGGTCCTGGACTCGCTCGACCTCGATGTGGCGGAAGGGGAGATGGTGACGGTCATCGGCCCGTCCGGCTCGGGAAAGACCACCGTGCTGCGCATGCTGATGACGCTGGAAACCATCAATGGCGGCGTCATCTATGTCGATGGCGAGCCGCTGACCCACATGCCGGAGGGAGGCGGGCTGGTCCGCGCCAACAACCGGCACCTGCGTCAGATGCGCTCGAAGATCGGCATGTGCTTCCAGCATTTCAATCTCTTTCCGCACATGACGGCGCTGGAGAACTGCATGGAAGGTCCCGTGCATGTGCTCGGCCTGTCGAAACAGGATGCCCGGGAGCGGGCCGAGGAGCTGCTTGCGATGGTCGGCATGGCCGACAAGCGCGACCAGCATCCCTCCCGCCTGTCAGGCGGCCAGCAGCAGCGCGTCGCCATCGCCCGGGCGCTTGCCATGCGCCCCAAGGTCATGCTCTTCGACGAGGTGACTTCCGCGCTCGACCCGGAAGTCATCGGCGAGGTCACCACGGTGATCCGCAAGCTCGTTTCCGAGCACAATCTCACCATGCTCATGGTCACGCACCAGATGGGCTTCGCCAAGGACATTTCCGATCGCGTCTGCTTCTTCTATGGCGGCCGCATCGAGGAGCAGGGCACCCCGGACGAGTTGTTCGGCAACCCGCAGAAGGAGCGCACGCAGCAGTTCCTGAGCGCGGTGAAGGAGGCAGGTTGACCATCGATCTTGCCGACATCCTGGCGGCGCGGGCGACGATCGCCGGCGTGGCCGTGCGAACGCCGCTGGTGCCCTCGCCGCATGTCAGCGGCCTTTCCGGCAACGAGTTTCTGATGAAGCTGGAGACGACACAGCCGATCGGCGCATTCAAGCTGCGCGGCGCGCTCAACGCGGTCGCCGCCGTTCCGGCCGGTGCCCCTGGCGTCACTTGCTGCTCCACCGGAAATCACGGCCGGGGCGTCGCCTATGCGGCGCGGGCGAAGGGGCTGAGAGCCGTCATCTGCATGTCCTCGCTGGTGCCGCAGGCGAAGGTCGACGGCATCCGCGCGCTGGGGGCGGAGGTCCGCATAACCGGCCGCAGCCAGGACGATGCACAGGTCGAGAGCCTGCGGCTGGCGCGGGACGAGGGATTTGTCGAAATCTCGCCCTTCGACGATCCGCTGGTGATCGCGGGGCAGGGCACCATCGGCCTGGAGATGCTGGAAGACAGGCCCGACCTTGCCGCGATCCTCGTGCCGCTGTCCGGCGGCGGGCTTGCCGCCGGCGTCGCGTTGGCGGCGAAGGCGGTCAAGCCGTCGATCAAGGTCATCGGAGTCACCATGGACAGGGGCGCGGCCATGTACGCGTCCGTCCGCGCCGGAAAGCCGGTCGAGGTGGAGGAAGTGGCAAGCCTTGCCGACTCGCTTGGCGGCGGCATCGGGCTTGAGAACCGGTTGACCTTCGCCATGTGCCGCGACCTTCTCGACGACTATGTCCTCGTCACCGAGGACGAAATCTATGATGCGATGCAGACGCTCTATTACGAGGACCGGATGGTGGCGGAAGGTGCCAGCGTCGTCGGCATCGCCGCCACGAAGGCCGGCAGACTGCCTGCGTTCGACGGTCCGGTGGCGACCATCCTGACGGGGCGCAATGTCGACATGACCAGCTTCACCGACGTCGTCGCGGGGCGGGGCGTCCGGCTGGGCGATGTCGAGGTAAGGGGACGCAGCTATGGCGCATGAGGTGACCATCCTGACCGAGGCCGAATTGCGGGGGCTGGTGAAGCTCGACCTGCCGGCCGTCGAGGTGGTGGAACGGGCGTTTTCCGCCCTTGCCTCCGGAACGGTCGTGATGCCGCCGATCCTGTCGATGGCGATCCCGCAGGCCAATGGCGAGGTCGACGTGAAGACGGCCTACATCCCCGGCTTCGACGGGTTCGCGATCAAGGTCAGTCCGGGCTTTTTCGACAATCCGAAGATCGGCCTCCCGAGCCTCAACGGCTTGATGATCCTGTTTTCGGCCAGGACCGGTCTTGTCGAGGCCATGCTGCTCGACAATGGCTACCTGACGGATGTGCGCACGGCTGCTGCCGGCGCCGTCGCCGCACGGCACCTTGCCCCGTCGAGGGTCGAGACCGCGACGGTCATCGGCACCGGCATCCAGGCACGGCTGCAGATCGAGGCGGCCCATCTGGTGCGCCCGTTCTCCCGCGTTCTCGTCTGGGGGCGCGACATGGCCAAGGCGCGCGCGTGCGCCGCCGACCTCACTGAGCGGCTGAAGATTACGGCCGAGGCCGTTTCTGACCCGGCCCAGGCTGTGGCGCAGAGCCAGCTCGTCGTGACGACGACGCCGGCGGAAGACCCTGTGGTCAGGGCCGAATGGCTGCATCCCGGCCTCCACATCACGGCAATGGGCTCGGACCAGGCCGGCAAGAACGAGATCGAGGCGGCGGCGCTTGTCGCGGCCGATCTTTATGTCTGCGACCGGGTCAGCCAGTGCGAACTGTTGGGCGAGCTGCGCTCTGCCATGGCCGCCGGCGTGTGGCGCGGCGGCACGCCGCCCGAGCTTGGCGAGATCGTCGCCGGCCGGCAGACGGGGCGCACCTCCGACGATCAGGTCACGATTTGCGACCTGACCGGCACCGGCGCGCAGGACACGGCCATAGCGACCTTCGCCATGAAGGCCGCACGCAAGACCGGTGCAGGCTCCACCATCCTGACCTGACACGGGTCGTGGTCCTGCCCGGGCGGTTCGATGCTGTCAGGTGCCGCGCAGCGCCTTGTAAACGCGGCTGGTCGGGCGGATGCCCATGTCGCGCTCGATGAAGGCGACCGCGTCGAGCAGCGGCTCCATCGAGATTTCGCAGCTGTAGCCATCGCCCTGCAGCAGGTGGAGAACGTCCTCGGTCGCGACGTTGCCGCTTGCGCCGGGCGCGAAGGGGCAACCGCCGAGCCCGCCGGCGGCTGCATCCACGGTGCGGATGCCGAGACGCAGCGCCTCGGCGACATTGGCGACGCCCATGCCGTAAGTGTCGTGAAAATGCGCGGCGAGTTCCGTAACCGGCACGTGCCGTGCGACCGCCTCCACCACCGCCGCGATGCGCGCCGGCGTTGCCTTGCCGAGTGTCTCGCCGAGTGAAATCTCGCCGCAGCCCATGTCGCGAAGGGCGCGTGACACCTCCGACACCGGGTAAGGGGTGACCTCGCCCGAATAGGGACAGTCGGTGATCGTCGAGACGTAGCCCCGCACGAAAACCCCGGCATCCCGTGCCCTTGCAACAAGCGGGCGGAAACGGGCGAGCGATTCCGCCACCGTCCGCCCGATGTTCTTTTCCGCGAAGGCGTCGCTTGCGGCGGTGAACACCGCGATGGCGCGCGCCCCGCTTTCCAGCGCCTGATCGAGGCCACGCTCGCTGGCAACGAGCACCATGTCGCCGTCCCGCCCGCGCGAGCCGGTCGCGGCCATCACCTCGGCGGTGTCGGCCATGCGTGGCACGGCTCTGGGCGAGACGAAGGAGCCGACCTCGATGCGCCTAGCGCCGGCGCGGCGCAGATGCTCGACGAGGCCGATGCGTGCCGTCGTCGCGACGGGGTCCTTGCGGGCCTGCAGCCCGTCGCGCGGGCCGACTTCGACGATTGCAACGCGCTCGCTCATCCTGGTCTCCTCGCGGCTCTGGCTTACTTGCCGGCGCGCAGCCGCGCGAGGATCTCCTCGGCGACGTCCTGTCGGACCTTGCCGAGCGCCTTGAGCTCGCTCGCCACCTGGTCGATCTCATCCCCGACCGCGCCCACGAGCAGCGCGACGTTCTGGGCATGCAGCGCCATGTGGCCTTTCTGGATGCCGGTCGTCGCAAGCGCGCGCATCGCCGCGAAGTTCTGGGCAAGGCCGATGGAAACGATGATGCGGGCCAGCGCATCGGCCGTCTTGACGCCGAGGATCTCAAGGTTGGCCTGGGCGGTCGGGTGGATCTTCGTCGCTCCGCCGATCAGGCCGACGGCCATCGGCATTTCCAGGATACCGACAAGGTTGCCGTCGCCGTCCGCTTCCCAGCGCGACATCGAGCGATAGTGGCCGTCCCTGGCCGCGAAGGCATGGGCCCCGGCCTCGATGGCGCGGGTATCGTTGCCGGTCGCCAGCACCACGGCGCTGACGCCGTTCATGATGCCCTTGTTGTGCGTGGCGGCCCGGTACGGGTCGGCATCGGCGAAGCGATAGGCCGACAGCATGTCGTCGCGCACCTGCTCTCCGCCGATCTCGGCGAGCGGCCACACGGCCCGGGCCCGCACCACGCGCCGGTCGGCAAGGTTGGTCAGGATGCGCAGCAGGCTGCGCGCACCGGTCCATTCGACCAGTTTCGGCGCCAGTGCCTCGGCCATGCTGTTGACGGCATTCGCGCCCATGGCATCGCGCGTATCGACGATGATGTGGACGATGGTCATCGGCCCTTCGTCGGTGTCGATGACGCGAATGTCGAGGTCGCGGAAGCCGCCGCCGAACTTGACCAGAAGCGGGTCGGTCTCGTCGCAGATGGTGCGGATCTCGTCCATCCGCTCATAGACCTTGAGACGAACGTTTTCCGGGTCGCTCGCGCCCAGAAGCTGGATCTGCGCGGCCATCACCGGACCGCTTGAGGAGGTGCGGAAGCCGCCGGTCGGTCGGCAGCGCTTGGCTGCGTTGCACACGGCGGCGACAACGGAGGATTCCTCCGTTGCCATTGGCACCAGCACCTCGTGCCCGTCGACGATCATGTTGGTGGCGATGCCGACCGGAATGGACATGGCCGAGATGGCGTTCTCGACCAGGCGGTCGGCCAGTTCGATCTGCCCTTGCGCGGCGGCGGAAAGGTTGGCGATGGCCGCGTTGCCAAGGCCTGCCTGCCGGGCCACGGCCTGGAGGCGGGCCTCCGGGGTCATCTTGTGGAGGCCTTCGATACGGGACGATCGGGCGTCGCTCATCATGTGTCCTGTTAGTTGATCATGGAGTTGGGAAGCCAGAGCACCAGCTCCGGGAAAGCCGCGCAGATCAGGATCCCGAGGGCCTGGAGCAGCATGAAGGGAATGATCGCGCGGTAGACGGTGCCCATGCCGATGCCGGCGGGCAGCACGCCCTTCATGTAGAAGAGCGTGTAGCCGAAGGGCGGGGAGATGTAGGCCATCTGCGCCGAGACGAGGAACAGGATGCCGAACCACAGCCTGTCGAAGCCGAGGAAGTCGATCACCGGCAGGAAGACCGGCACGCAGAGCAGGATGATGCCGATTTCATCGAGGAACATGCCGAGGAAGAACAGCATGGCCAGCATTACGGCAAGGACGATCCAGCGGTCCGCGTCAAGCGTCTGGATGAAGCCGAGCAGGAAGTCGGCGCCCCCGGTGCCGGTGAAGATCGCGACGAAGGCGCGGGCGCCGATGGTGATCCACAGGATCATCGTCGTCACCTTGACCACGTCCATCCCGACGTCCTGCAGGAGCTCCCAGCCGAAACGCCGTTCAATGATCGCCGAGACGAAGGCAAGCGCGACGCCGACAGCGGCCGCCTCGGTCGGCGTGGCGATGCCCATGTAGATGGTGCCGAGCACGCCGACGATGATCAGCATGGGCAGGACCAGCGACTTGAGCGCGGCGATGCGGATGCCCCAGGTGATGTCCTCGATCTCTTCCGGGCGCGGGGCGATCTTCGGGTTGAGCGCGGCCCGCAGCACGATGTAGCCGATATAGAGCGAGGCGAGCAGCAGGCCGGGAACCACGCCGGCGATGAACATCTGGCCGATGGAGGCCTGGGCCGTCACCGCATAGACGATCGTGATGACGGAGGGCGGGATCAGGATGCCGAGCGTGCCGCCGGCGCAGATCGTGCCGATGGCCAGTTCCGGCTGGTAGTTGCGCTTCAGCATCGAGGGCAGCGCCAGCATGCCCATGGCCGCGACGGCGGCACCGACGATGCCGGTCATCGCGGCGATGATGGTGCAGATGGCGATGGTGCCGACAGCAAGCCCGCCGGGCAGGCGCCGCGACCACAGCTCCATCGCCTTGTAGAGGCTCTCGATGACGCCGGAGCGTTGCAGCACGCTTGCCATCATCACGTAGAGGGGGATCGCCAGAAGCGATTCCGAATGCATCGTGTCGTAGAGATTGAGCACGGTGACGGCCAGTGCCGCCTCGCCCCACAGCGTGATGGTGAAGACAAGGGCGAGGGCGCCGAGCGTGAAGGCAAGCGGCACGCCGGTCAGCAGCAGGCCGACAAGGCTTGCGAACATGACCGCCAGGACGAGTTCTGAACTCATGGCCGTGCCTCCTCGGCCGGGGTGCGCGCAGCGGGGGCGAAGAGTTCGACCAAGGCTTGGGCGAAGAGCATGACGAAGGCGAAGGGCACGATGAACTTGACCCACCAGATCGGCGGGTTCCAGGCGGAGAAGCTGGTTTCGCCGAGGGCGTAGGCGTTCATCGCCAGCGGCCAGCTGACCTTTGCGAAGACGGCGGCGAAGATCGCGATCACCGAGAAGGTGAAGATCTCCAGCATTCGCCGGGGGACGCCCGAGACACGGTCGCTGAGAATGTCGACGGAGACGTGACCGCGCAGATGCAGCAGGTAGGGACCGGCCAGCATGAAATGCGGCCCGAAGACAAGCGTGCTTGCCTCCATTGCCCACACGGTCGGGGCATTGAAGACATAGCGTGCCACGACCTCGTAGAGCAGCATCGGCACGACGGCGAAGATGATGGCGGCCGCGACCACGAAAAGGATCCGGTTGAGGCCGGTGACAAGGGAGCTGAGCGTTTTCATGGGCTGCCGTGTAGCCGCGTCCGGTGCGGCAGGAAAGGGCGGGCAGCACAGCGCTGCCCACTAGTGTCCTGACGCTAGTCACCCGCATATGACGTTTGCGGCAAACAGCAGCGGGCTCTCGCCGCACGTCGTATTCAGGAAAGTGACCAGCAAGCTATTGTTTCTGGACCGGCTTTCGGTTCGTTGCATCCGTTTCGGAGCGTGCCGCAACCAATGCAACGAACCTCAAGTCGTCCACGTCAGGCGTCGGCTCAGAGCAGGCCGAGCGACTTCATGAAGGCCGTCTGGCTTTCGACGATCTTCGTCGCCAGCGCGTCGCCCTTGGTCGCGTTGGACCAGGACTGGACGGCCTTGGAGCGGGCCTCAGAGATGTCGCCCTGGTCGAGATGGATCACCTCGACGCCCTTCTCGCGATACTTGTCGAGCACCTCGGTGTTCTGCACGATGATGCGCTGGCGCAGCGATCCCGAGATTTCCCGCGCAGCGACGGCAAGGGCTGCCTTGAAGCTGTCCGGCAGGGCAGCATGGGCTGCCGAGTTGGCGACATAGCTGGTCGCGGTCGTCGGCTGGTGCACGCCCGGCAGGATGATGAACTTGGCCACCTCGGCGAGGCCCGCCTCGTAGTTGGCGGTCAGGTCGCCGCGGTCGGCGAAGTCGATCAGGCCCTTCTCGAGGCCGGAATAGACTTCCGCCGTCGCCATCGGCGTCACGGCAACGCCCAGATCGCCCATCACGGCCGAGGCGAGGCCGACGAAACGGCCCTTCTTGCCGGCCATGTCGGCGATGCTTTCCATGCGCACCGTCGAGTGGATCGGCTCCTCGCCATAGACGGTCGGCGCGATATAGGTCAGGCCTGCCTTGCCGTAGGCTTCGCGGGCCATGTCGAGGCCGCCGAGCTCGTAGAACCACGCCTCGTACTGGTCCGGATCGGGGAAGCCGAAGGGGATGGTCGAGGTGAAGGCGAAGGCCGGGATCTTGCCCGCCTCGTAGCCGTCGAAGGTCTTCATCATCTGGAATGCGCCGGAGCGCACCGCGTCGAAGGCCTGTGCTGCGGGAACCAGCTGACCGGCCGAGAAGAGCTTGATCTCGAACTTGCCGTCGGTCAGTTCGCCGACGCGCTCCACGAACTTCTTCTCGAACTCGAACGGCGTGGTGCCACCGTCCCAGAGCGCCTGCATGCGCCACTGGACGGTGTCCTGCGCATTGGCGATTGCGGGCATTGCAAGCGTGGCGGTGCCACCAAGTGCCGATGCGGTCAGGAACCGGCGGCGGTTCAATGCGGTCATGTGTTTCCTCCCAGGGATGGTTTGATTGTCGACCGACGTAAATTGTCATAAAATAGACTGGGACAATCAAGGGACAGTCTCAGGCATTTTTGCGATGACTGTCCCAATAATCGGAGTGGGACAGTCATCGCAAAAATTAGCAATGCACGGGTGACTCGCGCCGGACGGATTGTCCAGCATGTAAGCGGTCTTTTGTCAGCTGGAGCCTACAAGCCGGGAGAACGTCTGCCGTCGGTGCGCCAGGCGGGGCGCGAGCACGGCGGCTCCAAGAACACGAGGGGCGATGCTTATGACCACGTCGGGCGGCA